>CALBUZ010000119.1 GCA_937969105.1 uncultured Collinsella sp. | reverse complement strand
GAGGGCCGCACCTACACCATCTGCGGCATCATGACCCAGCCCGATAGCCAGGCGCTGTTCCTCAACAATTCGGACTTTACGGTGAACACCATCACCTATGGTGTTGCCGAGGTCACCGACGCCGGCTTTGCCGCGCTCGAGGATGCCGGCGGCGCGCCTGCCTACACCTACTCCTTCACCTTTGCCGATCGCGATCTCTCCACTGCAGACCGTATCGATGCCGAGCAGGATATGGTCGAGGCGCTGACCGATGCCGATGCGCGCGTTGACGATCTTATCGATGCCGATTCCAACCAGGGTATTGGCTATGCGCGCGATGACGTGGACGGCGACTCCACGATGTGGATGACGTTGCTCGACATCATCATCGTGATCATGGCGTTTGTCTTTGTGGTGCTCACCGACGCCACCATCGAGGAGGAGAGCGCCATTATCGGCACGTTGCTCGCCAGTGGCTATCGTCGACGTGAGATCGTGCTGCACTACCTGGCACTTCCCGCCATCGTGGGCGTGGTCGCGGCGCTTTTGGGCACTGCACTCGGCGTTGTGTTCTTTACCGAGCCCATGCGCAGTCTCTATTACGGTTCGTACAGCCTGCCGCCCTTCCAGGTGTACTGGAGCTGGGAGATCTTTGTGAAGTGCGCCGTGGTTCCCGCCGCCGCGCTCATCCTCATCACGCTGGTGGGCCTGCTTCGCAAGATGGGCAAGACGCCGTTGCAGTTCCTTCGTCACGAGGCGAGCGGCAAATCGGGCACCAAGCGCGGCCTGCAGCTGCCGGAGCGCATGGGTTTTGTTTCCCGCTTCCGCCTGCGTATCTTCCTGCGCAACCTGGGCAACTTCGCCACGCTCTTCGTAGGCATTGCGTTTGCTTCGCTGCTGCTGCTCTTTGGCCTGGCGATTCTGCCCACGATGACGCACTACGCGGACAACCTCGAGACGAGCCTGGTCGCCGAGCACCAGTACACGCTCAAGGCGCCGCTGGAGCTCGAGGGCACTGCCGAGGAGCGCGAGCAGTGGTCGGCACTCGAGCGCTTGCAGTCGGTTGACGGCGCGCTGCTTTCCGCCGCTCAGGATGCCGATGACGAGCTTGACGACGCGGCCGATGCGGCGCAGACGGCAGCCGATGCCGCGACCGCATCTCCGTCTGCCGAGAGCCTGACCGCAGCGCAGGATGCGCTTGCCAAGGTCCAGGACAAGAAGGATGCGCTCTATGCACGCCTTGATGATCTTGCCGATGCCCTCGGCTGCGACCGCGACGAGGCTATCGACCTGATCGACAAGGCCTCCAAGATCGACACTGACAACGACGATATCCACCCGGTCAATACGACCGACAACGGCGCGGGCGCAATCGCGCAGGCCGAGAAATACGCCGTTTACCAGCTGCAATACGACCGCGGCGATGGAAATGGCGAGGAGACGATTTCCGTCTACGGCATCTCGCCCGATTCGCGCTATTGGAAAGGGCTGGACGTCGGCGATGGGCGCGTCGTCTTTGGCGGCGGTCTGCTCGATAAGTTTGGCTGGAGCGAGGGCCAGAAGGTCACGCTCGGCGACAAGTACGAGGGTGAGCATTATTCCCTTGAGTACGCGGGCAAGGACTGTGCCTGGGGCTCCAAGTCGGACATGAATATCTATATGAGTATCGACGACTTTAACGAGCTGTTCGACAACGACGCCGCCTACTTTAACGGCTATGTGAGCGACGAGAAGCTCGACCTCGATGCCCGTTACTTTGCCGGCGACACCACGCCCGACGACATGCGCGCCGTGGGCGACCAGTTCATCGGCATGATGAGCAAAATGATCGGCATGATGATCGGGCTCGCGGTATTTATCTTCCTGCTGTTTATGTACCTGCTGACCAAGGCCGTGATTGACCACAGCGCCCGTTCGATTAGCTACATGAAAGTCTTTGGCTATCGAGATAGCGAGATCTCGCATCTGTACATTCGCTCGATCACGCTGTGCGTGGCGGCGTCGCTCGTGCTGAGCCTGCCGGTCATCATTGGCTCGCTCACGGCCATCTTCCGCTCGATGCTGCTCGCCTACAACGGCAATATCGAGATCTACGTGCCCGCCTGGTCTATGGCTGCATGCGTCGGCATTGGCTTTGCGACCTACCTGGTCGTGGCGCTGCTGCACATGCGTTCCATCAAACGTGTGGGCCTGGCCGAGGCCCTCAAGGTGCAGGAGTAGCCCCATATTAGTCATTGGGGACGTTCTTAAATGACTAGTCATCGGGGACAGTCTTTGCCAATTCGCCGGCTCGCTGGCCTGGACTGTCCCGGTGGCACTCATTTAAGTCTGTCCCCAATGACTACCCAATGACTGGGCGCCGTGCTTGACATTAACCCTACTTCAACGGGTACCATCTCCTATGTCTGTAACGCCATATAGACCGAGGGGATAGATCTATGACCGCAACTGCACCCGCAGCACCCGCTAAGGTGTACTTCACCAACCTGCGCACGCATGCTCGCGAGAGCCAGCTCGACAAACTCAAGCGCCTCATTCGCCGCGCCGGCATTGAGCAGATCGACTTCGAGAACAAGTTCGTTGCCATCAAGATTCACTTTGGCGAGCTGGGCAACCTGAGCTTTTTGCGCCCCAACTACGCCCGCGCCGTCGCGGATGTCGTCAAGGAGCTGGGCGGCAAGCCCTTCCTCACCGACTGCAACACGCTCTATGTCGGTAGCCGCAAAAACGCGCTCGAGCACATCGACACTGCCTACCAGAACGGCTTTACCCCGTATGCCACGGGTTGCCAGATTATCATCGCCGACGGCCTCAAGGGCACCGACGAGGCGCTCGTCCCGGTCGAGGGCGGCGAGTACGTACACGAAGCCAAGATCGGCCAGGCACTCATGGACGCCGACATCGTGATCAGCCTTACGCACTTTAAGGGTCATGAGCAGGCCGGTTTCGGCGGCGCCATGAAGAACCTGGGCATGGGAGGCGGCAGCCGTGCCGGCAAGATGGAGCAGCATGCCGCCGGCAAGCCGAACGTCGCGACCGAGCACTGCATTGGCTGCCATGCCTGCGAAAAGATCTGCGCGCACAGCGCCATCTCGTTTGACGACACCCGCGAGCGCGAGCTTGCCAACGGCAACACCCGCACGGTCCACGTGGCCGCCATCGACCACGATCGCTGCGTGGGCTGCGGCCGCTGCATCGGCGTGTGCAACCAAGACGCCATCAAGCCCGGCTATGACGCTGCGGCCGACGTGCTCAACTACAAGATTGCCGAGTACACCAAGGCCGTTGTCGACGGCCGCCCGAGCTTCCATATCTCGCTTGCTATGGACATCAGCCCCAACTGCGATTGCCATCCCGAAAACGATACGCCTATCGTCAACGACATCGGCATGTTCGCGAGCTTCGACCCGGTCGCCATCGATCAGGCCTGCGCCGACGCCGTCATGGCGTCCGAGCCGCTGCCCAACACCGAGCTCACCGATAGCGCGGCCAAGATGGAGCACAACCACGAGCATCTGGAGGGCGAGCAGGCGCACGACCCCTTCTGCATCACGCATCCCGATACCGACTGGCGCGCGTGCATCGCGCATGCCGAGAAGATCGGCCTGGGCACGAGCGAGTACGAGCTCATCGAGGTCAAGTAGCACCTGTCTATTGGACATATCAAGCGCTTTTGTGGCGCAACGTTAGCAAAAGCCGCCCGTGAGCACAGTGTCCACGGGCGGCTTTTCGGAAGTATGCGGCAAATTTCGAGATCGCCGAGCACACGACGTTTTTTGGCAACAAAACCCCTGATAAATTGTTGGTAAAACTGCGGTCTGGTCGGCAGTTCCAGATTTTGCCGCATACTTCCGAAAATAGGGGGCCAGATAAAGCCCCAGACGTTGCTTTTTACCTAAAAATACTCGTCGAGGAAGTTGTTGACTGTGCTCCAGTAGAGCTCGGGGTCAACTTGCGCACTCTTGGCGTGGGTGGCGCCATGGATGGTGAGCTTTTGCTTGACCTTGCTGGCGCACGCGTCGTAGTTTTGGTCGAGCATACTGTACGGCACAAAGGTGTCCTGGTCGCCGTGGATAAACAGCATGGGAACCGTCGCGTGTTTGAGTTGCTCCACACTGCTCGCCTTATGAAAGTCGTAGCCCGCGCGCACGTTGCACACCAAATTTGCTACATCGAGCAAGGGAAAACTGGGCAGGCCGAACACGTCCTTGAGCTGCAGAGAAAACTCGTCCCAAACACTCGTATAACCGCAGTCCTCGATAATGCATTTTACGTTTGTGGGCAGAGATTCCCCCGCGACGTTCATGGCGGTTGCCGCACCCATCGACTCGCCAAAGACCAGGATGCGCGCCTCGGGGTCAGCCTGAACGATTCGCTCGATCCATGCGACGATGTCGAGGCGCTCGGGCCAGCCCATGCCGATATAGTCGCCGCCGGAGCGTTCGTGGGCGCGGGCGGCGGGTGCGAGTACGTTCATGCCGCGGTCGTGGAATCGCTTGACGTATCGGGCCATGCCGATGGGCTCGTTGGTATATCCATGCAGGCAGACGGCGTAGTCGTGCGTGCTCTCCGAAGCAGCAAAATACCAAGCGGCAAGCTTGGTTCCGTCATCTGCGGTGAGGCTGCTGCTCTCGCGATTCTCTTTAAACCACGCCCGCGCCTCGGTGTCCTCGGCATCCGGCTGCTCACCTTCTTTGTCGTTCTTGCTATCCTGCATCATCTTCATGGTGTACGGCGCTTGGGGGTTCAGGGCAAAGTCAAACAAAAAGTTGCCGGCAAATCCGAGCAGCGCAACGACAACCACCAGTGCAACGATGCCGGCTATCTTGAGCTTTCGATGGGAACGTGCGTTTTGAGCCATGCGGTATTCTCCTATAAGATGTTAATACATCAACATTTAATGCAAGCGCATTATGGACGTTCGCCGCCAATGCGTCAACAAGCAAAGAATGGGTAAACAAGGGGTCACGTATGGTGCAAATTTCGCACGCACCCAGACGCTTTGATATAGTGTTGAGAACTCTTTACGTTGGAGGATGTAACCGGCATGCCCGATTCGAGCGACAGTTCTAAGCCGCGACCCAAGACCGCGGCCGTTCCACACTACACGGTGGGCGAGGAGATCATGAACTCCGTCACCCATGGTGTCGGCTGCCTGCTGGGCATCGCGGGCCTGGTGCTCCTGATCGTATTCGCTGCCCTGCGCGGCGGAGGCCCGGCCCACATGGCCGCGGCGATTGTCTATGGTGTCAGCATCATTCTCGAATATCTGGCCTCCACGCTCTACCACGCGATTCAGCCCGCTCGCGCCAAGCGCGTGTTTCGCATCATCGACCACAGCTGCATCTACCTGCTCATAGCCGGCAGTTATACGCCGTTTTGCCTTATCACGCTGGCGAACGACGGCGGGGCCATACTGTTCTTTGCCGTATGGGCCATCGCCATCATCGGCATCGCCCTCGAGTGCTTCCTACGCGAGCGCCAGCCGCATTGGGTAAGCGGCCTGGTCTATCTGCTGATGGGCTGGCTCGTCGTCTTTAAGCTGCCCGAGCTTGTGGCGTTGCTGAACCCCGTCGCGCTTGCCCTGCTCGCCGTCGGCGGCGTGTGCTACACCGTGGGCGTGCCGTTCTATATCGCCAAAAACGTGCGCTACCTGCACAGTGTTTTCCACTTGTGGGTGCTCGCCGGCAGTATCTTCCAGTTCATGGCGGTGATCCTCTTCGTAATCTAGCGACCGCGCCCACGGCCCCGCTCGCGCGGGCGCCGGCGCAATTGCCGTATCCGCCATCAACGTTTTACCCTAACGTCCCGAATCTTGGAGGTTCGAGAAACTCCCGATGGACATAACCATCTCCCTTATCACTACCCTCGTCCTGACGCTTATCAACGGCTACTTTTCTATGTCCGAGATGGCGCTCACCACGGCTAAGCGCGCCGTGTTGGAGCATGATGCCGAGGAGGGCGATAAGCGCGCCGAGCGCGCCGTCCAGCTCGCCGCCGACTCCGATCAGCTGTTGGCCACCATCCAGGTCGCCATCACGCTCGTGGGCTTCGCCTCGTCCGCCGTCGCCTCGACGAGCCTGTCCGACCCGCTTGCCACGTGGCTCATGAGCTTTGGCATCGCGCCGCTCTCTGCCATCGCGCGCGGCCTGGCGCCGGTCATCATCACCGTCGCCGTCGCCTTCGTGTCCATCGTGATCGGCGAACTCGTGCCCAAGCGCATCGGCCTCGCTAACGCCGAGGGCGTATCCAAGCAGGTCGTGGGACCGCTTTCCGTGTTCCAAAAGATCGCCCGTCCGCTCGTGTGGCTGACCGGCGCTTGCTCCGATGGTCTGGCCCGCATCCTGCGCATCAAGAGCGCCGACGACCGCCAGAACGTTTCGGAGGAAGAGATCAAGTACATGGTCTCGGAGCAGGACGACCTGCTCGACGAGGAAAAGCGCATGATCCACGAGATCTTCGACCTGGGCGACACCGTTGCCCGCGAGGTCATGGTGCCGCGTGTGGACACCACCATGTGCGAGGACGACGAGACGGTCGCCGACGTGCTGTCCACCATGCGCCAGACCGGCTTCAGTCGCATCCCCGTCTATCACGAGGATCCCGACAACGTCGCCGGCATCGCGCACATCAAGGACCTGATTCAGCCCGCGCTCGACGGCAAGGGCGACCAGCCCATCGCCGATTACCTGCGCGACGCCACCTTTGTGCCCGATACCAAGGACATCCTGCCGTTGCTGTCCGAGATGCAGACCTCGCACGACCAGATCGTAGTGGTCGTGGACGAGTACGGCGGCACGGCCGGCATCATCACCATCGAAGATATCGTCGAGGAGATCGTCGGCGAGATCGAGGACGAGTTCGACCCCGACAACAAGTACCTCACGCGCCTTTCGCGCCGCGAGTGGCTCGTCGATGGGCGTTTTTCGTGCGATGACGCGATTGAGCTTGGTTGGCCGCTCGAGGAAAGCGATGATTATGAGACCATCGCCGGCTGGATTTTGGAGCTTTGCGACTCGGTGCCCGACATCGGAGAGGTGTTTGAGGTCGCAGGGTACAAGTTCAAGGTACAGTCGATGCGTGGCCAGCGCATCTCGCTCATTCGCGTGATCGCTCCGGCCGAAACCGATAAGAAGGATTCCGAGTCCTCGGCAGAGAAGCCGGCGGCGTCGGGTGCGGGCTCTGCGGACCCGCACGATGGCGACGAGTAGGGCAAGGAAGAGTAGGGGAGAGTTATGGCAGGCCTGTTCAACATCCTTAAGGTCACCGTCAGCGAGGACAAGATCTGCGCGCATGTGCTGGTGAACCCCGGCATGCCGCTCATGACCTCGGAGGATATCGAGGCCACGGCGCGCGTGTACTACCTGGTGCCCGCGATTGCCAAGCATCTGTGCCTGGGCGATTCGGGTCGCGAGTTCCAGGACTGCATGGGCCAGACCGAGCTTTGCCACCTGCTGGAGCACGTGACGGTCGAGCTCATGAACGAGACCGGTCTTGCCGGCAGCATCTCGTGCGGTCGCACGCGCGTGAGCGAGCATGACGAGCGTGTCTTTGAGGTTGAGCTTTCGTGTCCCGACGACGCGCTGGCCATCGGTGCGCTGTCTTCGGCCACCTTTATGATGGACTGGGCGTACCTGCACGCCGACCAGCC
>CALBUZ010000118.1 GCA_937969105.1 uncultured Collinsella sp. | reverse complement strand
TTTGTCAATGAGGGAAATAATACGACGTTCACCCTAGCTGTTATGCCAGCTTTAGCAGGGTAAAGTACCTCTGAGTAGGCTTTAGGACATGCCTAACGATCTGCCCCTAACTTTGCTGGCACCGACGGTGTACGGAGGTCGCCTAAAGGTAGTTTTCTAGGCATGTCCCAAAATCTAACGCATAGGGTGCGCGTGCAAGGGTATCATCTTTCACCGAAAATAGTTTCTAGTGTTAGGGGTTTTCGGTGGAAGATACCGATTTCCATGAGCTTGGGCGTCAGCTCTTTACCGAGTTTGGCAGCATGCACCAGCGCGTTTCGCGCTTTGCCGACCAGGCTCTGGGTGGCGAGATGGCCGTCATGCGCGCCCTCATGCGCGCCGGCGGCTCGCTCACGCCGAGCGAACTCGCTGATCGCGCCTGGGTCTCGAGTGCCCGCATCGCCAATATCTTACGCGCCCTCGAGGCCAAGGGCTGGGTCGAGCGCGAGCACTCAAAGACCGACCGTCGTCGCGTACACGTCACGGTGACCGACAAAGGATTCCAGGATCTCGAAATCAAACGTCGGGAATTCGAGAACCGCACTGCGGCTTTCCTCGAGCAGCTCGGCGAAACAGATACCCAGGAGATGGTGCGCCTTCTTAGACGCGCCAACGAAATTATCGACCGCAATCAAGAAAGGAGAGATGCCGAGTGAGGATTCTCAAGCTCTTTAAAAAACATGTCCTGGCACTGTTTGCAGCTATCGTACTTATCGTAATCAGCTGCAACGCCGATCTGGCACTGCCTACCTATATGAGCGACATCGTCGACGTGGGCGTGCAGCAAGGCGGCATCGCCTCGCCCGTGCCCGACACCATTCGCGCCGAATCGCTCGATGACCTTGAGCTCTTTATGAGCGCCAAAGACGCCAAGACGGTAGAGGCTGCGTTTGGCAAGGCAGACAAAAACGGGATTCGCACGTACAAGGGCACCGAGGAAGAGCGTGCCGATGGAGGCAAGATTGCCGACATTATGAGCCTGCCCGAGACTGTCGTTCTTTCGCTCGACCAGGGCATCGACGCCGACTCCATGGGCGACATGATGGGCTCGTCCAGCGAGAAAGACAACAACGCTGCCCAGGCCATGCCCACCCCCGAGCAAATGGCAGCGATGACGCCCGAGCAGCTCGCCGAGATGCAGCAGAAGGCCGCAGCGGCGCAGAACATGCAAAAGCAGATTGATGCCGACGGCGGTAAGATCACCATGAAGAGCCTGCGCCTGGGTGTCGAGGGCGGTCTGGTAGACCAAAGCAAGCTCGTCGAAGGCGCCAACCAAATGGCGGACAAAATGGGCTCCATGTCGGGCTCCATCGTCACCCAGCGCGCCGTGAGCTATGTACAGGACGAGTACAAGGCACAGGGCATCGACCCCGCCGACGTGCAGAACGCCTACCTGAGCCACATGGCGACCACGATGTTTGGGCTGTGCCTGGTGTCGCTCGTCGCCACCATTCTGACCGGTGCCGTGGCGTCGCGCACCGCCTGCTCCATCGCCCGCGACCTGCGCCGCGAGACCTTCAACAAGGTTATGCACTTCTCGCCGGCCGAGGTGGGCAAGTTTAGCCAGGCCTCGCTCATCACCCGCTGCACCAACGATATTCAGCAGATCCAGATGGCCGCAACCCTGTTTATCCGCATGTGCCTGATGGCCCCCGTCATGGGCATCGTCGCCGTCATGCGCGTCCTGGCCAACCACACCGGTCTGGAGTGGACCATCGCCGTGGCCATCATCGCGGTTTCGGCCGTTGTCGGCGTGCTCATGGGCCTCACCATGCCCAAGTTCAAAAAGATGCAGAGCTTTGTGGACCGCGTGAACCTTACCGCCCGCGAGCTGCTCGACGGCCTTATGCCCATCCGCTCGTTCAACCGCGAGGAACATGAGCTCGAGCGTTTTGACAAGGCTTCGCTCGACCTGATGACCACGCAGCTCTACACCAACCGCGCCATGAGCTTTATGATGCCGCTCATGATGCTTGTCATGAACTGCATCACCGTGCTTATCGTCTGGTTTGGCGCGCAGGGCGTGTCCGACGGCGTGATGCAGGTCGGCAACATGATGGCGTTTATCTCCTATACCATGCAGATCGTCATGGCGTTTATGATCCTCACCATGGTTTCGGTTATCCTGCCCCGCGCCGAGGTCGCAGCCGAGCGTGTGGAAGAGGTCATCACTTGCCCCACGAGCATCAACGACCCTGTCTCGCCCAAACTGCCCGTGGCCAGCGCGCCGCGCGGTGAGCTCACCTTCCGCGACGTGAGCTTCCAGTATCCCGATGCCCGCGCCGATGTCATCAGCGGCGTGAACTTCACCACGCATGCCGGTCAGATGCTCGGCATCATTGGCTCCACGGGCTCGGGCAAGTCCACGCTCGTGCAGTTGATTCCGCGCCTGTACGACGTCACGGGCGGCAGCATTTCGCTCGACGGCATTGACGTGCGCGACATGACCCTTTCCGAGCTGCGCCACCGCATTGGTTACATTCCGCAGCAGGGTCGCCTGTTCTCGGGCACCGTCGAGAGCAACCTCAAGTTTGCCGGCGATATGGTGAGTGACGAGGATATGCGCCAGGCGGCACGCGTCGCCCAGGCGGAGGACTTTATCGCCGAGCGCGAGGGCGGCTACGACTCCCCCATCAGCCAGGGCGGATCCAATGTCTCGGGCGGCCAGCGCCAGCGCCTGGCCATCGCCCGCGCGTTGGCCAAAAAGCCCGAGGTCGTGGTGTTCGATGACTCGTTTAGCGCGCTTGACTACAAGACCGACGCGCGCCTGCGCGAGGAGCTGGCCAAAAACGTCACCGACGCCGCGCTCGTGGTCGTGGCACAACGCATCGCGACCATCATGCACGCCGACCAGATCATCGTGCTCGACGACGGCCACGTGGTGGGCACCGGTACGCACGAGGAGCTGCTGCGCAGCTGCCCGGCGTACCTGGAAATCGCACAGTCGCAGCTTTCCGCCAAGGAGCTGGGACTTACCCAAGAAGAGATTGCAGCCGTCATGGAAGGAGGCGAGCGCTAATGGCAGACGAGACCAAGACCCAAATTCCCAAGCCCACCCGTCAGCGTGGACCCATGGGCCGCATGGGCGGCATGCGTCGCGGCGAAAAGGCCAAGGACTTTAAGGGCACCATGAGGCAGCTGCTCGGCTATATCGGCCAGCACAAGGTTGCCGTGTTTGTCGCCGTCGCCTTTGCCGTATGCTCGGTCATCTTTAACATTGTGGGACCCAAGGTACTCGGCCAGGTTACGACCAAGCTGTTCGAGGGCCTGGTTGCCAAGGTCAACGGCACCGGCGATGTCGACTTTAACTGGATCGCCAAGACGCTCGGCTTTTTGCTCTGCCTGTATCTGGCGAGCTCTGCCTGCAGCCTGATCCAGGGCTGGCTCATGACCGGTGTCACGCAAAAGATCTGCTACCGCATGCGCAAGGAGATTGCCGCCAAGATTGCCGTCGTGCCGATGAGCTACTTCAACGGCCACAGCAAGGGCGACGTGCTCAGCCGCATCACCAACGACGTCGATACGCTGGGTCAGTCGCTCAACCAGAGCGTGACGCAGCTCATCACGTCGGTGACGCAGATTATCGGCGTGCTCGTCATGATGCTGTCGATCAGCCTGCCGCTCACCGGTGTCACCGTGCTCACGCTGCCGGCCGCCGCGATTATCTTAATGGTGATGATTCACTTCTCGCAGCCGTACTTCCGAGAGCAGCAGCAGGTCCTAGGCACCGTCAACGGCATTATCGAGGAGGATTTTGCCGGCCAGAACGTCATTCAGGTGTTCGACCGCGCCGAGGCCTCGATCGAGGAGTTCGACCGTCAAAACGACCGCCTGTTTATTAGTGGCTGGCGCTCGCAGTTCCTGTCGGGCCTGATGATGCCGCTTATGAGCCTGGTGGGTAACATGGGCTACGTGGGCGTTGTCGTGGTGGGCGCACAGCTCGCACTGACCGGCAACGCCACGCCCGGCGACATCCAGAGCTTTATCCAGTACGTTCGCAACTTTACGCAGCCCGTGCAGCAACTGGGCAACGTGAGCAACACGATGCAGTCGATGGCAGCCGCCACCGAGCGCGTCTTTGAGTTCCTGGCCGCGCCCGAGGAGGAGCAGAAAGCCGACGCGCAGATTCCCGAAAAGCGCCCCGGCCATGTGGAGTTTGATCACGTCAAGTTTGGCTATACGCCCGACAAGACCATCATCCACGACTTTAGCTGCGAGGCGCAGCCCGGCCAGACCATCGCCATCGTCGGTCCTACCGGCGCCGGCAAGACCACGCTCATTAAGCTGCTGCAGCGCTTTTACGATGTGGACGGCGGCTCGCTGCGCGTCGAGGGCATCGACGTGCGCGACTGGGACCGCGCGGCACTTCGCGGCGAGTTTGCCATGGTGCTGCAGGATACCTGGCTGTTTAACGGCACGATCCGCGAGAACATCCGCTACGGACGCCCCGATGCAAGCGATGCCGAGGTCGAAGCCGCCGCACGCGCCGCACGCTGCGATCACTTTATCCATACGCTCGCCGGCGGCTACGACTTTATGATCAACGAGGAAGGCACCAATCTGTCGCAGGGCCAGCGCCAGCTCGTGACCATCGCCCGTGCCATTTTGGCCGACCGTCCGGCGCTGATTTTGGACGAGGCGACTTCCAACGTCGATACCCGTACCGAGGAACTCATTCAGCGCGCCATGGATGCGCTGATGCAAGGCCGTACCAGCTTTGTCATCGCGCACCGCCTGTCCACGATTCGCAACGCCGACGTGATCTTGGTAATCCGCGACGGCGACATCGTCGAGAAGGGCACGCACGACGAGCTGCTCGCCCAGGGCGGCTTCTACGCCGACCTGTACAATTCGCAGTTCGACGAGGCAGCGTAAATTCTGCCGCAGTGAACGAATAACGCCCGAGAACGGGGACGCAGGCAATCTGCGTCCCCGTTTTTGTTTTGCAGCCCTCGAAACGCCTTCCCTGAGACCTCATTGACGGCGCTTTCCAGACCCTGTGGGCAAAAAATGGCAAATATGAGTACTGTTACCTTTTTGGTAACAGCCAAAACCGCCTCAAACGACCTCCTTGCGGCCTCTATACGCCTTTGAATTAATCAAAACGCCCGTTAGCAGACTTCTGTCTGCTAACGTTAATGAACATATTTATCACTTTGTCTATTATCTCGCTAGACGGATATGTTACTAGGTTGGCAACAGTACTCATATTTGGCATTTTTTGCCCACTGGGTACTCCCCGGGGAATCGGCGGCAGGCTTAGGGTCCCTCACGGCGTCATCCCATCCTGGTGAGCGCCAACGTTTACCCAGATAAAACCTGCCAAAATAAACCTGTCTCTTTTTGGTAGGTTTCGGGGTGACAA
>CALBUZ010000117.1 GCA_937969105.1 uncultured Collinsella sp. | reverse complement strand
GGGGCCATCATCAGCGGAGCCTATTTCGGTGACAAAATCTCTCCCTTGTCCGACACGACGACGATAACAATCGTCTCTGTCCGCATGGGGCGAATTGCCTCAACAGAGTCATTTTGAGGTCGTTGGGTTTAAGCACGACATAGCCGCATGTTTCAAGGGCATGCCTGTGATGCATTCTGCTGAATAACCTGATATTGCACGGTTTTTGACCTCAAGGTGACTTGCAACTGACCGATGTTCTAACTAGCTACCAAGGGCGAAAGGAAACAGCCATGAGCAAGGAAAAAGTCGTTCTCGCATATTCCGGTGGTCTTGATACATCCGTATGTGTCAAGTGGCTCCAGGACGAGAAGAATCTCGATGTCGTTTGTGTCTGCGGCAACGTGGGCCAGGAGGAGACCGGCCTGGACGCCAAGAAGCAGAAGGCCCTCGACCTGGGCGTTCTCGATTGCCAGGTGCTCGACCTGCGCGACGAGTTCTCCGATGAGTTCTTGACTAAGGCCATCGCCGCAAACTCCATGTACGAGAACAAGTATCCGCTGCTCTCCGCCCTGTCTCGCCCGCTGCTCGCCAAGAAGCTTGTCGAGGTCGCTCACGAGTTTGGCGCGACCTACGTCGCCCACGGCTGCACCGGCAAGGGTAACGACCAGGTTCGTTTTGAGGCTGCCGTCAAGGCCCTCGACCCCGAGCTCAAGGTTATCGCCCCGGTTCGCGAGTGGGATCTGAAGTGCCGTCCCGACGAGGTCGCCTATGCCCACGCCCACAACGTGCCGGTTCCCGAGGGTGCCAACGACAACCCCTATTCCATCGACGACAACCTGTGGGGTCGTGCTATTGAGTGCGGCCACCTGGAGGATCCCTGGAACGAGCCTCTCGACGACGCCTGGGTTATGACCAAGAATCCCGAGGACACGCCCGACACCCCGACGTATACCGAGATTGAGTTTGAGGCCGGCAAGCCCGTCGCCGTCGACGGCAAGAAGATGAAGCTTTCCGAGATCGTCATCGCCCTCAACAAGATTTCGGGCGACAACGGCTTTGGCCGTCTCGACCTGGTTGAGGATCGTCTGGTGGGCCTCAAGAGCCGCGAATGCTATGAGGTTCCCGGAGCCCTGACGCTCATCACCGCCCACAAGGCACTCGAGGACATCTGCGTCGAGGGCGACTTGCTCAAGACCAAGATCAAGCTCGAGCAGGATTGGGCCACCGCCGTGTATAACGGTCAGTGGTACAGCCCGCTCAAGAACGCGCTCGACGCCTTTATGGCCGACACCCAGAAGTTCGTGACCGGCACCGTCCGTCTGAAGTTCTTTAAGGGCAACTGCCATGTCGTGGGCCGCAAGAGCCCCTTCAGCCTCTACGACTACGGTCTGGCTACCTACGACCGCGACACCACGTTTGACGAGAAGGCCAGCGCCGGCTTTATCGAGATCGATACGCTGTCGCTCAAGACGTGGGCCAAGGTCCAGGGTCCCAGCTCTGCTGCCGCTCAGGCTTAAGTCTTCCTTCCCTTGGTATCCGCGCGGCCCATCCGCGTGATACATAACGGGCGCATGGGGTCCCTACCTTTCGTTATGCTTGCTGACACTTCTTAACATCGGTGGCCCCTACGTTCCGCCCGCATATATGATGCCGCGACTGCGGCTGAGTCCGAGCCCCGCCGGGGTTGTCCGGCGGGGCTCCTTCTATCAATTTGGCGGCTCTGCACCTATATATATGAGGAGTATCCATTATGTTCAATGCTATCGCGCATGCTTTACTTGCTCTCGCGCCCGAGCTCGATGCTGCAAAGGTCGATGACGTCCCTATGGGCCTGAAGGCCTGGATCGACGGTTCGCAGGGCAACATCCGGAGGGAGACGTTGGGCGCCAAGTGCATGGTGCGTCACTTCTTTGCAAATTAGCTACATGGCCCAGCGCACGGGGGGGAATATGCAAAACTAGCGGTTGAAAAATCGCATTAGCGACAGGGTGCATTGCTTTGGGCGCTTGTTTTGGTATTTGGAGAAAGGAGACGGTTCCATGGCTCTTTGGGGCGGTCGTTTTGAGGCGGGCGTGGCCGAGGTCACGCAGGAGTTTGGCGCGTCGCTGCCGGTCGACAAACATCTCTATAAGCAGGATATCGCCGGCTCTAAGGCGCATGCCAAGATGCTGGCGGCCCAGGGCATCATCAGTGCCGAGGACGAGCAAGCGATAGCCGAGGGCCTGACCGGAATCGAACAGGATATCGATGCCGGCAACTTCACCTTCGACATCAACGACGAGGACATTCATATGTCCATCGAGAGCGAGCTGACGCGTCGCATCGGCGAGGCTGGCAAGCGCTTGCATACCGGACGTTCGCGCAACGACCAGGTGGCGACCGATACGCGCCTGGGCGTCAAGGCGCTGGCCAAGGAGCTCATGGAGGCCAATCTTGAGCTGCGCCATGTGCTGGTGGATGCGGCCAAGAAGTACGACAAGGTGATTCTGCCGGGCTACACGCACATGCAGCATGCTCAGCCCGTGCTGCTGTCGCATCATCTGCTGGCGTATTCCTGGATGTTCGCGCGCGACTTTACACGCCTGAAGGCCGCCTTTGATGCCGCCGACAACTGCCCGCTGGGTGCTGCCGCGCTTACCGGTACGAGCTATCCGCTCGATCGCCAGATGACGGCTGCTGAACTTGGCTTTGCGGGCGTGATTCCCAACTCGCTCGATGCGGTTTCCGACCGTGATTTCCTGCTCGATCTGCATTACGCCGGCTCCGTCATGGCCATGCACCTGTCGCGTCTTTCCGAGGAGATCGTGCTGTGGTCGAGCTCTGAATTTGGCTTTATCACGCTTTCCGACTCGTACTCCACCGGCTCGTCCATCATGCCGCAGAAGAAGAATCCCGACTTTGCCGAGCTTATTCGCGGCAAGAGCGGCCGTGTCTATGGCAACCTGGTGCAGCTGCTCGTAACCATGAAGGGCCTGCCGCTTGCTTATAACAAGGACTTGCAGGAGGACAAGGAGGGCGCGCTCGATACCGCTCACACGCTCCTGCAGTGCCTGTCCGTTATGGCCGGAATGATTTCGACCTGGACCGTCAACGAGGATGCCATGGCGCGCGAGTGCGGCGTGGGACACCTTGCCGCCACCGATGTTGCCGATTACCTGGCTAAGCGTGGCCTGCCGTTCCGCGAGGCACACGCTGTGGTGGGGCATCTGGTCCTGATGTGCGAGAAGCGCGGCTGCAATCTTGAGGACCTGCCGTTTGAGGTGTTCCAGGAGGCAAGCCCGCTCTTTGAGCGCGACATTACCGAGGCGCTTGACATCCCGTCGATTGTCGCCGCGCGCACGACCGAGGGAGGCACCGCTCCTGCCGCCGTTTCCGTGCAGCTGCAGCGTGCCGAGGCACAGCTCGTGGCCGACGAGGGCGTGTTTGGATCGCTGACCAAGGTCGTCGAGATGGGTCACGGGGCAAAGTAGAGGTTTGGCTGAAGACGTATTGTCCATTTATTGATAAATCGTTTTCGCTTGACGGGCGCCTGCTGATGTAGGCGCCCGTATTTTGTTGCTATGGGGGAGGGGCTTGTCGAGAACTTCTGTAGGACCTTTGGGCAGGTTGTGAAGGGGATACGTTCGCGGGCGGCAACCGACCGCCTGCTCTGTTCGGTGCGGTTGATGGGCGGCCGGATGGTACTCTAATCGGGCTTCGAAACAGAAGTGACACATATGGAACGCTTCAATAAATTGCAACGTTTCAATAAACAGCTTTTTGTTTAACTGCAGCTAAAACTCTGTTACGATGCAGTCCAGGCGGGTGCCGGAATGGGACTTGGGCACGCGCGAACCTACTTGAAAGGCTACCTTATGGCTATCGAGAAGACCTTCATCATGATTAAGCCCGACGCCGTGCGCGATCGCAAGATCGGCGAGATTGTTGCTCGCATTGAGCGCAGCGGCCTTGTCATCGAGCGCATGGAGATGACCACGCTCGAGCGCGCTACCGTCGAGGAGCACTACGCCCATCTGGCCGACAAGCCCTTCTTTGGCGGTCTCTGCGACTTTATGACGAGCGGTCCGGTCGTCAAGATGGTCGTTTCTGGTCTCTCCGCTGTTTCCAAGATGCGCACCCTTATGGGTGCTACCAACCCGCTTGATGCTGCCCCCGGCACCATCCGCGGCGACTTCGCTGTCGATGTCAACGCCAACGTGATTCACGGCTCCGACTGCCTGGAGAACGCCGAGATCGAGATCAAGCGCTTCTTTGGCTAAACCAGCTTTGACTCCTTAAAGCTGTTAGCGTGTGGCTTTGGCGCCGCGGAATTCCATCCGCGGCGCCCTTTTTATTCCAAAATCTATGAAGGGGCCCGCTCGGACATGTGTTCCGAGCGGGCCCCTACTGTTAGCTTGTGGTACTGAGTAGTTTAGGCCTCGTCGACGACCTTGAGTCCGCGGGTCTGGTCGATCTCGTTGAGGAGATTGACGCGACGCTCGTGGCGACCACCCTCAAACTCGGCGTCGAGCCACTCGTCGACGATCATCTTGGCGAGCTCGGAGCCCACGACGCGGGCGCCAAAGGCGAGCACGTTGGTGTTGTTGTGCATACGGGAGAGCTTGGCGCTGAAGGGCTCAGAGCACACGACGGCGCGAACGCCCTCCACCTTGTTGGCGGCCAGGCTGATGCCGACGCCGGTACCGCAGATCAGGATACCCAGGTCGACGTCACCGTTGGCCACGGCCTTACCCACCTTGTAGCCGGCGATGGGGTAATCGAAGCTCTCGGAGGTGTCGGTTCCAAAGTTCACGACCTCACAGCCGCGCTCCTTCAGGTGCTCGGAGATAATGTTCTTGAGCTCGACGGCGGCATGGTCGTTGCCGATACCAATCTTCATGAGTGGTTCCTCTCTGGTCCGTGCGGCGGAATTGCTAAAGGTTTTACCGCGTTCGACTGCATGATAGCGCGACTTTTGTGTAAACGCTCGGGCGTTTTTTGGTCAAACGCTTTAGCATGCAACAAGACTTACTTCTCATGAATGAATGCCGTCAGTTTGCGCTTGAACGCCGTCCGCCGGAACTTGGGTTGCGGTTTTTGATGCATTGTTATCAAATAAAAGAGCTAACTACTATCGAGAGCCCAGTCCGTTATGTAAACAGGAGATACCTATGCCTACCGATTCCATCCGTGATGCCGCTTTTTGCGATGTCTTGAACCGCGAGCTTGTCTGTGCGCTCGGCTGCACCGAGCCCATTGCCGTTGCCTATGCAGCTGCGCTGGCGAGTCAGACGCTCGGTTGCGAACCCGACCATATGGACGTTGCCTGCTCGGGCAACATCATCAAGAACGTCAAGAGCGTGACCGTGCCCAACTCAGGCGGCATGCATGGTATTGAGGCGGCGGCCGTGCTGGGTGCCGTGGGCGGCGATGCCAAGAGCGCACTCGAGGTGCTCGAGAGCGTTGACGATAAAGACCGTGCGCGCGTGGCCGAGCTCCTCGCTGACGCCGGCTACTGCGATGTGTCGCTTGTCGAGGGTGTGCCCAACCTCTACATCAAGGTGACTGCCACGGCCGGGGGCCATACCGCGGTCGTCGAGATTACCGACCACCACACTAATGTTACGTGCCATACGCTCGACGGTATTCCGGTATGCGGCAAGTCGGCGGGGGAGTGTGCCGCTTGCGCCGAGCGCGTTGTGGCCGAGCGTGCGGCAGATAGCGCCGACACGCCCATGTCGATCGAGTCCATCATTGACTTTATCGAGGACGGCGACATCGATGGTGCCCGCGCTGCCGTTGAGCGTCAGATTGAGCTGAATGGCGCAATTAGTGCCGAGGGCCTGGCGCACGCTTGGGGCGCCGAGGTGGGCCGTACGCTGCTGGGCGCACGTGCCGATGACGTCGCCTGCCGTGCCCGTGCCCGTGCAGCCGCCGGGTCCGACGCCCGCATGAACGGCTGCGCGCTGCCGGTCGCCATTGTGTGCGGCTCGGGCAATCAGGGCATTACTTGCGCGCTGCCTGTTATGGAGTATGCCGAGTACCTGCGCTGCGACCATGAGCGCCTGGTGCGCGCCGTGATGCTGTCCGATCTTATCGCCGTGCATATCAAGAGCTATATTGGTGCGCTCTCGGCGTTTTGCGGTGCTATTTGCGCCGCGTGCGGTGCCGGAGCCGCGATTACCTGGCTGTGCGGCGGCACGCGCGAGCAGATTGGCGCGACGGTCTCCAACACGCTCGGCAACGTGGGCGGCATTGTATGCGATGGCGCCAAGGCGAGTTGCGCGGCTAAGATTTCGGCAGCCGTTGACGCTGCGATTCTGGGTCACGATATGGCCATGCAAGGCCGCGGCTTCCGTGCCGGTGAGGGCCTCATTCAGGATACCGTCGAGCAGACGATCGCCAGCATGGGCTACGTGGGCCGTGTGGGTATGAAAGATACCGACGTCGAGATCCTCAACATCATGATCGGCAAAACCCAAGTCTGTTAAGACAGTACGTCGGCTATTTGGTGCTCGTAGAAGGCTTCGATTACGGCGTTAAAGTCGCGGGCGAAGTCTTCCATGGTTCCGCGCCAGGTGGCTCGGCTGGGCTTGCCCTGGCCTACATAGGCGGTTTGAATGCCGCAGGCGGGGCTGGGGAAGTCGCGTTTGGGGTCGTTGCCTACCATAAGGACCTCGTGCGGCTCGAGCCCCATCACCTGAAGCTGCTCTAGATAGTAGGTGGCATCGGGCTTGCAGCGGGTGGTGTTTCCCATGTGCGTGACGAGCTCAAAGGGGGCGTCGGCCAGATCGCCCCAACCCATGCGGCACTCGATGGCCCCCTGCGGAAAGCTGGGGTTGGTAAAGAGCGCGCAACGCAGTCCTGCATCCTGTACGGCCTGAAGCGCGGCGTGTGCGCCGGGCATGGCGTGGGCGTTGATGACATCGTCGTTCTTGTACGGAAGAACTTCGCGGTCGTAGTAGGTAAACGCCTCGTAGATAAGTGGGTCCGAGAGGCAAATGCCGCACCGGCGCTCAACCTCTTCTTGGTAGAACTCCAGATTGGTGCGATTATCCGTGCCGCTTCGGCGATTGGCGTTGAGGTCGACCAAGATGGTGCCGAGGCGTGCCATCGTGCCACCGTGGCTGCGGCGACCGATATCCGCGAGCATCGACGAGACATCCTTAAAATAGCGAAGGATGAACGCGTTGAGGTTGATGCTAAGAAGCGTTTCGTCCATATCGAAAACGACTGCTTTGAGCACGCGGGCACCTTTCTCGATAAATCGTTCCAGAATCGTTGGCTCCGGATACTTTACCTCAAAGGCGTATGGGCAAACTTATTATCGTCAAGTTGTGGAGACGGTCGTCCATAAGATTACGAAAAAGTCTCCACACGAGTAAAAAATCGCAGTTCACGCTTGAAATCGAACTCATTTCCCCGTAACCTATACGAACGTGATTGCATAAGCGTCACATTAGTATCTGTCGGCTCCCGAGTGTTCCTAAACGTTGTGTGCTTGTCGCACCCTTCTGTAGGTCCTAGCAATCGGGGCCCCGTAGTTCGAAAGGGGTCCACCTTTGAGTGAGATTCAGAACTCGTCCATTTTCTCTCTTGACGATGTCAATGAGGAGGAGATGAACAACCTCATCGACGGTACGATTACCGACTTTGATGAGGGCGATCTCGTTAACGGCACTGTCGTTAAGATCGAGCATGACGAGGTGCTCGTTGACATCGGATTCAAGTCCGAGGGCGTTATCCCGGTCCGCGAGCTGTCCATCCGCAAGGACGCTAACCCTGCAGACATCGTTGCACTCGGTGATCCCATCGAGGCTCTGGTTCTCCAGAAGGAGGACAAGGACGGTCGTCTGGTCCTGTCCAAGAAGCGTGCCGAGTACGAGCGTGCTTGGAACCGCATCGAGGAGAAGTTCAACTCCGGCGAGAACGTCGAGGGCGAGGTTATCGAGGTTGTCAAGGGCGGCCTGATCCTCGACATCGGCCTGCGTGGCTTCCTGCCCGCCTCCCTCGTCGACCTCCGTCGTGTCAAGGACCTCACCTCCTACATGGGCACCCGCATCGAGGCCCGCGTCATCGAGATGGACCGCAACCGCAACAACGTCGTCCTCTCCCGTCGCGTCGTGCTCGAGGAGTCCCGTAAGGCCGAGCGCTCCGAGATCCTGTCCAAGCTCAAGTCTGGCATGCGTCTCCAGGGCACCGTTTCCTCCATCGTCGACTTCGGCGCTTTCGTCGACCTCGGCGGTATCGACGGCCTCATCCACATCTCCGAGCTCTCCTGGAACCACGTCAACCATCCTTCCGAGGTTGTCAAGGTCGGCCAGGAGGTCGAGGTCGAGGTTCTCGACGTCGATCTCAACCGCGAGCGCATCTCCCTGGGTCTCAAGCAGACCACCGAGGATCCGTGGCGCGCACTGGTCAAGAAGTACCCCGTCGGCGCTATCGTCGAGGGCACTGTGACCAAGCTTGTCCCGTTCGGCGCTTTCGTCGACCTGGGCGAGGGCATCGAGGGCCTGGTCCACATCTCCGAGATGGCCAACAAGCACGTCGATCAGCCTTCTCAGGTCACCCACGTGGGCGACAAGGTTCAGGTCAAGGTCATGGAGATCGACCTCGACCGTCGTCGTATCTCCCTGTCCATGAAGTCTGCTGCTGAGACTCTGGGCGTCGAGATCGAGGTTACCCCGCTGCCTTCCGAGAAGAAGGACGAGGAGACCGACGCCGAGTAAATCGGTTTGACGATCACTTGTTTTAAGGGATCCGTCCGCAATGGACGGGTCCCTTTTTGCATTTGTTGCTGAGGTGCGCGATGCCGCCCGTGTGCAATGCCGCCTGGGCTGTTCACGGGCTATTGGGTTGTTGGTGCATGAAAAATGCCGACATCCCGCCTCGGGGAGGAGGCGGGAACGCACCGAGTAGACGGAGGGGTGCGGAGCGCGGTCGCGTCTCGACTGACGACGTTGCCCATCGACGATACTATTGTACTGCATAGCGTGGTTCTTGGTTTATCGTGTCGAACGCTTGTGTTGTGCCATTGCCTGTGACAACGGTGTGCTACACTCTTGCACTGCTGAGTGGGCCAGACGGTCGCGCGATGTGCTGCTTGCGGCACGCGTGAGGAAAGTCCGGGCTCCAGAGGGCGGGATGCCGGCTAACGGCCGGGCGGAGTGATCCGACGGAAAGCGCCGCAGAAAAGAAGACTCCCACCTGCGCCGCAAGGCGTAAAGGGAAAAGCTGAAACGGTGGTGTAAGAGACCACCAGCGTCGTGGCAACACGGCGGCTTGGCAAGCCCCATCCGGAGCAAGCGCGAATAGGAACGCTATGGGCCGGCCCGGTCCGCGTTCGGGTAGCGTGCGTGGAGCTGCACGGTAACGTGCAGACAAGATAAATGACCGTTCACGACAGAACCCGGCTTATCGGCCCACTCGGCACTTTGTTGACGCTGCGACGGCGTCAGCTGGCCGATTTGGCGCTCATTCGTCGGTCGCCGCCATAAGGCGTGCTCCCTCCTCTTTCGGGCCAAATCGACTCAGCTGACGCCGTCTCGCTGTTTTTGCCTGGTCATCGGCAGCCTCATTTCTGTTGCAATTTTGTCTTTCAAGGTACCTTGCTCGCGCTGACGGGTTCTCGCTTTCGTTGACGGAATCATCGGCGGTTCTGTTCTTGGCATCTCGCTGTTTTTGCCTGGTCATTGGCGTTGCCGTTCTATTTACCGGGATTATCGGTACGGCCTTTGCCGTATTATTGAGGCTGTTTGTTGCTTTGCTTGTTGTTGAGGGGCTTTGTTGGACAGCTATTTTACTCTGCAATCGAATATTGAGGCTTCGGGCGAGTTTGTGGACCGCAAGAGCCGGTTTATTGCCCAGCTGGTCCATATTGAGTCCGAGGATGAGGCGAATGCCTTTATCGAGATGGTTCGCAAGCGTCATTACGACGCTCGACACAATGTTCCCGCGTGGATTTTGGTCGATGGACGCGAGCGCCAGAGCGATGATGGTGAGCCGAGCCGCACGAGCGGTATGCCGACGCTCGAGGTGCTGCGCGGCGCGGAGCTCAAAAATGTTTGCTGCGTAGTGACGCGCTATTTTGGTGGCACGCTGTTGGGGCCTGGTGGCTTGGTGCGCGCCTATACTGCGGCAACGCAGGCGGCGGTGGCCGCGGCTCAGGAGGCCGGGCAGATCGTCGAGATGACGAGTGTCGTGCCTGTTGACGTGCATGTGGCCTATCCGCAGTATGAGCAGGTGCTTCGTTTGGCGCAGGATTCGGGTGCCAAGGTTTCGGATACCGATTACGCGGATGCCGTGACGATTCATTTAGTGTTTAAAGCGGGGGAGCAGGAGCCGTTTTGCGCTAAGATGCGCGAGCTTATGGCGGGGCGCGAGGAGATTGAGGTCGGCGCTCCCGAATTTGCCGAGTTCTAACGGCGACGGCCGGCGTGCTTTTGGATGGATCCCAAGCGCGCCGGCCGTCGTTTTTCTGTTGCTGCCGTTTACTCGGCGAGCTGCTTTAGCACATCACAGGCGATCTCGACGGCATCGTCGATGCAGCCGGGGCAGCTGCGGAGCGGACCTTTATCAGATCCGATGCCCTTGAGCGTGCCGCAGACGGTCGTCGTGTTCTTCTCGCCAAATCGCTTGGCAATCTCGCGCGACAGCTTGTAGGTCTGGCCTTTGGTCTTGGGGTTTTCCATGCCGTCGCTCATTACAAAGCCCATGATGGCAACGGCGCCCGAGATGGCGCCGCAGGTCTCGGTCATGCCACCCATGCCGGCGCCAAAGCCCTCGGTGAGGGTGAAGGCGGTCTGGGGGTCGAGTCCGACGGCAGGCGCGAGCGTGCAGGCAACGGCCTGGGCGCAGTTAAAGCCGCGGGCGTGGTATTCGGCAGCTTGAGCCTGACAGGCGGTGATGTCGAGCTGGGCCGTATCGATTTGCTTCATCGTTGTCTCCTTGGTCACGGTGTACCCGCCTATGGTACCCGTGACGGGGCATGTAATCATCGAGAGCTTCATGTATGCCTAGTTTTTATCTATCGAGCAAATGCCCAAGGCTTGAGATAAATTCCCCTGATCAATTTGTCCCATAACCTACCTTGGGGATGGGTTGAGAGGGGTGCAGGGTAGCGGTATCGTGAACCGAATAAAACTAAAACCCAGGCAAGGGAGCTAGATATGAGCGAGCAGACCATCGGTACCACATGTGTTCAGGGCGGCTATCACCCGGGAGATGCCGAGCCGCGCCAGGTGCCCATCTACCAGTCCACCACGTGGAAGTACGACACGTCCGAGCACATGGGCAAGCTGTTTGACCTAGAGGAGTCTGGCTACTTCTACAGCCGTCTGCAGAACCCCACGTGCGATCTCGTTGCCGCCAAGATCTGCGAGATGGAGGGCGGCACCGCTGCGATGCTCACGAGCTCGGGCATGGCCGCGAACTTCCTCGCGATCTTTAACGTTGCCGGTGCCGGCGATCACGTGGTCGCAAGCTCTGCCATCTACGGCGGTACCTACAACCTGCTTGCCCATACCATGGGCCGCATGGGGCTGACCTGCACCTTCGTTGCTCCCGACTGCACCGATGAGGAGCTCGAGGCAGCCTTCCAGCCCAACACCAAGCTCGTCTTTGGCGAGACCATCGCCAACCCCGCCCTTGCCGTGCTCGATATTGAGCGCTTTGCCAAGGCCGCGCACGACCACGGCGTGCCGCTGATGGTCGACAACACCTTCCCGACGCCCGTGATGTGCCGTCCCTTTGAGTGGGGCGCTGACATCGTCACGCACTCCACCACCAAGTACATGGATGGCCATGCGGCCTACCTGGGTGGTGTGATCGTCGACCACGGTCAGTTTGACTGGATGGCCCATGCGGACAAGTTCCCGGGTCTCACCACGCCCGACGAGAGCTACCACGGCGTGACGTATGCCGAGAAGTTCGGTCGTGAGGGCGCCTTTATTACTAAGGCCACCGCGCAGCTCATGCGCGACCTCGGCCCCATGCAGAACCCGCAGGCGGCATTCTTCCTGAACAGCTCACTCGAGAGCCTGCACGTGCGCATGCCGCGTCATTGCGAGAACGGCCTGGCGGTCGCCAAGTTCCTGCAGAGCCACCCCAAGGTGCGCTTCGTGAGCTATCCGGGCCTGGAGGGTGACAAGTACTACGACATGGCTCAGAAGTACATGCCCAACGGTACTTGCGGCGTCGTGAGCTTTGGCTTTAACGGTGGTCGCGCGGCGGCTGAGACCTTTATGAAGAGCCTTAAGCTCGCCCAGATCGCTACGCACGTGGCCGATGCGCGCACCTGCTGCTTGCATCCGGCAAACGCCACCCATCGCCAGATGAACGACGAGGAACTCATCGCCTGTGGCATCTCCGCCGACATGGTACGCCTGTCGTGCGGCCTCGAGGACACGGCCGACCTGATTGCCGACCTTGAGCAGGCACTCGAGCAGTGCTAGGCTAGCGTTCGCATAAGGCGCCGATGCTGGCAGAAAGCTTCGGCGACCTTTCGTTCCGATTCCGTAGGCGGGACCCCAATCGCGGCTGTTTGCAGGCGATTGGGGCCCCGTTTTTTTGCGTTGGGCCACTCGAAAGGATGGATATGGACAAAACTGCAGAGCAGCTGCGCCGCGAGCACATTGCCCTAGAGGGCGACACCCATGGCAAGAACAAATGGGCGATTCTGTTTACCGTGCTCATCATGACGTTTATGGCGTGCCTGGATTCGACCGTCGTGACCGTGGCGTTGCCCGTGATGCAAAAGGAGCTGGGCGTGGGCCTCGACCGCATCCAGCTGGTGAGCTCGGTGTATTTGCTCGCGACGTGCGTGGCCATGTTGCCGTTTGGCCGCCTGGGCGACGTGCGCGGCAAGGTGGGCGTATTCCAGCTGGGCGTTATCGTCTTTACGGTCGGTTCGCTGCTTTGCGGCCTGTCGGGTTCGCTCGAGGTTCTTATCCTGGCACGCATTGTTCAGGGCGTCGGTTGCGCGGCGGCCATGGCCAACAACATGGGCATCATCACCGAGTCGTTTCCGGCGCGCGAGCGCGGTCGTGCCATGGGTATTCTCGCGACCTTCGTGGCCCTCGGCATGATGTGTGGCCCCGTGCTCGGCGGCATGCTGGTGGCACGCTTTCCCTGGGAGAGCATCTTCCTCATCAACCTGCCCATTGGCGTCATCTCGTTTATCGTGGGGCTTTACACACTGCCGCATGTTAAGCCGGAGGCCGGCGAGCGCCCCATGTCGCTGGCGGAGGCCGCGCGTCGCTGCTTTGCCAATTCTGCCTTCACCATCAACCTTGCCTGTATGCTCATCGTGTTCGTTGGCATCGGCGCATCCGAGTTTATCCTGCCGTTCTATTTTCAGGACGCCCATGGTTTTGGCTCCGACATCTCTGGACTGCTCTTTTTGGCACTACCGATGGTGAATGCCTTCATCGGACCGCTTTCGGGTACGGTTTCGGACCGTGTCGGCTGCGAGGGTCCTACGGCGGTTGGCCTGGGCGTGTACGTGTGCGGTCTCTTTGCGGTAAGCACGCTCGACGAGCACTCTTCTATCCCTGTGATCGTGTGCTGCGTCGCATTTATGTCCTGCGGTACGTCGATTTTCCAGAGCCCCAATAACTCGTTGTATATGGGCTCGGCTCCGCGCGAAGCGCTCGGCTTTGCGGGCAGCCTGGGTAGCCTTGCGCGCTATGCGGGTATGGCAGTGGGCATTACGGCGGCATCACATATCCTATATGGGCAGATGAGCGTGGCGATGGGCGAGGCCGTGACCAGTATTGTTGCAGGTCGTCCGGATGTGTTCCTGTTTGGCTTTCGCTCGGTGTTCTACGTGCTTATGGCTGTGGCCGCTGTGGGTTTTGCGCTCGCCATGGTACGTTTGGTGAGGATGCGTGCCCGCCATTAGCATGTGGGGGGGCAGGCTTGCCACGAATCGGGCCTATTTACTGGTCTTGCAGCTTTATGGTGCGATGCGGCTTGTGGGGCGGGCGGGGGTCGGTCCGTGGTAGACTATCGAACAACGTTTATTAATCGCGCGGTATCGTTGCCGCGAGAAGGGGTTGCGCCATGCAGGAGCTTGAGGATCGTATTCGCCATGACGGCATCGTAAAGGCCGGTAACGTCCTTAAGGTTGATGCCTTCCTCAACCACCAGTGCGACGTTGAGTTGTTCGACCACATGGGCGCCGAGTGGGCCCGTCTGTTCGAGGGTGTCGAGATCAATAAGATCTTGACGATCGAGGCTTCGGGCATTGGCATGGCTTGCATTGCAGCCCAGCATTTTGGCGGCGTGCCGGTGGTCTTTGCCAAGAAGGCGCAGTCCATCAACCTCGACGGCGAGCAGTATGCCACGACCATCTACTCCTTTACCAAGCAGAAGGAGTACCCGGTCATCGTTGGCAAGCGTTTCCTGTCCGAGGGCGATAAGGTCCTGATTATCGACGACTTTTTGGCCAATGGCTGCGCGCTCGAGGGCCTTATTAAGATCTGCGAGGCCGCGGGTGCCGAGGTTGCCGGCATCGGCATCGCCGTTGAGAAGGGCTTCCAGGGCGGTGGCGATAAGCTCCGCGAGCGCGGCTTCCGCGTTGAGAGCCTGGCCCGTATCGCCGAAATGGACTGCGAGAACGGCGAGATCACGTTCGCCTAGGCGCGCAGCACAAGCGATTGGTATGCGATGTGACAAAGGGACTGTCCCTTTGTCACATTTTTTGTATGAGGGGAGGTATTGATATGGATGAGAACAAGATGGGATGGCGCGAGTATGCGCGCTATGCCGAGATGTCGGCCGAGGAGTTGGCGCGCGATTGCGAGGTGCAGGTGTTTCGCGCGACGGGTCCGGGTGGACAGGGCGTGAACACGACGGACTCGGCGGTGCGCATGAAGCATGGGCCCACGGGGATTGTCGTGACGGCGCGTGAGAGCCGCAGTCAGTTTCAGAATCGCAGCTGCTGTCTGCGTAAGCTGAGGGCAGAGCTTGAGCGTCGCGGGCGTCCACCGCGCCGACGCGTAAAGACCAAGGTGCCTCAGCGATCGCGCCAGCGCAGGCTCAACGACAAGCACTTCAACGCGATTAAAAAGGCCAACCGTCGCAAGCCAGGCGGGGAGGAATGATCTTCTCAATAAGTTGCGGTGAAATAGGGACTGTTTTGCGGCTTTAGCTGCATAAACAGTCCCTATTTCACCGCAACTTAGGTGGGGTTAGCGGGTGGGGCGCCAGACATGGAGGGCGCCGGCGAGGATGTCGACCTCGATGCGCGAGGCGACGATGGGCTCGCCGTCGGCTTGGATGGGGTAGTCTGGCTCCTCAAAAGTGAGCTCGGCATGGCGGCAGTGGCGCATGCGAACCGGTGGCAGCTTGGTGTGGTGGCCATCTTTGGCCGAAAGGAACATGGGAAGCGCGACCGCACGAGGGACGGGGCCGCAGGCGTAGCAGACGTCGAGTATGCCGTCGCAGGGGTCGGCATCGGGACAGATGCGATAGCCCGAGCCATACGTGGGGCCCAGCTGAATCGCCATGATGATCGCCCTCACGCGCTCGGCGGGCGCGCCGTCAAAGCTCACCGTCATGGGGTAGTTGCGATAGCGCAGGCCAAACTGCTCAAGTCCCGAGAGGGTGTAGAGCGGAGCGCCCGTCAAGCCCGTCTTTTTGCGCAGCTCGGTGGTGCCAAGGCCGATGGCGGCATCGATGCCGACCGAAAGCGTCTGGTCGTAGTACTCAACGGCAGCCTCGCCGCTGCCGCTCGCAGGGCTCCACGAGCGAATGCGCCCGATATCCTGGTGCTGCAGCTCGCAGGTGAGCAGCGCGCCAAAATCTTTGCTGGAGAAATCGTCGATGCCGAGTGTTTGGGCAAAATCATTGCCTGAGCCCACGGGCAGGACGGCAAGCGCCGGTCGAACCGCCTCTTCTTGCGCCATCAAGCCATTGACGACCTCGTGGATCACGCCGTCGCCGCCGAGTGCGATAACCGTGCGGTAGCCCTGAGCCTGTGCGGCCAGTTCCTTGGCGTGTCCCATGCGCTCGGTCAGCACCAGGTCAAACTGGGATGCACGTGCGGTCATGTCCAAAAAGCGCTGCAGGCGCTCGGCAACTTCGCGCGCCGCACCCGACTGGGCGGCGGGGTTGGCGATGATGAGCGTACGACCAAAATCCGTTGCGTGCATGGGGCGACTCCCGGCGTGTGACATGACAGTGCGGTCGCGCTCAGGTCGAATTGCCCCTGATTGTGGCTGCACGGCGATTATTACGTCTACTCTATCAGGTCGTTGTGGCGCTCGATAGCATCCGCTACCGTACCGCCCTCATCCACAATAAGCGAACGGCGCTTGGGTGAGATGATGCGTTGGGCGGGGTACACGCCGCGGTGCCCGCCGACGAGATAGCTGATAAACGCCACGATGACAAAGAAGCCGGCTGCCGTGCCGTGGAACAGGTCGATGGCCATCATGCAGGTGGTGATGGGCACGTTGAGGCCGGCGCAGAACACGCCGAGCATGCCCAGCGCCGCCAGAAAGCTGGGGTCGATCCCGACGAGGCAACCGATCCAGCCGCCGAGCGCCGCACCGATGCCAAACAGGGGCGTGACCTCGCCGCCTTGGAAGCCGGCGCCCAGGGTGAGCGCCGTCACCACGAGCTTGATGGCTGCGTCGGCAAGGGTTGTGTTACCGGCGAACCCGGCGCCCGAGAGCCAGGTGGCAAGGCCGGCATACTTCCAGGCGTCGAGCATCGCGTAGGCCGCGAGCACCACGAGCGCGCCCACGAGTGCGCGAGCAAGGTAGTTGGTGATAAAGCGACCGTACAGGCTCTTGACGGTTCGAACCGACCAGGCAAAGAGGCGTGCCGTCAAACCGAAGATAATGGCGCTGATAACAACGATGACAACCGTCCGTGGTGTCATGTTGGGAACGCTGGCGATAACATTCGCCTCGTACTCGGTTCCCAAGGCAAGCGACGTATAGTAGCCGGTAAACGAGGCGACGAGGCAGTAGATGCCCGCGGTGTAGTCGATTTTGCCGATAAAGCACATCTCCATGCCAAAGAACGCGCCGGCAAGGGGCGAACCGAATACGGCGCCAAAGGCGGATGAGATGCCGGCGAGCATGAGGTCGTGGTGGTCATGCTTTTTGAGGTGGGCGAGGCTCGAGATGTTGCTGGCGATGGTGCCGCCAATCTGCACCGCGGCGCCCTCGCGGCCGGCCGATCCGCCCGTTAGGTGCGTGAGCGTGGAGCAGACGAAAGTGAGGACGGCCATGCGCATATGGATGAGGCGTGTGCCCAGGGCGGAATCGATGACCAGGTTGTTGCCGCGCTTGGCGGCAAGGCCGTGGTTCTTGTACACCCATGCGGTAGCCACGCCCACGACGGGGAGCATGGCGTAGATCCACGCGTGGTGCTCGCGATAATCGGTCGCGATATTCAGCGAGGCCAAAAACGCCCAAGCGGCAACGCCCATGGCGAGAGAGACGATGACGACGAGTACGAGCAACTTGGCGCTCGCGAGTAGGTTGCGGACGTTGCGGCGCGTGTCGGCAGCCAAGAGATGCTCGGAGCGGGTGAGCTGTTGCCTGCCGGCCATGATAACGTCGTTCAGGGAGAAAAAGCCGCCGTCGTCGAGCGACTGGGAATGATCCTGCGCTTCGTTTGCGCTTTCGGGTTTGTCGTTATGAGCCATACGTCCCTCTTTTAGGTTGCAACGCAAGCATTATAAAACGCGGCAAACGCGACGAGCCGGTGGGTTGGTTTCCATTCTGTTTCGCGGCCTGCAACCGACAGGTGTATTTGCGGGTTCAGGCCGAGTCGCGGCCATGCGTCGGGGGATTATACTGAGACAAGCATAAAGAATCGGCGCCCCTGTTGTGCGCCGTGGCATTAAGAGGTGCATATGGCAGAGAAGCTCATTCCGTTGGAGGACGCGCAGTCGATTGTCCTGTCGCACGTTGCTCCGACCGATCTCGTCGAGATTCCCGTGTGGCAGGCGGCTGGTTTTCCCTTGGCCGAGGATGCTGTGGCCGATATCGACATTTCGCCGTTTGCCAACAGCGCTATGGATGGATATGCCGTGCGCTCGGCGGACTTGGTGCAGGCATCTGGCGAGGCGCCGGTGACGCTCGACGTTATCGGACACGAGGCCGCGGGCCATGTGTTTGAGGGCGCAATCGGTGCGGGCGAGGCGGTCCGCATCATGACGGGCGCGTCGGTGCCCGAGGGTGCGGATGCTGTGGTGAAATACGAGATTGTCGATGTGCTCGACGGTGACGGCAACGAGGGCTCGTACGTTCGCTTCTCGGCGCCTGCTAAGGTAGGGGAGAACGTTCGCTCTGCCGCCGAGGAGGCCCATGCCGGCGATGTTGTGATGCACGCCGGCGAGGTCGTGGCTCCGGCCGGCGCCGGCTTGCTGGCAAGCGCCGGATACGCGAGCGTGAAGGTGCACGCCGCCCCACGTGTGGGCATCATCTCGCTGGGCACGGAGCTGGTCGCGCCGGGTGAACTGCCGGCGCGCGGTCAGATTCGCGATTCCAACTCCTCGGCGTTGATGGCCGAGGCACTCGATGCGGGAGCCGAGCCCGTGTTCTACGGCATCGCGCCCGACGATGAGCAGGCGATTGCCGAGCTGGTGCATCGCGCCACGCGAGAGTGCGATTTTGTCATTACGAGCGGTGGTGCCTCGGCGGGCGACTACGACTACGTGACGACGCTCGTCCGGCGCGAGGGCGAGGTACTGTTCGATCGAATCTCGATGCGTCCCGGCAAGGCCATCACGTTTGGCTTGCTCGGGGGTAAGCCCTACCTGGGGCTTTCAGGCAATCCGGCCGCGGCGTATGTGGGCTTTGAGATGCTCGCGCGCCCGGCGATTCGCAAGATGCGCGGTTTTGCCGAGGGGGCGCGTCCCGTGCAGCAGGCGATATTGACGCACGGCGTGAAGAAGCGCCAGGACCGACGCTTCTTCGATCGCGCCACGGTTTTGCGCGACCCCGAGACCGGTGAGCTGTTGGTGACCGAGGCCAAGACGCAGAATTCGGCGCTGCTCGGCACGATGCAGCGGGCCAACTGCCTGCTGCGTATTGACGAAGGACCGTGCGAGCTCAAGGCGGGAGATGTCGTGGACGTTGTTCGCGTCGACCTGCCTGAGGGAACGGTGCTATAGGAGGATCGCTATGGAGTTGAAGATTTCGATCGTGACGTGCTCGGACACGCGCGACCTTGCCCAGGATGAGGCCGGAGCCGCGCTCGAGGAGCTTATCGAAGCACAGGGCTGGACGGTCGCCTCACATGTGGTCGTGCGCGACGACGTCAGCGAGATTGGTGATGCCGTTGTGGAAGCCGCCGATGAGTGCCACGCCAACGTCGTGCTCACCTGCGGCGGCACGGGGCTTTCGATGCGCGATGTGACGCCCGAGGCGACGCGTGCCGTCTGCGACCGCGATGTGCCGGGTATTGCAGAGGCGATTCGCGCATACTCCATGACCAAGACGCGCCGCGCCATGCTCTCGCGCGCTATTTGCATGCAACGAGGTCATACGCTTGTCGTAAACTTTCCCGGTTCTACGAAGGCCGCCCGCGAAAGCTGGGAGGCCGTGAGTGACCAGCTGGAGCATGCGGCCCAGATGACGGCGGGCGGCGGACATACCAACTAAGCGGTTTACCTGCGGTGGGGCGACCTTATCGGTCGCTCCGCTTTTGTTTTCCGCCGAAGCGACGCCGAGGTGTACGGTAACTCGAAACTATATTCTCTGGCGAGAATAATTTCTCACTATCATTATTCGCGCAGAAGTATAATCTGGTTGCAGATTAAAGCCCGCGGTGGGGTACCCGGGCACAAGGTCCGAAAGGGTTGAATATGTTCGATATGGTATCTCGCCGCGGATTCGTCTCGCTTTCTGCTGTCGCCGCTGCCGGCCTTGGTCTTGCCGGCTGCTCGGGCAGCAAGACGTCCGAGCCGGCCGGATCCGATGCCGGCTCCGCCAAGGCCTCTTCCAAGAAGGAAACCGTCGAGCTGCAGGTCTTTGCCGCCAACTCCCTCGAGAAGGCCCTTCCCGAGATCCAGGAGCTCTACACCGACCAGACCGGCACCACCTTTGCCGATACGCAGTTTAAGGCATCTGGCGACCTTGTCGAGCAGATGCGCGCCGGTGCCGCCGTCGACGTGCTCATCACGGCCTCCAAGGGCACCATGGATGACGCCGAGGCCGCCGAGCTCGTCGACGCCGACACCCGTGAGGACATGTTCGTCAACGACCTCGTGATCATTCGCGCCGAGGGCTCCGACACCAAGGTCGAGGCCATCGCCGACGTCGCGAACCTGGACGGCAAGATCGCCATTGGCGACGCCAAGACCGTCCCCGCCGGCAAGTACGCCAACCAGGCCCTGGCCTCCGTGGGCCTCTACACCGGCACCGAGGGCGACGACGGCGAGTATGCTCCCAAGATCGCCGACAAGGTAGCCCTGGCCGACAAGGTCGGCACTGCTGCGTCTTACGTCTCTACGGGCGACTGCGTGGCCGGTTTTGTCTACAGCTCCGACATCTTCCGCTACGACGGCATCGAGGAGGCCTTTGTGTGTCCCGAGGATTCGCACAAGCCCATCGTGTATCCGGGTGCCGTTGCCGAGAGCTCCGAGCACGCCGACGAAGCCAAGGCGTTCATCGACTTCTGTCTGACCAACAAGAAGGCTCAGAAGATTTGGGCCAAGTACGGCTTTGAGCTTTCCGCGTAGTGCGGCTTGGAGCGATAATTCCATCGTTTTGTGTTTCACTCCGTCCTTGTATTCTCTTGGAGCTTTTCGTGCTTAATAGATTCCGCATGCTTGTCGCCTGTGCTTTGACTTTCGCGCTTTGCTGGGTGCCGGGATTTGCGTTTGCTGGGGACGCTGAGGACGGGGCCCAGGCTGCTGCGACCGCTCATGGGCTTTCCTATGGGATCGAGGGTTTTGAGCGGTTGGCCAAGGGGACCGCTCGTGCCATGGAGGGCCAGCCTGAGGGCTACCGGTTTCCCGTTGACGAGGACGTGGACCTTGTAGTGGCGCCTGCTGCCGATCGCGTTGTGGTGTGGATATCGCCCAAGGCGGTCGAGAAGTATGGATTGGATCCGCAGGACAACGAGTGCGTATCGGGTCTCAAGGCCCTCGTCTGTAAGCTTGACAGCGCAAACTGCATGGGAGGTGCGCAGCTAGGGGACGTGGATCTTCCTTGGTATGTCACGGCGGAAACAACGTTTAATGCCGGCGGGTATACCTATGGCTTTGACGAGCGCGGTGCGGATGGGGACCGTTATGTGGTGATTGCATCGGCCTCGGGTGATGCCAAGGGCGGCGCACGTTGGCTTGATAGCGCTCAAATGGTAGAAGCGTCGTCTGTCGTGTTGCGGGACGAGCAGGGGCCCTTGACCTCTCTGGCCTCCTTTTTGGGCGACATCGACTATCGGCCGTTTTGGGTGTCTATCAAAACGAGCGGTCTTGCCCTGCTGATCTCCTTTGCGCTGGGCCTGTTCGCCGCGTGGAAGACCATGGGTACCTCGAGTCGCATCAAGGGCTTGCTCGACTCGGTCTTTACCATCCCCATGGTGCTGCCGCCTACGGTGTGTGGCTTTTTGCTGCTTATGCTATTTGGTCGATCGACCGGGGTCGGTCGGTGGCTGATTGCGCACGGCATCTCGATTGTCTTTACGTGGCCCGCGGCGGTGATCTCTGCCGTGGTGGTGTCGTTTCCCCTGGTCTACCGCACGGCACTCGGAGCCTTCGAGAGCCTCGACACGCAGATGCTCGATGCGGCGCGCACGCTGGGCTGGTCCGAGCGTCGCATCTTTACCAAGCTTATGATGCCGCTTGCCTGGCCCTCGATTGCCGCCGGTACGGTGCTCGCCTTTGCCCGCGCGATGGGCGAGTTTGGCTGCACCCTGTTCTTTGCGGGCAACTACGCCGGCATTACGCAGACCATTCCCATCGCCATCTACTTTGAGTGGATGGGCGGCAACACGTCGGTGGCCCTCTTTTGGGTCGTGGTCGTAATTGCGTTCAGCTTCCTGGTCATCCTGTTCATCAACATGTACACCGCTCATTCGCAAAAGTATCGCGAGCGGGGCCTTTCCCATGCGGAGCGCAAGCAAGCCAAAGATCTCGCCGGACAGGGCGATTCGCTCGACCCAGCGGGCGGCAATGCCTTGCGTATCGATCGCGAGGCGCTGGCCGAGCTCATGCGCGATGATGCTGCGCCGCAGGGAGGTCGATAGGTCATGTCACTCGTTCTGGATATCAAAAAGCGCTATCCCGGGTTTATGCTCGACATGCAGCTTGAGGCCGGCGATGAGCGCGTGGCGCTGCTGGGCGCCTCGGGTTGCGGCAAGAGCTGTACGCTGCGCTGCATCGCCGGCGTGGAGACGCCCGACGAGGGCAAGATCGTCGTCAACGGCGTGATCTTCTTTGACTCGGCGGCGGGCATCAACCTGTCGTCCCAGGAGCGCAAATGCGCCCTGCTGTTCCAAAACTATCAGCTGTTTCCCAACATGACGGTGGCCGATAACGTGTGCGCCGGCGTAAAGGATGCGGGCGACGCCGCGGCGCGTAAAAAACTTGCCGAGCGCTACCTGGGCATTTTTGGCCTGGCCGATTTCGCCGACCGTTATCCCGCGCGCCTCTCGGGCGGCCAGCAGCAACGTGTGGCGCTTGCGCGCATGGTGGCGGCACACCCGGGCATTTTTATGTTCGACGAGCCCATGAGCGCACTCGATTCCTATCTTAAGAGTGCCCTCGAGCAGAATATGCTCGACCTGTTCGATGTGTGCAACCGTACCGTGCTCTATGTGAGCCACGACATCGACGAAGCATGCCGCCTCTGCCAGCGCATCTGCGTGATGCACGACGGGCATGTCGAGGAGATCGGCTCCGTCGAGGACGTGGTCCGCCGCCCGCAGACGCTGGCGGCGCTGCGCTTGACGGGCTGCAAGAACACAAGCCGGGCGCGCAAGATCGGCGACGAAGAAGTTGAGGCCCTCGACTGGGGCATGACCTTTAACGTGGGTCGCGAGGTTCCCGATAATGTGGCGTACCTGGGCATTCGCGCAAGCTACTTCCATGTTGACAATCGCGCGGAGCGGGGCCGCAACAGCTACGATTTGCACGTGGCCCGTGTGAGCGATTCGCGCTTTGAGCGGCTGGTGCTGCTGGACGTGCCGCGCGTCGATGCGCCCACACGTCTGCAGTGGAAGGTCAACAAGGTGGGCGTGCCTGTCGACGAGCTGCCGCAAGCAGGCGAGACGCTGCGCATGCACTTCGATGCGAGTAAGATCCATTTGGTTTGTCGATAGTGCCGGGTAATGCCGTCGGGGATATAAGCCTCGGCGGCTTTGTCTTGCCGTTCGCCGAATGATGGATGACAAACTCTTATCAACACAGATAATTATTTATTAAACGACGGCACACGACGCTGTCGTACGAATGTCAACGGTGTTCGCATGGTCGACGACCGTTGATATAGTTGACCTTAACTTGTAAAGGAGGGTGCGCACATGCCGCAGACGACATACATTCGCCGCGTTGCCGCGCGCGCCCTGTATATGGCTCGGAGCCGCATATGAGCAGGTATGTTCACGGCTCCGGGAGAGACGACGCACAACTAAATAATCAGCTGCAAAGCAGGTTCCCCAAAATCCCGGGTTTGAGCACGGCTGGGTTTTCGCCACCCACCGTGCAGCAATACCGTAGCTATTCATTTTTGGTTCGAGAGGGGAACCGCCATGGCTGAAGAATTCGATTTCCATCCGATGTGGGAGAGCCTCGGCATGAATCTTGCCGACCACGACATGCTGCTGGGCGCCGTGGGCCAGATGTACGGCGATATGTTCCTGACGCAGAACAATCGCCCCAAGTCCACGTCCTACCTGGATTTTGTCGCCACCAACATCCACAGCGGCCGTATTAAGGAGATGCTCGACAAGAAGGAGGCCGGCGAGGCCACCAAGATCGTCGGTTCGTTCTGCGTCTACGTGCCCGAGGAGATTGTGCTCGCCTGCGACGGTATCCCCGTGGGCCTGTGCTCGGGTGCCGACTGGGCAACCGACAAGGTCGAGGAGTATCTGCCGCGCAACACCTGCCCGCTCATCAAGAGCTTTGCCGGATTTAAGCTGGGTGAGGTCTGCCCTTACATCGAGTCGAGCGACCTGGTGGTAGGCGAGAACACCTGCGATGGCAAGAAGAAGGCCTACGAGTTCTTTGCCACGCAAAAGAACATGTACGTCATGGATATTCCCAACGTGCACGACGAGTCGACGCTCGTGACCTGGAAGGCCGAGGTCAAGAAGCTTGCCGCCAAGATCGAGGAAGAGTGCGGCGTCAAGATTACGCCCGAGCGTCTGAAGGCTGCCATCCATGCCGTCAACGAGAAACGCCGTGCCCTGCAGCGCCTGGCTGCGACCCGCGCTGCCGATCCGGCGCCCATCAGCGGTCTCGATAGCCTGCTGACCGTTCAGGCCGCCTTTATGGACGACACGCCGCGTCTGACCGGAGCCATTAACGATATGGCGGCTGAGTGCGAGCAGCGTGTCGAGGCCGGCGAAGGCGTGGCTCCCAAGGGGACCAAGCGCATCCTGTACACCGGTACGCCCATGGCCGTGCCCAACTGGAAGCTGTTCAACCTCATCGAGAAGGCCGGCGGCGTTGTGGTGGGCGAGGAGTCCTGCACGGGCTCGCGCTACTACAAGGACCTGGTCGACGAGTCCGGTGAGACGGTCGACGAGATGCTCGACGCCATCGCCGAGCGCTACTTTAAGATCAACTGCGCTGTCTTTACGCCCAATGACCAGCGTATGAAGGACATTGTCCAGATGGCCAAGGACCTGCATGCCGACGGTATCGTCGACGTGGCCCTGCAGTTCTGCACGCTCTACGAGATGGAGTCGTTTGCCGTGGAGAAGGCCGCCGAGCAGGCCGGCATTCCGTTTATGCACATCACGACCGACTACGCCGGCGAGGATGCAGGCCAACTGCAAACCAGGATTGAGGCTTTCTTGGAAACCATTTAGGGCTATATCCGTCCCGGCGGCTTCCCCAGGTACCCGATCTTGCCGTTCAAACCGTCGCTTGCGTACCAAAGTGCGCGGCGCCCCTCTTTCACGGCAACCTCGGGCACCTGGGAAAGCCGTCTCCTTGGTTGGTTAAAAGGTTTGTTAAGGAGTTATATGTCGGATAATATTGAGCAGCCGTTGCCGCGCACGTTTGAGGAGTTCAACGAGCAACGCAAGGCGGCGTTTATTCGCGTCAAGGATTACAAGCAGGCGGGTAATCGCCTGGTCGGCTTTTTGTGCAGCTATACGCCGCTCGAGATTATCGATGCCGCGGGGGCTGCGAGCGTGGCGCTGTGCGGCACGTCCGACGAGGTGATTCCCGAGGCCGAGAAGGTGCTGCCGGCAAACTTGTGCCCGCTCATCAAGTCGACCTACGGTTTTGCCTACTCGCAAAAGTGCCCGTTTACGTACTTTAGCGACATGATCATCGGTGAGACCACCTGCGACGGCAAAAAGAAGATGTACGAGCTACTCAACGAGCTCAAGCGCACGCATATTCTGCATCTTCCGCAGGGTCGTGATCGCGCCTACGAGCGTGATGGCTGGTACGAGGAGTGCCGCCTGCTCAAGGAGGAGCTCGAGGGCTTCTACGGCATCACGATTACCGACGATGACCTGCGAGCTGCCGTCCGTCGTCGCAACCGCTTGCGTGCGGCCCAGCTCGAGATGTTTGCGCTGCAGGCCAACCAGCCGGCGGCCATGAGCGGCGTCGACCTGATGAGCACCATGTTCGCCGGTACGTTCAGCTTTGATATCGAGGCCTATACGCAGCAGCTGGAGCAAAAGGTTGCCAAGCTGCGTGAGGCCTACGACGCGGGCGAGCGCCCGGTCGCGGCGGATGCCAAGCGCATTCTGATCACCGGCTGCCCGGTGGGCGGCGTGATCAACAAGATCGGTCGCACCATCGAGTCTAACGGCGGCGTGGTCGTGTGCATGGACGACTGTTCGGGCGAGCGCACGGCGGCCATGATGATCGACCCGGACGCTCCCGACATCCTGCGCGCCATCGCCGACCGCTACCTGGACATCAACTGCTCGGTCATGACGCCTAACGAAGGCCGCATGGAGAACACGCTGGCCATGTGCGAGAAGTACCATGTCGATGGCGTGGTAGAGAGCGTGCTACAGGCCTGCCATACCTTCAACGTTGAGAGCGCGCGCATGCAGGAGGCCGTCGAGGGTGCGGGTATTCCGTATATGAAGATCGAGACCGACTACAGCAACGGTGACATGGGTCAGATCGAGACCCGCATCGCCGCCTTTATCGAGACGCTCTAGCTTCCTCAGGCACCGGATCTTGCCCCTCAAATCGTCGCTTGCGTACCCAAAGTACGCTGCGCTCCTCTTTCGGGGCAATCTCCGGCACCTGAGAAACCTAGAGCTAAGGCGCCTGAACGCGCCGCTACCTTTGATGTTTAGATTGGGAGAGAGCCATGATAGGGATCGGGATCGATATCGGGTCTACGGCGGCTAAGGCTGCTGTGGTCGATGGGGAGGGTTCGGTGGCGTGGACGTGCGTGCAGCCAACCGGGTTCTCCTCGGTCGATGCTTCCGAGCGGCTGCGCGAGGCACTGGCAGCGGCGGGTTATGACGTGGCGGCCGACGACGCGCGCGTGATCGCGACCGGCTACGGTCGTGTCGCCGTGCCCTATGCGCATAAGGTCGTGACCGAGATTACCTGCCACGGCACCGGTGCCGTGCGTCTGTTTGGCGATCACGGTACCGTGATCGATGTGGGTGGTCAGGACACCAAGGTCATCCAGCTTAAAGGCGGCCGCGTGGCCAAATTTGCCATGAATGACAAGTGCGCTGCCGGAACGGGGCGCTTTTTGGAGATCATGGCCGACCGCCTAGGCATTTCCCAGCAGCAGATGGCCGACCTGGCGCGTTCCGGCGAGCCCACCAAGATCAGCAGCATGTGCACGGTGTTTGCCGAAAGCGAGGTTATCAGCCTGATCGGTCGCGGTGAGCCGCGCGAGAACATTGCGCGTGGCGTGATCGACAGCGTGGTTTCGCGCGTGGCCACTATGGCCGGGCAGGCGGCGGGCGCCCCGTACTACCTGACGGGTGGCCTCTGCGAGAACGCCTATGTGGTGGAGCGTCTGGGCGAACTTTTGGGCGCACCCGTGACCACCTCGCCCCAGGCTCGCTTTGCCGGAGCGATCGGCGCGGCTGTCCGCGCCGCCGCCTTGGCCTAGGGGTGTACCGCGACATGCGCATCCTCAATATCTCGGCACAAAAACCAGATAGCACCGGCAGCGGCACCTACCTTGGCCGCGCTCGTGCGCGAGCAGATCGAGACGGGGCATCGTGCCGCCGTGCTTTGCGGCACGGCACCGGGCGATACCCAAGGCGAGCTGGACCGGCGTGCTGCCGTGTTTGCCGTACCGTTCGAGTCGCCCGAGCTGCCGTTTCCCATCTGCGGTATGTCCGATGTCATGCCCTATCCCTCCACACGCTATCGTGACCTGACGCCTTCGATGCTCAAGGCATTTGAGCGGGCATTTGCTGCTGCAATCGATCGGGCGGTGGCTGAGTTTCAGCCCGATCTGGTGCTCTGCCATCACCTGTATCTGGTGACCGCATTGGCGCGCGAGTGCGTCCGGGGCGTGCCGGTTGTTGCTGTGTGCCATTCGACCGACCTGCGCCAGCTGCGTTCGCATGCGCTCGAGCGCGATCGCATCGTAAGTGCGGTTCGTCGGCTCGATGCCGTCTTTGCGCTCCATGCTGAGCAGGCTGAGCAGATTGGCCTGGTGTGCGGCGTTGATGCCGATCGCATCCACGTGATTGGGACGGGCTACGACCATCGCGTCTTCTGCCGCGACGCAAGCGTGGCGAGGCAGCCGGGATCGCTTGTGTACGTGGGCAAGATTTGCTTTAAAAAGGGCGTCGAGTCGCTGGTTCGAGCCGTGTCATTGCCGATTGACGATGGCGTCCGCCCATCTGGCTTGGTACTTGTGGGCGGCCGCGGGGACGATGCCGAGTACGCGCGTATCGAGCGCTTGGCTGCGGCCTCGAATGTGCCGGTGACGCTGGCGGGACGCCTGGATAGCGATGGGCTCGTGCATGCTTACCGCAGTTCCGACGTCTTTGTGCTGCCTTCGTTTTACGAGGGTCTGCCGCTCGTGACGATCGAGGCTCTCGCGTGCGGCTGCAAAGTTGTGGCGACCGATTTGCCCGGCGTTCGTCCCTGGATGGAGGCGATGCTTCCAGGTGCTCCCGTGACGTGGGTGGCGTCGCCGCGTATGACGGATGTCGACACGCCCGTGGCTGCCGACCTTCCGTTGTTTGAGCGCGCACTGGCAGATGCTATCGCGCAGGCGCTTGCGGAGCCGCCTTCGACGTTCGAGCCGTCGGCGGTCTCTTGGGAAGCGTGCCTGGGGCGTATACTTAAAGTCGTTGATTTGTTGGAAGGGGGTTCGTATGGCTGACGATCAGATTAAGCTCACGTCTATGACGGCCGCGAGCGGTTGAGCCGCTAAGTTGGCCCCCGGAGCCCTCGCCCAGGTCCTGGGCGATTTACCCAATGTGCATAACGACAACTTGCTCGTGGGGTTCGATACCTCTGACGATGCGAGCGTCTTCCGCGTAGGGGAGAACCTGGGCCTCGTGCAGTCCATCGACTTCTTCCCACCGATGGTCGACGACCCGTTCCTGTTTGGCCAGATCGCGGCGGCAAACTCGCTGTCGGACATATACGCCATGGGTGGACGACCGAGCCATGCCATGAACTTGCTGTGCATCCCGAGCTGTCTGGGCGTTGAGGTTGCCGGTCAGATCTTGGCGGGCGGCGCCGACAAGTGCGTCGAGGCGGGCTGCTCCATCGCGGGCGGCCACACCATCAACGACGACGAGCCCAAATACGGCCTGTCCGTGAGCGGCTTTGTCGCACTCGACCGCATGCTCGCCAACAGCGGCGCGCACGTGGGCGATGTTCTGCTGCTGACCAAGGCGATCGGCTCGGGCATCATCACTACGGCCATTAAGGGCGAGCTTGTCGAGCAGGACGAGGCTGGTCCGATGTTTGACTCGATGCGCACCCTCAACGAGGCGCCGATTCGTCTGGCCGAGGGGCTTGAGCTTCACGGCTGCACCGACATTACGGGCTTTGGCCTGATCGGGCACGCGTGCGAGATGGCCGAGGGCTCGGGCGTGCAGGTTGAGCTTGCGTCGGGGGCGGTGCCGCTCTTTGACCAGGTGCTCGACATGGCGCGTCTGGGCATTATCCCCGCGGGCTCCTACCGCAACCAGGGCTTCTTTGGCCCGCGCGTGGCTGCCGACGAGGACCTGGAGCCGGGCATGCTCGACGCGCTGTACGATCCGCAGACGTCTGGTGGCCTGCTTATCGCGGCACCTGCTGCCGATGTGGATGAACTTGCGCGCCGCCTACATGCCGAAGGACGTATCGCCGCCGTCGTCGGTCGCGTGTGCGAGCCGGTGCCAGGCGGTCCTGCCGTCCACGTTGTCCGTTAACGACACGTTTATTGAACTATGCACTGTTCTAAAACGATTTATTCGAAAGGAAAAACTATGTCTACCAAGATTGAAGTCAATGCCATGGGCGATGCCTGCCCGCTGCCCGTCGTCAAGACGCTCAAAGCCCTGAAGCAGCTCGATGGCGAGGGCGCCGTTGTGACCTCGGTCGATAACGAGACCGCCGTCAAGAACATCTCCAAGATGGCGCAGGAGAAGGGCTGCACGGCCTCGGTCGAGAAGATCTCGGA
>CALBUZ010000116.1 GCA_937969105.1 uncultured Collinsella sp. | reverse complement strand
TCCGGAGCAAAATGCGGATTGGTCTCTATGACAAAATTTTGACCGGATACTGTGCACGGCAAACATTGTCGATTTCCTGTCAAGCAAATATAATGGGCACAACCGAACAAAACCGATGTGTATCCCGCAGGGACACACGAACGCAGCTCCGCAGCCGTCCGTCGCGGCGGTGCGGAGCGCTCCGGACGGCTGTCTGCCCGGCTGCCGGAGCGCAGGACCATGTCAATGATAGAAAGGAGAATCTCGATGGAAAAGACGATCGAGAATATGGATCGCAACCGCCTTGGAATCCTGATCCGCTGCCTGGTGATTTTGCTCATCACCGGCGTGACCAACTCTGCAGCCGTATTTGTTTCCCCGCTGGCAGCACACTTTAACTGGACCGCAGACGCCATCGCAAACGTCAGCACGACCATGCTGCTGTGCTGGACGCCCGGCGCTCTGATCGGCGGCACGCTCATGTCGAAGATCGGCGCAAGAAACGCCATGCTGCTCGGCGCCGTGCTGTTCCCGCTCGGCACGCTGACCAGCAGCTTCGTGCCGCAGTCGTCCCCGTGGCTGCTGTATGTGACCTTCAGCTTCCTGCAGGGTCTCGGCAACGGCCTCGCCTACACCGTGGCCACCTATGTCTCCACCGGCTGGTATCCGGACAAGCGCGGCCTCGTTTCCGGCCTGTGCATGGCCTTCACCGGTGGCTCGTCCGCCTTCCTCGCGCCGATCTGCTCGAAGCTCGTGCAGTCCACCGGCATCATCTCCACGCTGCGCATCGTCGGCCTCGTGTCCCTGGTCGTGTGCGTCGTGTGCGCGCTCGGCGTCCGTCAGGCGCCTGTCGGCTACACGCCCGCCGGCTTTGCCGGCTCCGCCTCGAGTGCGGAGACCCAGCTCGAGAGCTATAACGTGCGCCGCGCGCTCAAGACCCGTCCCATCTGGCACCTGATCGTGTGCACCGCCTTCTTCCCGACGATGTATATGATCATGTTCCCGCGCTTCTCCGTGTACATGACCGACGCCGGCTTCACGCTGAGCGCGGCCACGCTGGGCGTGTCGATCTACTTCATCGCCAATACCCTCAGCCGCCTGTTCCTCGGCGCGCTGTGCGACAAGATCAGCTACAAGCACGTCTACGGCATCTGCGGCGTACTGTGCATCCTGTCCGCCATCTGCCTGATCGCCGCGCACTCGCTGTTCATGTTCTACCTCGGCTATGCGCTGCTCGGCCTCGGCTTCGGCGCCACCAACAGCGTCTACCCCGTCACGATCAACAAGTCCTACGGCCCGGTCTACGCCGGCGGCATCTACGGCGTGGCCCTGTTCGGCTACATGATCTTCTGCACGCTCATCACGCCGCGCATCAGCGCCGCGCTCGTTGCCTCCACCGGCGGCTACACCGCCTCGTTCATCTATGGCATCGTGCTCTCGTGCGTCGCCGTTGTGTCCATGTACCTGATCCCGAAGGTGGATCGCAAGCCCCTCGATGCGGCCGAGAAGCAGGCCGAATCTGTGTAATCCCGATCGGAAGAGGTGTCAACATTGGGCGTCATCGGCTGTATCCTTGGTTTTCTGATCGTTATCTATCTCTGCTATAAAGACTGGTCGGTCTATCTGGCCACATTTGCCGGCGCGTGCGTCGTCATCGCCTGCAACACGCTGCCGTTTATCGACAGCCTCGTCGGCGACTATGTCAGCGGTATGTTCACCGCCGTCAAGAGCTTCTTCTTCATGATCCTCTTCGGCTGCCTGCAGTCGAAGATCTACACGGAGAGCGGCGCCGCCTACACCATCGCCGACACCGTCATGAACCGCCTGCTCAAGGAGAACATGAGCAATACCGGCAAAAACCTCATCGGCATGTCTGTGATCCTGGTCATCGGCACCATCCTCAACCTCGGCGGCATCATCGCCGGCGTCGTCATCGTGCTCATGTACCCGATCGCGCTGGTCATTTTCGAGCGCTGCGATATCCCGAAGAAGTTCATCCTCGGCATTCTGGGCGCGGGCTCGTTCACCTTCACGCTGACCGTGCCCGGCAGCCCGCAGGTCACGAACGTAGCCGCCATGACCGTGCTCGGCACGGCGGCCGATGTGGCACTGGTGCCCGGTCTCGTGGGCGCGGCGGCGGAGATCGCCGCGATCCTCGTCATCATGAACCTGCTCATCAACCGCGCCCGCAAACGCGGCGAGCACTTCGAGCTCCACCCGCTCGACCCGCGTTATGACAGCACAGGCAGCAAGCCGAAGCTGATCGTCGCCCTCATTCCGATGGCCGTCCTCTTCCTGCTGTTCAACATCTGGAAGCTCAACATCAACATCTGCCTGTTGTGCTCCATCGCGCTGTCTCTCGTGCTGTTCTGGCCGCAGCTGCGCCGCAGGGATCTCAAGGCCATGCTCAACAGCGGCGCCGTCGACTCCGTGCCCATGACGATGACCGTCGCCGCAATCTGCGGCTTCGCCGGCGTCATCACCAACACGGACGCGTTCCAGTCCATGATCACCGCCATCACAAGCATCAGCATCGCGCCGATCCTCATCTGCTGGGTCGTTGTGGCGCTCATGTGCATGCTCACCGGCGGCTCGTCCACCGGCCAGCTCGTCGCGCTGCCGATCATCGCGCCGAAGCTGCAGGCGCTCGGTCTGACGGCCAGCACCATCCACCGCGTGTCCGCGTTTGCGGCCACCACGCTCGACTCCATGCCCTATTCGGGCAGCATCCTCATGCTGCTGCCCATGTGCCACATGAAGCTCAAGGAGGTCTACCCCGCCCTGTTCGTGACGACCGTCATCGCCACGACCGTCGGTACCGCCGCCGTCACGCTCATGTGCGTCCTGTTCCCGGGTCTCGCCTGAGCCCCGTCAACCCACACCATATCACAACAGAAAGGAAGTCAAGACATGAAAGAATTCAAGAACAAAGTTGCCGCCATCACCGGCTCCGCCACCGGCATCGGCCGCGCCTTCGCTGAAGAGGCTGCCAAGCGCGGCATGCGCCTCGCCCTCATCGACATCAACACCGAGGGGCTCGAGGAGACCAAGGCCATCTGCGAGAAGGCCGGCGCGCCGAAGGTCGTCACCATCAAGACCGACGTCACAAAGTATGAAGAGGTCCGCTTCAGCATCCTGCGCGTCATGCAGGAGTACGGCCAGCTCGACCTGATGTTCGCCAACGCCGGCATCGCCACCGCCGGCTGGGTCTACAACCATCCGCCTCAGGACTGGGCCTGGGCCATGAACACGAACGTGCTCGGCCTGACCTATTACGTGCACGAGGTGCTGCCCATCTTCAAGCAGCAGGGCACGCCCTGCCACTTCCTGTTCACCGCATCCATCGCCGGCCTGATCACCGGCCTGCGCTACAATACGGCCTACCTTGCGAGCAAGCATGCCGCCGTCTGCATCGCTGAGGCCGTGCGCGACCTCGCCGAGAACGACCCCGACTACAGCATGATGGGTGTGAGCGTGTTCTGTCCCGAATATGTGCACACGAACATCCACAACAGCGAGGATCACCGCCCGGCCGACTACAGCGTCCCGTGCGACCCGTTCTACGCCACCGACAGCTACTGGGATTACCGCCGCCTGTTCGACAGCAACATCACCGTCAAGGGCATGAACCCCGCCTTCGTCGGCCCGTACCTGTTCGAGGCTGTCGAGGAGAACCACATGTACAAGGTGCCGCATATGCACACCCACGAGCAGATCCGCGCACGCCACAGACGCATCGAGTCCGACCTCGAGCGTGAGGAAGCGCTGCATGAGAAATACGCCCCGCTGCAGAAATACTGATCCGATCCCTTTCTTTTCGCAACACCCCAAAAGCCCCGCCGGTTTTCCGGCGGGGCTTTCGCGATTTCTGTCCGATTTCTACCCCTGCTCACAGCTCCTGCAGCATGAGGGAAAACGCCTCCCGGAACGTGAGCCGGCTGCGCACGGTGAGCTGCACATCCGGCGCGCCGTCCACCGTGACGGCGTAGAGCGTCTGCGGCGGCAGATTCGTAAAGATGCACGACCGGTGCCTTGCGTCGAGCGTTGCGACCATGGTATTTTCGCGCGTCTCGCGCACCTGCCAGAGCCGCACCGTCACGGGCGCATCCGGCAGCGCATCCGCCGAGACGACGAGCCGCGCCGTTCCGGTCGCAAACACATGCTCGCCGACCTCCTCCGCCGTGCCGCTGACCTCACGCGCGACAAGATCGGTCGCACCGGCCGGGAGCGCGGCGGACACAGCGCCGCCCGGCTGGCCGAGGATCACGAAGGTCTTGCCGATGAACACAAGAAGCACGGCCAGCAGCACGCCCAGCACCGCGCAGAGCGCGCGCAGGCAGCGCTTGCGGCGGCGCATTTTTCGCGCCAGAGCGCGTGCGATCCCGTCCGTACCGGGATCCTCCGCCGCGGGCGCAGCGGGCGTCAGGTCGCGCCGCAGCTGCGCATATTGCGCCCGGCAGGCCGGGCAGGCGTCCATGTGCGCCTCGAGCGCCGCACGGCTGTCGGCGCTGCAGCAGCCGTCCAGATAGAGCGGCAGCAGATCCGCCGCCATGCCGCAGGTAATCGGGTTCATGTCGATCCCTCCATTCGTTCGATGATTTTGTTTTTGGCGCGAAAGTACGTGACCTTCGCCCACGATTCGGACTTGCCGAAGATGTCCGCAATGTCGCGGAAGCTCAGCTCGCCGAGCGTGCGCAGCAAAAACACTTCCTTATACTGCGCGCCCAGCTCATGGACGTGGCGGTAGATCTGCCGCGCCTGCTCGAGGTCAAGAAAGCGCTCGACAAAGTCCGTCTCCGCCGGCAGGGTCTCAAGCGCGTCCGCGCCGACCGTGCGCGCGCTGCGCCGGCAGTCCTTGAGGTATGCGTTCTTCGCAATGGCGCACAGCCACGTCTCAAGCTTGCTGTCGCCGCGAAACGAATCAAAATGGGTGTAGGCGCGGTAAAAGGTCTCCGCCGTGAGCTCTTCGGCGACGGCCGCATCTCCGCACAGGGAGCGCAGGTAACGGAACACGAACGGACTGTAGGTTGTAAATATGACGTCGAACGTGTCCATCCTTGCCCCTCCCATCTTGATGCTTTGTCTATAAGAGTCCACTGTGTGCAAAAGGTTACAGCGGATCTGCATTTTTCTTCTGCCGTGTCTGAAATCCCACGGCAGGGCCATTGTATCACAGCAGCGCGGAAAACGGTGCAAATATAGCAAAAGACCGCAGTCAAATGACTGCGGTCTTCTGTGTTGGCATTGACCTATCTTCCCGGTCCGTCTCCAGACAAGTATTGTCGGCACTGGTGAGCTTAACTTCCGTGTTCGGAATGGGAACGGGTGGACCCTCACCGTTAAAAACACCAACTATGGTAAATGACTTACGTCAAATACTACTATAAAATTGACCTCGTGTCAAGAGGAAATTCCCCGTTGGATGTGTACCACACATCCAACGGAGTGGTACACCATCAGGGACTCGAACCCTGGACACCCTGATTAAGAGTCAGGTGCTCTACCAGCTGAGCTAATGGTGCTCAAGGTTTGTCTGCACCTTCAAAACCGAACAGAGGATGAAGAATTCACAAGGCGGTTTGCCTGCAATGTTCTTGTAGGTCAAGCCCTCGGGTTATTAGTATCGGTCAGCTCAATGCATTACTGCACTTACACTTCCGACCTATCAACGACATAGTCTTTGTCGTCCCTTACTCCTAATGGATGGGAGATCTTATCTTAGGGGGAGTTTCACACTTAGATGCTTTCAGCGTTTATCTCGTCCAGACGTAGCTACCCAGCTGTGCCGTTGGCACGACAACTGGTGCACCAGAGGTCTGTCCATCCCGGTCCTCTCGTACTAAGGACAGCTCCCTTCAAATCTCCTGCGCCCGCAACAGATAGGGACCGAACTGTCTCACGACGTTCTGAACCCAGCTCGCGTGCCACTTTAATCGGCGAACAGCCGAACCCTTGGGACCGAATACAGCCCCAGGATGTGACGAGCCGACATCGAGGTGCCAAACCTCCCCGTCGCTGTGGACGCTTGGGGGAGATCAGCCTGTTATCCCCAGGGTAGCTTTTATCCGTTGAGCGATGGCATTTCCACTCACATACCACCGGATCACTAACTCCTACTTTCGTACCTGCTCGACCCGTCGGTCTCGCAGTCAAGTTGGCTTATGCGTTTGCACTCTATGCACGATTTCCGTCCGTGCTGAGCCAACCTTTGAGCGCCTCCGTTACGCTTTTGGAGGCGACCGCCCCAGTCAAACTGCCCACCTAACAGTGTCCCCCGACCAGATTCATGGCCGCAGGTTAGAAAACCAGCAATACAAGGGTGGTATTCCAAGGTTGCCTCCATCCGAGCTGACGCCCGGGTTTCGCTGGCTCCCACCTATCCTGTACATGCATTACCGATCTTCAGTATTAGGCTACAGTAAAGCTCCATGGGGTCTTTCCGTCTAGTTGCGGGTAACTGGCATCTTCACCAGTACTACAATTTCGCCGGGCGGGCTGTCGAGACAGTGCCCAAATCATTACGCCATTCGTGCGGGTCAGAACTTACCTGACAAGGAATTTCGCTACCTTAGGACCGTTATAGTTACGGCCGCCGTTTACCGGGGCTTCAATTCAAACCTTCGCTTGCGCTAAGCTCTCCTCTTAACCTTCCGGCACCGGGCAGGCGTCAGCCCCTATACGTCATCTTTCGATTTAGCAGAGACCTGTGTTTTTGGTAAACAGTTGCTTGGGCCTATTCACTGCGGCCTCTTTCGAGGCTCCCCTTCTTCCGAAGTTACGGGGTCAATTTGCCGAGTTCCTTAACAACCCTTCTCCCGTTGGCCTTAGGATTCTCTCCTCATCTACCTGTGTCGGTTTGCGGTACGGGCGCCTAATCAATACACACAGCTTTTCTCGCCACAGAGCATCTCCGACTTCCCTACTGATGTTCGGTCCCTTGCGCCCGGGTCAACCAACGCCCGGGTTCGGATATCTCTATGTGTCCCTGTGCTTAACAATTTCGGCGGCTACGGAATTTCAACCGTATGTGCATCGACTACGCCTTTCGGCCTCGCCTTAGCTCCCGGCTTACCTTGGGCGGACGAACCTTCCCCAAGAAACCTTAGATTTTCGGCCATTATGATTCCCACATAATTCTCGCTACTCATTCCGGCATTCTCACTCGTGTACAGTCCACACGTCCTCTCGATCGTACTTCACCCCGTACACGACGCTCCCCTACCACTGCGCATTGCGCAATCCCAAGCTTCGGTTACATGCTTAGCCCCGTTAAATTTTCCGCGCAAGATCACTCGACCAGTGAGCTATTACGCACTCTTTGAACGAGTGGCTGCCTCTAAGCCAACATCCTGGTTGTTTATGCAATCTCACATCGTTTTCCACTTAGCATGTATTGGGGACCTTAGCTGTGGGTCTGGGCTGTTACCCTTTTGACCACGGATTTTATTACTCGCAGTCTGACTGCTGGGAAGCATTTATGCGGCATTCTTAGTTTGATAGAGTTCAGTAAGCTTGCGCCCCCTAGCTCATTCAGTGCTTTACCTCCGCTAAACTCATTCCCAACGCTAGCCCTAAAGCTATTTCGGGGAGAACCAGCTATCTCCAAGTTCGATTGGAATTTCACCGCTAGCCACAAGTCATCGCCGGTCATTGCAACGAACGTGCGTTCGGACCTCCATGGAGCTTTACCTCCACTTCATCCTGCTCATGGCTAGGTCACATGGTTTCGGGTCTATGGCCACTAACTTCATACGCCCTGTTCAGACTTGGTTTCCCTGCGCCTCCGGTACTGAATACCTTAAGCTTGCTAGTGACTATAACTCGCCGGACCGTTCTACAAAAAGTACGCCACTACCCTTTAACGGGCTGTGACTGCTTGTAAGCACAAGGTTTCAGGTACTATTTCACTCCCCTCCCGGGGTTCTTTTCACCTTTCCCTCACGGTACTGCTTCTCTATCGGTCATCAGGTAGTATTTAGGCTTGGAAGGTGGTCCTCCCATGTTCCCACCGGGTTTCACGTGTCCGGCGGTACTCTGGATACTCGCTGTCAGTCTTCTCTTTCGTCTACGGGACTCTCACCCTCTGTGGTTGGCTTTCCCACGCCATTCGACTAGATACCTCTGATCATGATGCAAGTCCTTACCCCAGAGATCAATGACCTCTGGTTTGGCCTCCTCCGCGTTCGCTCGCCACTACTTGCGGAATCTCGGTTGATGTCTTTTCCTCGCCCTACTTAGATGTTTCAGTTCAGGCGGTTCCCTTCCTACACCTATTTTATTCAATGCAGGATGACTGGATATTGTCCAGCCGGGTTGCCCCATTCGGAAATCTACGGGTCACAGGATATTTGCTCCTCACCGTAGCTTATCGCAGCTTGTCACGTCCTTCGTCGGCTCCTGATGCCAAGGCATTCCCCTTGCGCTCTTATTAGCTTGACCAATCGAAAACTAAGCTTTTCGCTTGTTCTCGTTGTGAATTATGCAGGCAATTCTTTAGAGAAATTGTAATCGTTACCCATCTATACGATGTTCCACAATTAAAATATACGCTCCTGTGTCTTTTCAGACACAGAACCTCTCTGTTGCCTTACTTCACTTTGTTGTTGCATTGTTCAGTTTTCAAGGTACATTGTCCGATCACTTTTGCGATCAGATTTGAAGATCCAACCTTTCAGTCAGGTCTTCAAATCCAACAACAAACGTTGTTTGGTGGGCCCGAGTGGGCTCGAACCACCGACCTTGCGATTATCAGTCGCACGCTCTAGCCAGCTGAGCTACGGGCCCGTTTTGGTGGAGATTAGCGGGATCGAACCGCTGACCTCCTGCTTGCAAGGCAGGCGCTCTCCCAGCTGAGCTAAACCCCCATATTTCCATCTCACAATTTTTGAAGTGGTGGGCCAAAATGGACTCGAACCATCGACCTCACGATTATCAGTCGTGTGCTCTAGCCAGCTGAGCTATTGGCCCATGTGGTGGAGATTAAGGGAATCGAACCCTTGACCCCCTGCTTGCAAAGCAGGTGCTCTCCCAGCTGAGCTAAACCCCCACATTAGGAATTGAGTTCCCTTTTCAGGGCCCTCAAAATCGAACAATATCTACTCTGCTTGTTTGTTACCTGTCCAAGGACTGTCCATCTTTTGA
>CALBUZ010000115.1 GCA_937969105.1 uncultured Collinsella sp. | reverse complement strand
TACGCAGAATTATGGATAAATGAACAAATCCCAAGAAAAGTTGAAATAATCGCCACTTTCCTTAACTAAAGCGTCTAGTATTTTGCGAACGCCGAACACGGCGAAGGATGGCCTGTCGGGTAACCGAAACCCGACGAGATTTGAGAGGAGAGCCGCATGTCGAGCCTCACCGGTAAGTCATTGAACCCTGTTATGAATCGCAGGAGCGTTATCGCGAGCGCAGCAGGTCTGGGGGCGATGTCCATTCTAGCTGGCTGCTCCTCCAACGGCGGCGATAGCGGTTCCGCTTCGGGCGACGCTTCGTTTAAGATCGGCACTATCGGCCCGCTGACCGGCGCCAACGCGTCCTACGGCAAGTCCGTTACACAGGCTGTCGAGCTTGGCTGCAAGGATTTCTCGACTAAGGAGCTGCCGCTTGTCAGCAAGGCCGAGGACGACCAGGCTGACGGCGAGAAGGCCGTCAACGCCTTCAACACCCTGCTCGACTGGGGCATGCAGGCCCTCGTCGGCCCGACCACCACGGGTGCGTCGGTCGCCGTTGCCGCCGAGTGCGGTAACGACCCCGAGACGTTCATGATCACCCCGTCCGCGTCCTCCGAGGACGTTACCAAGGGCAAGGATTGCGTCTTCCAGGTTTGCTTTACCGACCCCAACCAGGGTGTCAACGCTGCCAAGTTCCTGGCGCAGAAGTATGCGGACGAGAAGTTCGTGCTGTTCTATAACTCCGGCGACGCCTATTCTTCGGGCATCGCAGATTCCTTTAAGGCCCAGGCCGCTAAGTCCAAGCTCGAGATTGTCGACGAGGAGACCTTTAAGGACGACTCCGCCACGAGCTTTACCAACCAGCTGACCAAGGCCAAGCAGGCCGGCGCCACCATGATCTTCGCGCCGATCTACTACACGCCGGCGTCCGTCCTGCTCAAGAACGCCAAGGACATGGGCTACGACGTCAAGATGATGGGCTGCGACGGCATGGACGGCATCCTGGGCGTTGAGGGCTTCGACACCTCTCTTGCCGAGGGCCTGCTGCTCATGACCCCGTTCTCCGCCGATGACGAGAAGAACGCCGACTTCGTCAACGCTTACAAGGATAAGTACGGCGATACCCCCGACCAGTTTGCCGCTGACGCCTACGACGGCGTGCATGCTGTGGTCGAGGCTCTCAAGGAGGCCGGCCTGGGTGTCGACGCCGACCCCACCGAGGTTGCCGAGAAGCTTCCCGAGGCTATGCGCAAGATTACCGTTGACGGTCTGACTGGCAAGCTCTCCTGGAACGACAAGGGCCAGGTTCAGAAGGACCCGACGGCGTACGTCATTACCGACGGCAAGTACGTACAGGCCTAATAGGCCGCCTTACATAGAGCGGTTTTGATCCCAAGCAGGGGAGGTTTTGGCCTTCCCTGCTTGCTTGGTATCTAGGGACGATGTAACGTCCCTGTTTCATACATCAACTGGAAACCTATTCGAAAGGGGGATGTGGAACATGACGGTCTTTATCCAATACCTGGTCAACGGCCTGTCCATGGGCAGCGTCTACGCCATCATCGCGTTGGGCTACACCATGGTTTACGGTATCGCCAAGATGCTCAACTTCGCTCACGGCGACGTCATCATGGTCGGTGCCTATGTCTCGTTCTGCGCCACGTCGTATCTCGGCCTCCCGGGCTGGGCATCTGTAGTTCTCTCTTGTGTGGTCTGCACGGTTCTCGGTGTTCTCATCGAGGGTCTGGCATACAAGCCGCTGCGCCAAGCAGGCCCTCTGGCCGTTCTGATCACGGCCATCGGCGTGTCCTACTTCCTGCAGAACGCCGCGCAGCTTCTGTGGGGCGCCACGCCCAAGAACTTCACTTCGCTCGTCACCTTCCAGGTGCCGGAGTTCTTGGCCAAGTTTAACGTAAGCGCCGTCTCGCTCGTCACCATCGTCGCCTGCCTGGTTATCATGGCCGGCCTGATGTTCTTTACGGGTAAGACCAAGATGGGCAAGGCCATGCGCGCCGTGTCCGAGGACAAGGCCGCCGCTCAGCTCATGGGCATCAACGTCAACCGCACCATCTCGATGACGTTCGCCATCGGCTCTGCCCTTGCCGCCATCGCCGGTGTGCTGCTGTGCTCCTACTCGCCGGTGCTGCAGCCCACGACGGGTGCCATGCCTGGCATCAAGGCCTTCGATGCCGCCGTCTTCGGCGGTATCGGCTCCATCCCCGGCGCCTTTGTCGGTGGCATTCTCATCGGCATCATCGAAGCGATGGCGCAGGCCTACATTTCCACGAGCCTTGCCAACTCCATCGTCTTTGGTGTTTTGATCATCGTCCTGCTCGTCAAGCCTGCCGGCCTCTTGGGCAAGTACGTCCCCGAGAAGGTGTAGGTGAGCGTTATGAAGTTTCTTAAAGACAAGCAGACGCGTCACGATTTTGTCACGTACGCCATGTGCATCGTGGCATTTGCCATCGTGTTCTTTATGCAGTCCAACCATATGATCCCGCGCATGATCGCCGGCCAGTTGGTTCCCATTACGGCCTACATCGTCATGGCCATTTCCCTCAACCTCGTCGTCGGCATCGCGGGCGACCTGTCACTGGGCCATGCGGGCTTTATGAGTGTCGGTGCCTACACGGGCATCGTCACCGCGGTCGCCCTCGAGAGCGCCGTTCCCTCCGATCCGATGCGTTTGATCATCAGCATTGTGGTCGGCGCTATCGCCGCTGCCATCTTGGGCTTCTTGATCGGTATCCCGGTCCTGCGCCTGAGCGGCGACTATCTGGCCATCGTGACCCTGGCTTTTGGCGAGATCATCAAAGAGGTCGTCACCTGCCTCATTGTGGGCGTCGATTCCCGCGGCCTGCACGTGATCTTTAACATCACGGGCAACTCTACGATCGATGACCTGCACCTGCTCGAGGACGGCACCGCCATCATCAAGGGCGCCCAGGGCGCCTCGGGCGTGTCGACGTACTCGACCTTCCTCGCCGGTGCCATCCTGGTCATGGTCGCGCTCGTGATTGTACTCAACCTGGTTCGCAGCCGTACCGGCCGTGCCATCATGGCCGTGCGCGATAACAAGATTGCAGCCGAGTCCGTAGGCATCTCCGTCACCGAGTACCGCATGATCGCCTTCGTGGTTTCCGCTGCCCTCGCCGGTGCTGCCGGAGCCCTCTTCGGCGGTAACTTCTCGCAGCTCTCCGCCACCAAGTTCGACTTCAACACGTCCATTCTCATCCTGGTGTTCGTGGTCCTGGGCGGTCTGGGCAATATGCGCGGCTCCGTCATCGCGGCGGCGCTGCTCACGGTGCTTCCCGAGCTGCTTCGTCAGTTCTCGGACTACCGCATGCTCATCTACGCCATCGTGCTGATCCTGGTCATGATTTTTACCAACAACCCGCAGCTCAAGGCGTTCTTCGGTCGCGTCAAGGACCGCTTTGCTTCCAAGAAGGAGGTGGCAGCCGATGCCCAGTAAATTTGAGTTCAAGAAGGGCAAGATGGTCCCGTATCCTTCTGGCGCCATCGTTCCCGATCGTGACCTGGGCGAGCGCCCTGCACTCGAGTGCATCCACCTGGGCATTGAGTTCGGTGGCCTTAAGGCAGTCGACGACTTTAGCCTGACTATCGGCAAGACCGAGATCGCCGGTCTGATCGGTCCCAACGGCGCCGGCAAGACCACGGTCTTCAACCTGCTCACCAAGGTGTACCAGCCCACGCATGGCACCATCCTGCTCGACGGCGAGGACACCTCGGGCAAGTCGGTCTACCAGGTCAACCGCATGGGTATTGCCCGTACCTTCCAGAACATTCGCCTATTCAACACCATGACGGTGGAGGATAACGTCAAGGTCGGCCTGCATAACCAGGAGCGTTACTCCGGCTTTGAGGGCGTGCTGCGCCTGCCGACGTATTGGAAGCACGAGAAGGCTGCTCACGAGCGCGCCATGGAGCTGCTGTCCATCTTTGATATGGAGCATCTGGCAAACGAGCAGGCCGGATCGCTGCCTTACGGCGCTCAGCGTCGTCTGGAGATCGTCCGCGCGCTTGCCACCAACCCCAAGCTACTGCTGCTCGACGAGCCTGCTGCCGGCATGAACCCGTCCGAGACCGCGGAGCTCATGGAGAACATCGTCAAGATTCGCGACACCTTTGGCATTGCCATCATGCTTATCGAGCATGATATGTCGCTCGTTATGAACATCTGCGAGGGCATCTGCGTGCTCAACTTTGGTAAGGTCATCGCCAAGGGCACGGCAGAGGAAATCCAGAACAACGACGCCGTTATTGAGGCATATCTGGGCAAGCAGGATAAGGGGGAGAACTAAATGGCAGAGCCGATGCTTTCCGTCTACAACATCAACGTCTGGTACGGCGCCATCCACGCCATCAAGGACATCTCCTTTAACGTTAACGAGGGCGAGATCGTGGCCTTGATTGGTGCCAACGGTGCCGGCAAGTCCACAACGCTCAAGACCGTCTCGGGCCTGCTGCGTTCCAAGACCGGCTCCATCAAGTTTATGGGCGAGGACATTACCCATACGCCTGCCGATAAGCTGGTTGGTAAGGGCCTGGCTCAGGTTCCCGAGGGTCGTCGCGCCTTTTTGCAGATGACGGTCGAGGAGAACCTGGAGATGGGTGCCTATACGCAGCCCAAGTCCACGGTGGCTCCGGGCCTGGAGCGCGTCTACGAGCAGTTCCCGCGCCTGAAGGAACGTCGTCGCCAGGTCGCCGGCACCCTTTCGGGCGGCGAGCAGCAGATGCTCGTTATGGGGCGCGCCCTTATGAGTAACCCCAAACTGCTTATGCTCGACGAACCTTCCATGGGCCTGGCGCCGATTCTGATCGAACAGATCTTCCAGATTGTCGAGGACCTGCACAAGGCCGGTACCACGGTACTTCTGGTCGAGCAAAACGCGCAGATGGCGCTTTCGATTGCTACGCGCGGTTACGTGCTCGAGACCGGCAAGATCACCATGACCGGCACCGGCCAAGAGCTACTGCACGACGATAACGTGCGTAAAGCCTACCTGGGTGGTTAATCCATTCAACAAAGGGGGCGCTGACCAACCCGGTCAGCGCCCCCTTTTTAAGTTGCGGTGGAATAGGGACTAAATGGGAGTCTCAGAGGCCAAAACAGCCCCTATTCCACCGCAACTTCATGGGGATGTGTGACAATGCCCGTCGGAAAACATCTGCTGTCTTTGGGGGTCTATCTATGCTGTACGAGTTTTGTGCCGAGAACTTTGAGCGGGTGCCGGCGGCCATTAAGGCCGGTGCGAGTCGTATTGAGCTGTGCGACAACCTTGCCGTTGGCGGTACCACGCCTTCCGCCGGCGTTATCAGCGCCACGGTCAACTACGCTCATGAGCGCGATGCGCGAGTGATGTGCATGATTCGTACGCGTGGTGGCGACTTTCATTACAACCAGGACGAGCTGCGCATGATGGAGATGGACCTGGGCCTTGCTGTGAGCGCCGGCGTTGACGGCCTGGTCTTTGGCTGCTGCAAGCCTTGCGCTGGCGGCTGGGCGCTCGACGATCTCACCCTTGGCGCCCTCGTTATGGCTACGGGCTGCGCGACCGAGGAGTGCAAGCGCGAGTCCCTTGACATCACCTTCCACATGGCATTTGACCAGCTCTCGCCCGAGGCTCAGCTCGATGCGATTGATACACTTGCCGACTGCGGCGTTACGCGCATCCTCACGCATGGCGGCGCGGCAGGTACGTCGATCGAGGATAATTTCGATCACCTGGCTCGTTTAATCGAGTATGCGGGCGATCGTTTGACCATCCTTCCCGGCGGCGGCATCACTACGGCAAATCGCGACGCGGTCGCGGCGGCGCTCGACGTCTCCGAGCTCCATGGCACCAAGATCGTGCCGCTGGAGGTATAACCCGTGGCGCTGGTATTTGACGTTCAGCAGGCGAGCGGCAAGCCCGACGATAATCGTCGCCCTGGCACCGCGTGCCCTTTTTGCGACACGGAGGGGCTCGCCAACATCATCCAGCGCGATGGTGACTGCATCTGGCTCGAGAATAAGTTCAAGACCTTGCGGGCCACCCGTCAGACCGTATTGATCGAGTCGGCCAATCACGACGCCGACCTGGTGACCTATGAACCGGATGAGCTGCATCATGTGATGCGGTTTGCCCTGGGCTGTTGGCAGCAGATGATCGATTCCCAACAGTACCGCAGTGTGCTCATGTACAAGAACAAAGGCCCGCTTTCGGGCGGCAGCCTCGTCCATCCACACATGCAGATTGTGGGCTTGGAACAGGAGGACGGCTATGCGGCGCTGACCTTAGCCAACTTTGAAGGTTTCGATGTCTGGCAGCAGGGGAGAATCTCGGTCAACATCTCAACCGAGCCGATTATGGGATTCTTTGAGGTCAACGTCTCGGCTCCACAGGGAATCGCCGCCAGCGACGACGCCCGCGACCAAGTCGAAGCGGACCTGTTTGCCGATGCGATTCAGGTGGCCCTGCGCTATATCCTGCACGAGCATCACGGCGGTCGCGCGGAGTCGTACAACTTGTTCTTCTACCACCTGGGCGGCCGGACCATTGCCAAGGCGCTGCCACGTTGGGTGGTATCACCCTACTTTGTGGGCTATCGTCTGGCCCAGGTCAATGCCGAGACCACGCTCGATACCGATGCTGAGCGCCTGCGTGCGCATCTTGAAACGCTCGTATGGCAAGGCTAACACCCGCATAATACGGACAGTCTAGCGTGCCATCGCGTCGCGGCCGGCCTTGACCCGCTTGCGCTGGGCGGCGCGCTCCTCGCCGGTCAGGCGCTCAAAGAGGTGCCCGATAATCGAGGCCAGCACCTGCTGAAACAGCGTTCCGCACATGACGGGAAACACGACTTCGCCCGGAAAATACTGCGTGGCGATGACGGCGCCCGAAGAGATATTGCGCATGCCGCAGGTAAAGCACATGGTGGTCGTCTCGCTATACGGCAGATGCAGGGCACGCGCGACCAGGATGCCGATGATAAAGCCGCTGATGGCGAACACCAGAATAAAGAGGGCGACTTCCAAGCGCTCAACATTCATGTGCAGCACGTACTCGCTCATGGCGGTGGAGTTGGACGCGATAACACCCATCATCATGAACTTGCAGGCGGGCGAAAGCGCGGGGGAGAGCTTCTCATGACCCCAGCCGCGCGTGAGTTCGTTAATGACGATACCGAGCACGGCGGGTATGGCGATCATAAAGGCCATATTCTGCATCATGCTTGGCACGTCGATCGAGACGGTGGCACCCAGCAGGAGCTTGAGCGTGAGCGGAATCGTCACGGGCGATATAACCGAAGACGTCAGGATGATGGTGAGTGCGAGCGGGCCGTTGCCGCCGAACATGCTAATCCACATAAAAGCGGTGACGGCTACGGGCACGCTGTATTCGAGCACGATACCGCAGACAAGGTTGGGGTTGGAACCAAAGAACAGTGAGCCCATGGCATACGCCGCGATGGGGATGATCACAGCCGAGACAAATAACGCCAAAATCAGATGCAGGGGACGGCGGAACACCTCAGCTACCTGGTGGAAAGTGTTGCTGAGCGCGCCTTGGAAGGTCATGAAGGCAAACAAGGTGGGAACGATGGGCTTGAGTACGCCAATCTGCTGAGGAAAGAGCACGCCGAGCGCCACGCAAATCGGAACGATGACCTGCATATGCCCCGCGAGAAACTTGCCCAGTCCAACCCATTGCTTCATATGCTCTTGTGACTCCCTTTGCTCGTGAATCCGTTTTGAATGGATATGCTAGACGCTCGCATGCGTCCGTGCGTCAGAAACGCTCGATTATTTCGAGGCTATTACCGCCCTCGTTTATCGAAACCACGGCGTGCTGGACGTTGTGCGTCCGCGCTGCACGGTATAATAAATCCGTTCAACAGATCTGCCTGCCGAAGCGGGCATACACAGAGGACTCATCGCTATGAACCGTGAGAGGTATCGCGGCGACCTGCCCCTATCGGGGGTGGGCGCCTATGTCATCGCTTAAGACGACGCATCGCTGGGCGGTCGCTCAGCAAAACCCCGAGCTCGAAAAGGAGCTTTCGGCTGGCCTGGGCATACCCGGGCTGGTGGCGCGCATTATGGTTGCGCACGGCATTACATCCATCGAGGAAGGCCAGCTGTTTTTGACGCCTTCGCTCGATCGCGACTGGGCCGACCCACTCATTATCCCGGGCATGTCGGTCGTTGCCGACCGCGTCGAGCGTGCTATTCGCAACCATGAGCACATCGCGGTCTTTGGCGATTTTGACGTTGACGGTATTACGTCGACCTGCCTGTTGACCGAGGCGCTGCGCACGTTTGGCGCCGATGTCACGCCGTTTATTCCGCATCGCTTTGACGAGGGCTACGGCCTGTCGCGCGCGGCGCTCGACCGCGTCAACGAGCTCGCTCAACCCAACCTGATTGTGACCGTCGATAACGGTATTGCTGCCAAGGAAGAGGTTTCCTATCTGGAGAGCCTGGGGATCGATTTGGTGGTCACGGACCATCACGAGCCCTCCGACCAGGTGCCGCAGGGCGTGCCCCTGACCGACCCCAAGCTCGAGGACGAGGGTCCCTCGCGTGAGCTTGCCGGTGCCGGCGTGGCACTCAAGCTGGTGCAGGTTCTGGGCGAGCGTCTGGGCAAGCCGTCGTATTGGCGTTCGCTGATCGAGGTTGCGGCGCTGGGCACCGTGTCCGACATGATGCCGCTGACGCCCGAGAACCGCGCGCTGGTCGCCGAGGGCATCCAGCAGATGCGCGTGACCGCCCGCCCCGGCTATATCGCGCTGGCCGCGCTCGCCAAGGCGGACCTTTCGAGCATTACGGCGGATGGCCTGTCATTCTCGCTCATTCCCCGCTTAAACGCTGCCGGCCGCATGGCCGATCCCAAGCTGGCGCTCGACCTGCTGCTTGCCCGCGATCCTATTGAGGCAAGCGCGCTGGCGGCCGAGCTCGAGGAAATCAACCGTCAGCGTCGCGAGATCGAGGCGGAGCTCACACGTGATGCCATGGCGAAGGTCGAGGAGACCTATGATGGCGGTCGCGCAATCGTCGTGGGTGGCGAGGGCTGGCATGAGGGCGTCAAGGGTATCGTGGCGAGCCGCCTGACCAACCGTTATCACGTGCCGGCGCTGCTGTTCTCGATCGAGGACGGCATTGCACGCGGCTCGGGTCGCTCGGTGGGCAAAATTAACCTGTTCGACGCCGTAGAACGCTGCTCCGATCTGCTGATTCGTCGCGGCGGGCATGCGGGTGCGGTGGGCGTGACCATCGAGGCGTCCAAGCTCGACGAGTTCCGTCGTCGCCTTTCCGCCGTGCTATCGGAGCTTCCCGCCGAGGACTTTGAGGACACTGACGAGGTTGCCGCCACCGTCGACCTCTCCGAGCTAAATATCGAGACCATCGAGCAGATCTCCCGTCTTGAGCCGTTTGGCCAGGGCAACAAGGTGCCGCTTCTGGCTGCCGAGGGCGTGACAATGTGCGATCGCGCTGTGGTGGGCAAAACCGGCGAGCACATGCGCTTCGTGGCGACCGATGGCGCCGCGAGTGTGCCGGCCATTATGTTCCGCGTGCCGCAGATCGATAAGCTCATCAATTGCGATAGCGCCGTCGACCTGGTATTCGAGGCCGTGGCCGAGCATTGGCAAGGTCGCGTAAAGCCCAAGCTCATGATCAAGGACGTCTTGGTCCGCGATACCACGGTGCCCAGCGTTGACGACCCGGCATGTGAGCTTCGCCGCGGCGTGGAGCCTGCGGACGCCGGTCTTCGTCTGGAGTCCCGCAAGCGCCAAACGCTCGCCCAGCTTTCCTATACCGAGCTGACGCGCTCGCTTATTCATAGCTTTATCGGCTCGAACCAGCCGCACCGTGCGCAGGTCGAGGCGCTCGATGCCCTGGCCGATCACCAAAGTGTTCTGGCCGTTATGGGAACGGGGCGCGGCAAGTCTCTTATCTTCCATGTGCATGCCGCGCGCGAGGCGGTCCTTCGTGGGCGTGCGAGCATCTTTGTCTATCCGCTGCGCGCGCTCGTTGCCGACCAGGCCTATCACCTCTCGTCGACGATGGCCGCGCTCGGCATTGGCGTGGGCGTGCTGACCGGCGAGACCGTGGAGGCGGCGCGCGATGACGTGTTTGCCGGCTTGGCTTCGGGCCGCACCGGCATCGTGCTCACGACGCCCGAGTTCCTGTCCATTCATCGCGACCGCTTTGCGCGTTCGGGACGCATCGGTTTTGTCGTTATCGATGAGGCGCATCATGCCGGTCTTGCCAAGGGCGGTGACCGCAGCGCCTATCTCGACATGCCCGATATCCTCAAGGCCCTGGGCGACCCGGTCGTTCTGGCCACGACTGCCACCGCAACGGCTCCGGTTGTGGCCGAGCTCGCCCGCGTGCTGCCGATTACCCGTACGGTGGTCGACGAGACGGTGCGCGAGAACTTGCAGCTCGAGGATGACCGAGACCTTGCGAGCCGCGAGAACCGCCTGGTGTCAATCGTGGCGACAGGGGAGAAGACCGTCATCTACGTCAACTCGCGCGACCAGTCCGTGGCGCTTGCTAAGACGCTGCGCAAGCGGGTACCCGATTGCGCGACCCGCATCGCGTTTTATAACGCGGGGCTTGCGCGCTCCGATCGTCGCCGTGTCGAGGAGGCGTTTCGAGACGGCAGCCTCAGCTGCATCGTTTCGACCTCTGCCTTTGGCGAGGGCGTCAACCTGCCCGATATCCGCCATGTCGTGCTCTACCACATGCCGTTTGGCAGCATTGAGTTCAACCAGATGAGCGGACGCGCCGGTCGCGACGGCCAACCTGCCGTGATTCACCTGCTCTATTCGTCGCGTGACGCTCGCATTAACGAGCGCCTGCTCGACTGCTACGCGCCCGAGCGCGATGAGCTCGTCACGCTCTATCGAGCGCTGCAGACAATGTGGCGCTCCAACCGCGGCAAGACCGGAGACGACTCTTTTAGTGCGAGCGATATCGATATCGCGCAGATGTGTCTTGCCATCGATGCCCGCACGCCGGTCGATGAGCGCTCGGTGGCAAGCGGTCTGGGAATCTTCGAAGAGCTTGGTTTCTGTCGCGTTTCGGGGTTTGACGACACCCGTCGCATCGCGATGGCAGAAAACCCGGGCCGTGTGCAATTGAGCAGGTCAATTCGCTATTTGGAGGGCTTGCGCTCGCGCATGGAGTTCTCGGCTTTCCGGAGCTGGGCGCTCGATTCGTGCGCTTCTGATATGCTAGCCAAAGTTAACCGCCCGATCGTACCGCGGGCCTAGGGGAAGGGGACCTCGATGGATGCCGCAGCCCGTACCGCCCATGATTCCACCCTCCAGCCGTTCTCGGAGATGGAGCACTATAAGCATGCCGATGAGCTGCCGCCCGAGATTATGGCGGACAGCTACGACAAGCTGGAGCGCCTGTGCCTCAAATATATGAATGAGGACGACTTCTCTAAGGTGGAGCAGGCCTACTGCTTTGCCGCCGAGAAGCACTGCAACCAAAAGCGTCGCTCGGGCGAGATGTACATCAACCACCCCGTCGAGGTGGCCATCATTTTGGCCGATCTCAAAATGGACTGCGACGTGGTGTGCGCCGCGCTGCTGCACGATACCGTCGAGGACACCGAGACCTCGCTCACCGATGTTTCCGGCCTGTTTGGCGATACGGTGGCCGAGCTCGTCGATGGCGTGACCAAGCTCACCAACATCGAAGTCGATAGCATGGACGAGAAGCAGGCGCTTACGCTGCGCAAGATGTTCCTCGCCATGTCCAAGGACATCCGCGTCATTATCGTTAAGCTTGCCGACCGTCTGCACAACATGCGCACCCTTGCAGCTCTGCGCGAGGACCGTCGCCTGTTTAAGGCCCGCGAGACCATGGACGTGTATGCGCCCCTGGCCGACCGTCTGGGCATGAGCTCTATTAAGTGGGAGCTCGAGGACCTGTCCTTCTTCTACCTGGAGCCCGATGCCTACCAGCGCATTGCGCGCATGGTGGCTGAGTCGCGCGAGGTTCGCGAGCGCTATCTGGCCGAGACCATCAAGACGCTCACCGACGAGCTCAACCGCATTGGCCTGGAGGGCTTCCAGATTAATGGCCGCTCCAAGCACTATTGGTCCATCTACCAAAAGATGAAGCGCAAGGGCAAGGAATTCTCCGAGATCTACGACCTGGTGGCGCTGCGCGTCATCACCCATTCGGTGCGCGATTGCTACTCCACGCTCGGCGCGGTGCATACGCTGTGGCACCCCATGCCCGGTCGCTTTAAAGACTATATCGCCATGCCCAAGGTCAATAACTACCAGTCGCTCCACACGACGGTTATCGGTCCCACGGCTCGTCCGCTCGAGATTCAGATTCGAACCTACGAGATGCATGAGCAGGCCGAGTACGGCATTGCCGCCCACTGGCTCTATAAGAAATCGGGCGGATCGTCTGCTTCCAAGACCAATGATGCTCAACGTTTGGACGACCAGATTAACTGGCTCAAACATTCGCTCGATTGGGCAGCGTCTGACGAGATTACGGACGCCAAGGAATACCTGCACTCGCTGAAGGTCGATCTGTTCGACCAGGAGATCTTTGTCTTTACACCCAAGGGCGAGGTCATGGCGCTTCGTGTCGGCTCCACGCCGCTCGACTTTGCCTATGCCGTTCACACCGAGGTGGGCAACCACTGCGTCGGTGCTAAGATCAACGGTGCGGTGGCCCCGCTCACGCACGAGATCAAGACGGGCGACCGCGTTGAAATCCTGACCAACAAGAGTTCCAAGCCGTCGCGTGATTGGCTCAAGATCGTTAAGACGCCTTCCGCCAAGTCAAAGATCCGCCGCTATTTTGCCGCCGCGACCAAGGACGACGACGCTGCTGCCGGCCGCGATATACTGGCCAAGGACTTGCGCAAGCGCGGGTATGGCATCTCTACGCCGCGATCCACGCGTGCACTCAATGCCGTGGCGGAGCAGCTGAACTTCAAGCAGCTCGAGGACCTGTTTGCCGCCGTCGGCGCCGGCAAGGTTGCCCCGCGCGCTGTGGGAAATAAGGTCGAGCAAATCTTGGACCCCAAGCCCGAGGAACAGCTCACCAAGGCCGAGGCTATCGCCGAGGTCGTGAAACAGCCAGCCCGTGGCTCCAACCGCAAGCCGCAAAAGCGCGGCAAGAGCGCCAGCAACGGCATTATCGTCAAGGGCGAGAGCAACAGCGGTCTGCTGGTCCGTCTGGCGCATTGCTGCAATCCGGTGACGGGCGACGATATCGTCGGCTTCATCACGCGCGGTCGTGGCGTCTCGGTGCATCGCGCCAACTGCCCCAACGTCAAGGGTCTTATGGAGCATCCCGAGCGCATGATCGAAGTGGAGTGGGACGGCGCTGCCGACACCCTCTTCCAGGTCGAGATCGTGGTCGAGTGCCTGGACCGCATGGGCCTGCTCAAGGATGTCACTATTGCCATTGGCGATGCGGGCGGCAATATCCTTTCTGCCGCCACGTCGACCAACCGCGAGGGTATTGCAACCCTGCGCTTTATGGTCGAGATCTCGGACGCGAGTGGTCTGGATCCGCTGCTGGCCTCTATCAGCAGCGTTGACTCGGTCTACGACGCGCGCCGCCTGATGCCCGGCGAGGGTGGAGCCCAGCTTAAGCGCCGCGTTTAGTCGCGACGAACGTGTCACATTATTGATATTCGCTACACTCGAGGCATCGTTTGATGCCTCGAGTTCTATAGAGAGGAGAGGGGCATGAGTGCTGTGTCCTTGGATGTAACTCCCAAGGGATCGGTCGAGATCGAGACGCTCGTAAACGGTCCCATTCAGACCAATAGCTATGCTGTTATTTCGGACAATGAGTGCGTGATTATCGACCCCGCATGGGAAGGCGAGCGCTTGGTGGAGCATGTTCGAGCCGAACATCCCGGCGTACGCGTGCTTGGCGCCGCATGCACTCATGGCCATGCCGATCATGTTGGTGGTGTTGCCGGCGTGCGAACCACCGTTGGCGAGGGCTGCCAGTATGAGCTGTGTGCCAAGGATGTGGCGGTGCCGCATGCGAACATCGAGGAACAGCGAGCTATGTGGGGCATTGAGACGCCTGACCCCGGGGAGCCGACGCGCCTGCTCGCCGAAGGCGATGCTATCGAGGTGGGCGATATCTGCCTGCAGGTGATCGAGACGCCAGGGCATACGCCGGGCGGGATCGTCTTGTTTGCTGCCACCGAGCAGGGGAACATTGCCTTTGTGGGCGACACCCTGTTTCCGGGTGGACACGGCCGCACCGATCTTTCTGGAGGAGACGAGGCGGCGATTCTGCGCTCGCTCTCCAAGCTCGCCCGGCTTCTCCCGCCCGATACCGTTTGCCTAGCCGGGCATGGCGATTCGACCACCATGGCACGCGAGCTCATGCAGAACCCTTTCATGCAGGTGTAGCTTTATAGTCAGCTTCTAAAGCACGAGAAGCGTCCAAACGTCAAGCTATTTTTCCCCAACGGGTCAATTTCGTAGGGCAAACGGTCAAAAAAGTCTGTTTGGACGATATTCGTGAACAAACGAACGTTTATGCTCGGGTGCGCCGTGGTAAAATCACAGGCGTTATCGGAGCAACCTTACAGGAGGTTTCTTTTATGCTCGTCAACGCAGCAGACATGCTCAAGAAGGCCGAGGCCGGCAAGTACGCTCTCGGTGCCTTCAACACCAACAACCTCGAGTGGACCCTGGCTATTCTCCAGGCCGCCGAGGAGGCCAAGTCTCCGCTGATCCTTCAGTGCACCGCTGGTGCCGCTAAGTGGATGGGCGGTTTCAAGGTCTGCGCCGACATGGTCAAGGCTGCCGTCGAGGCCACGGGCGTTACCGTTCCCGTCGCCCTTCACCTCGATCACGGTTCTTACGAGGACTGCTTCAAGTGCATCGAGGCCGGCTTCACGTCCATCATGTATGACGGCTCTCACGAGGAGACCTTCCAGCTTAACCTCGACCGCACCAAGGAGCTCGTTGAGCTTGCCCACTCCAAGGGCATGTCCATCGAGGCCGAGGTCGGCGGCATCGGCGGCACCGAGGACGGCGTGACCTCCAACGGCGAGCTCGCTGATCCTGCTGAGTGCAAGCAGATTGCTGACCTGGGCGTCGACTTCCTCGCCTGCGGCATCGGCAACATCCACGGCGTGTATCCCGCCGACTGGGCTGGCCTTTCCTTCGAGCGTCTGGGCGAGATTAAGGCTCAGACCGGCGACCTGCCCCTCGTTCTGCACGGTGGTACCGGCATCCCCGAGGATCAGATCAAGAAGGCCATCTCCCTGGGCATCTCCAAGATCAATGTCAACACCGACCTGCAGCTCGTCTTCGCCAAGGGCGTCCGCGAGTACATCGAGGCTGGCAAGGATCAGCAGGGCAAGGGCTTTGACCCCCGCAAGCTCCTCAAGCCTGGTCGCGACAACATCGTTGCCCGCACCAAGGAGCTCATGGAGGAGTTTGGCTCCGTCAACAAGGCGTAAGCGTCGCTAAACTTCCCGTCGGAAGCCCCGTCCCCCTACACTGTTTCCTTTGCGCTCACCTGGCTTCGCCAGAAGTCGCGCCAAGGAAACAGTTCCGGGGGACGGGGCTTCCTTCGTTTAACGCCGCAGGGTTACTGGGCTGAATTCTTTTTTTGACTACCGTTCGGCGGTGTTGATGGCTCCCTTGTTGGGGCTTTCTTTTTATCTCGCTACAATGGACTTCAAGCGTTCTAATGACTTGGAGTTTGGTATGGCTGTTGTTAATGTGTTGCCTTCGGATGGGAAGGTTATTGACGAGGGTCCTGTTGGTTGCTCTGTTGATGTTTGTTGTGATGATTTTCGTCATCTCGATATTGGACTGCCGCCCGAGATTCTTCGTCTTAAGGATGCCGGCTATTTGACGCAGGCTGTTGCGGCTTGTGATCGCCTTTTGGAGCAGAACCCTGAACCTTCGCTGGCTGCTTGTGTTCGTGCCGAGCGGTATCGCATGCTCGAGACGCCGCTTCATTTTTCGGTGTCGCGCGATCGAGCTATTGCGATGATTCGCGAGGAGTGGCCAGAGTTTACCGAAGAGCAGTTTGACGACCTGATTAATCGCAAGCGTATTGACTGGCGCTTTATCGATGGCGAGCTGTTTGTTCTTGATAACTTCCTTGATTCGCTTCGCGTGTACCCCAAGGAGGTTCCGGGCCTGCGTCCCGATTCTACGGACGGCATAGCACTGCGTAACCAGATGCTGAGGGAGATGGAGTCGCAAAACGGGTTGACTCGCGTCATCACGCTCAAGGCATCCGTGTCTGTCCCCGGGGCTCTGGAGGGAGAGGCCGTTCGCGCGTGGCTACCCGTTGCCGCCGCCTGTCGTCAACAGTCTCATATCGAGGTTCTCGATATGACGTCGGGGGGTACCGTTGCCGCTGAAAACGTTTCGGCTCGTACTGCCTCTTGGACATCTTCGACTGAACATTCATTCTCGGTGACCTATCGCTATCACATCGATGCCGCCTATTGCGATATCTATGGTGGCGCGCTCCCATCGCATACGTGCATGGACACGCCACTGCCCGAGGACACTTCCGAGGACCGTCCACACATTGCGTTTACGCCGTACCTGCGACAGTTGACGGAGCGTGTTGTTGACGGGCTCGAGGATCCGCTCGATCGCGCTCGTGCTATCTATGATTACCTGACACAGCATATCGACTATCGCTATCAGCCACCGTACCTGCTTTTGGGATCTATTGCCGACGACTGTGCGCATTCGCTCCGCGGCGATTGCGGCGTTATGGCGCTCACGTTTATCACCATGTGCCGCATCGCGGGGGTGCCTGCTCGTTGGCAGAGCGGCCTATATGTTGCGCCCGATTCGGTGGGACCGCACGATTGGGCTGAGTTCTATACGCCACAGACCGGTTGGCTTAACGCCGACGTATCGTTTGGTTCCTCGGCACGCAGGATGGGGGAGGAGTGGCGTCGTCGTCACTACTTTGGCAATCTCGACCCGTGGCGTATGGTGGCCAACAACCGATTCCAGGCTGAATTTGTGCCTGCTTTCGATGGTATGCGCGAGGATCCCTATGACAACCAGATGGGCGAGGCCTCGGTTGACGGACGTGGATGTCGTAAGCGGGAGATGTTGCGCAAGGTTGAGCTTATCGAAATGCTCGAAGTTCCATTTTCGGACTAATCAACAGAAAGCTGTGATAAACTAACTCACGCATTACGTGCCCGAGTGGCGGAATTGGCAGACGCAGTGGACTCAAAATCCACCGTTGGCAACAACGTGCGAGTTCGAGTCTCGCCTCGGGCACCATACATGCAAGTGAGCGTTCAAGGGGGTCAAGGCCCCCTTTTTCGTGCCGAGCTCGCGTGAGCGCGCGGAGCGTTAAGCAAACAGGCCTGTGGCCTGCTTGCAGCAGAGCGTGGTGAGGGCGCCATGCGCCCGAAGCCCGGGGCTTCGCGAAGCGAAGTCCCTTCGAGTCTCGCCTCGGGCACCATACATGCACCTGCGCTTCAAGGGGGTCAAGGCCCCTTTTTCGTGTACGTAATGTGATAGCGCGCTGTACGTGTTATTATTCGCAAGGCGTTGTTCCCGCAATGCCCTAAAGAGGAACCCGAGGGTTCCCACCTTTTGGCGCCAATGAGCAGCTGACTGGTCATACAACCTAGATTCCCTTCCTCATACCGAGGATGTCTACGTGTACGACCTGGTTGCAAAGAAGCGCCGGGTTATTTTTTTATGAATGGAGGTAGGGAAAATAGCTAAGTCTGATGACACCCGCATCAACGACGAGATCACCGCATCTTCGTGCCGTTTGATTGGCGTCGATGGCTCTCAGCTCGGCCTGTTCGCCATCCGCGATGCCCAGCGCGTTGCTGACGATCAGGGTCTCGACCTGGTCGAGATCGCTCCCAACGCGGAGCCGCCGGTCTGCAAGGTCATGGACTACGGTAAGTTCAAGTACCAGCAGGCCATGAAGGCTAAGGCCGCTCGTAAGAACCAGTCCAAGGTCGAGGTCAAGGAAATGAAGTTCCGACCCAAGATCGACGTTGGCGACTACGAGACCAAGAAGGGCCACGTTCTGCGTTTCCTCAAGAAGGGCGCACGCGTTAAGATCACCATCATGTTCCGCGGCCGTGAGATGGCTCACCCGGAGCAGGGTCTTAACGTTCTCGAGCGTCTCGCCGAGGATCTCAAGCCTTACGCTACGGTCGAGTCCAAGCCTAAGATGGAAGGCCGTAACATGCTTATGCTGCTCGCCCCGATTAAGGGCGCCTTCGATGAGGATAAAGCGGCAAGCGATACCAAGTAACTAGTGTTCTGTAACCGATTAAGGAGTATTTCATGCCTAAGATGAAGTCCCACAGCGGCACCAAGAAGCGTTTCCGCAAGACTGGTACCGGCAAGCTTATGCGCGCCAAGGCTTTCAAGAGCCACATCCTGAGCAAGAAGTCCACCAAGCGTAAGCGTGGCTTCCGTCAGGAGACCGAGATCGCCGCTGCCGACCGCAAGGTCATCAAGTCGCGTCTCGCCTAAGTTCGCGTTCCCGTTTTTCGTTTTACCGTCTAGGAGTTGATAGAACATGGCACGTATTAAGCGCGCTGTTGCCGCCAAGAAGAAGCGCCGTACCGTTATGCACCGTGCGAAGGGTTACTACGGTGCCGCTTCGCGTACTTACAAGCATGCTAAAGAGCAGGTCCAGCACTCCCTGCAGTATCAGTATCGTGATCGCCGCAACAAGAAGCGCGAGATCCGCTCTCTCTGGATCACCCGCATCAACGCTGCCGCTCGCCTGAACGACATCTCTTACTCTCAGTTCATGCACGGCCTGAAGGTTGCCGGCATCGAGCTCGACCGCAAGGTTCTGGCTCAGATGGCTTACGAGGACATCGAGTCCTTCAACGAGCTGGCTGCCATTGCCAAGAAGGCTCTCGAGGCCTAAAAGATTCTGTTGAATCGCTAGGGGAGTGTCGCACTGTGCGCGGCACTCCCTCTTTTTTATCGAAAGCGCTGGTTTACATAGCAAAAAGCGCGGGTAGATAAACACTTACAGGTGACCGATCTTTATATATCTCTTAACCGAAGGGTCATCATCTGATACGCGCAGTATTTCTGCATCAGCCTTTCTTTTACTTATATAGGAAGCAATAAGTTGTGTAGGACTTGTGAAGAGTGGAATTGACGTCCCACATCGCTTCGCGGTCTGGCAATATATCTCCTTGCCGCGCGGCCCGGTCGAACCGGATCGGCCGCGGGGCGTGCACCTTGAGAACCGGATACTGCGAGGATGGACACACCAGTTGTGTCGCATCCGGGCAGACATCGAACCATTTGAAATGGTCTAACTTGGATTTGTTTTTCGCAAGGCCGCCGAGAGGCGGCCCCGAGAAATTCCTTTTCCTATACTAAAACCATATGAATCGAACGGAACCGATCAGCGAATGACTGAGAGGACCGGACGGGCTCGAAGCCCATATATTTTGGACGGAGAGTTCGATCCTGGCTCAGGATGAACGCTGGCGGCGCGCCTAACACATGCAAGTCGAACGGCACCCACCTTCGGGTGGAAGCGAGTGGCGAACGGCTGAGTAACACGTGGAGAACCTGCCCCCTCCCCCGGGATAGCCGCCCGAAAGGACGGGTAATACCGGATACCCCGGGGTGCCGCATGGCACCCCGGCTAAAGCCCCGACGGGAGGGGATGGCTCCGCGGCCCATCAGGTAGACGGCGGGGTGACGGCCCACCGTGCCGACAACGGGTAGCCGGGTTGAGAGACCGACCGGCCAGATTGGGACTGAGACACGGCCCAGACTCCTACGGGAGGCAGCAGTGG
>CALBUZ010000114.1 GCA_937969105.1 uncultured Collinsella sp. | reverse complement strand
GGGTCTCCTCGCAGACCTGGAACAGATCCACCGGCAGGGTCTCCTCCCGGATGTCCTTGTCGTCCAGCCGGGAGAGCCGGATGATATCGTTCACCAGAACGATCATCCGCTGGGCCTCGTGGTAGATCACGCCGGAAAACCGGGAAATGTCTTCCTGACGGACCATGCCGTTCTGCATCAGCTCCGCATAGCCGGAGATGGAGGTCAGGGGCGTTTTCAGCTCGTGGGAGACATTGGCGGTGAATTCCCGGCGCATATCGTCCTGCCGGGCGTGCTCTGCCTTCAGCTCCTCCACCTTGTGCTGGATCTCCCGGTTCTGCGCGCTGATCCGCTGGACCAGCGGCCGCAGCTCGTCATAGACCTCCCGGTCGTCCGGGTTGCGCAGGTCGATCTTGCCCAGCGGCTGGGTGATCTTGCGGGAGACCCGGGCCGCCAGCAGGAAGGAAAGCACCAGCGCCAGCGCCAGCACCAGCAGGCAGGGGGTGAACAGGCTGATGGCAAGGGCCGTCTGGGCGGAAAAATCTCCCGAGACCCGCAAAACGCTGCCGTTTTCCAGCAGGACGGCGTAGTTGACGGTTTTTTCCGAGAGCGTGCTGGAATAGCGGGTGCTCTCGCCCTGGCCCTGCGCCAGCGCCTGACGGAATTCCTCCCGCTGGGCGTGGTTTTCCATGGCGGCGGGATCTGCCTGCGTGTCCAGCAGGACCTCGCCCGTGTGGGAAAGCAGGGTGACCCGGAGCCGGCTCCCGCCGTAATAGGGAAGCGTCTGGGCCAGAAGCTCCGGGCTGTGGTTGGCCATGGCCGCCAGGACCTGGCCGGTATCCTCCAGACTGCGCTTCTGCTGTCGGGCGGAATAGGGGAAAAGCACCAGACTGACGCACAGCAGGCTCAGAAGAAACACCGCCATGGCGGTGTAGAAAATGCTTTTGAAGATGGCGCGTCTCATGCCCGGCTCCCTCCGATCTTATAGCCCACGCCGCGGACGGTGGTGATGTGTGCCGCGATCTGCGGGCCCACCTTGGAGCGGATGCGTCGGATGTGCACGTCGACGGTGCGCGTGCCGCCGCAGTACTCAAAGCCCCACACGCGGTGCAGCAGCACTTCGCGGCTGTAGGCACGGTTGGGATGCGTCGCCAAAAAGCTCAGCAGCGAGTACTCCATCAGCGTCAGGTCGATGGGCTCGTTATCGAGCGTCACCTGGTAGGTGGCCAGGTTGATCTCGAGGTTGTCGATGTTGAGCACATCGTCGGCGGCGACGGTCTCCTCCTCGCCCATCAGGCGCTGTGCACGAGCCTTAAGCTCGTTGGGCGTCGCCGTGGGGCATACAAAGTCGGCATGCGCGTGATTCGGCAGGCGCAGGGTGCCGAGCGCCTCGTCGTCGACGATCACCAACATGGGGACGCCGCCGCGATCGTCAAGCCACTTGGCAATCTGATCGATGCGGTCGCTGCGGATGCCGTCGGAATCGAGGATCAGCAGGTCAAAGTCGTGCGCCGCAGTCGGCGAATCGGGGGTAGCCAGGCTCACCTCGACACCCAGGGTGGTCGTCAAGCTGCGGGCAAACTCGTGGAAGCGCGTCGTGCGCGCCATGAACAGGGCACTCTTTTCGGACATATCGGCCTCCAAGGAAATGAGCTCAATCGTACTGGAACAAGCCAACGCGATTAGGAGTTCGCCAGGTAGTGCTTGATCTCCCACTCGGTGATCGTGGACTCAAACTTATGCCACTCGTCGCGCTTCTTTTTGAGGAAGAAGCTGTGGATGTGCTCGCCGAGGGCATCCTTCATAAACTGCGAGTCCTCAAACACGTCGAGCGCCTCTTTGAGCGAGCGCGGCAGCGGCGTGTAGCCGGCCTCGAGCATCTGACGGTCGGTAAGCTTGAGCGTCTCGGCCGTGGCCTCGGGCGGGAGCTCCAGCTTGCGCTCGATGCCGTCCAGACCAGCCGCCAGCGTGACGGCGTTAACCAGGTACGGGTTGGCCATGGGGTCGGGGCTGCGAAGCTCGATGCGCGTGGACAGCTGTTTGCCGGGCTTGTAGACCGGGATGCGAACCATGCTCGCGCGGTTGCGCAGGCCCCACGTGGCGTACTGCGGCACGGAGTCGCCGCCCGTGGTGATGCGCTTGTACGAGTTGACCGTGGGGTTGGTGATGGCGCTGATCTCGCGCGCGTGCGCCAGGATGCCGGCCATGTAGTGCTTGGCGATATCGGAGAGATGGTACTTCTCGTCGTCCTCGCCCCAAAAGACGTTGTAGCCGTCGTGGTCGAATAGCGACTGGCACAGGAACATAGCGCTGCCGTCCTCGCCCGCCAACGGCTTGGGCATAAAGGAGGCGTGGCAACCGCTCTCGTAGGCCTGCTGCTTAATGATGAGTTTGGCCGTGGTGATGGCGTCGGACATGCTCAGGGCCTCGGCGTGGCGCAGGCTCATGCCGTGCTGCGAGCGGCCGGCGGCGTGGAAGGTGTACTCCACGGGCACGGACATCTTCTCGAGCGTGAGGACCGTGTTGCGGCGCAGGTCGCGGGCGGCATCGCTCACCGAAAGATCGAAGTAGCCCACGTTGTCGAGCGGCTCGGGGGTGTGCTCGTCGGGGAAGTAGTAATACTCCAGCTCGGCACCCACGTTGAGCAGATAGCCAGCCTTCTCGGCCTTGCGGAACATGCGGCGCAGGGCATCGCGCGGGTCGCCGGCAAACGGCTTGCGATCGGGAGTACACACGTCGCAGAACACGCGGGCGACGCCGTTGTGGCTCGGGCGCCACGGCAAAATCTGGAAGGTCGAAGCATCGGGAAACGCCAGCATGTCGGCTTCCTCGGGCGTGGCAAAGCCCTCGATGGCGGAACCGTCAAAGCCAATACCCTCCTCAAAAGCGACCTCGAGGTCCTCGGGGCTAATGGCAAAGTTCTTGAGGCGGCCGAGAATGTCGACAAACCACAGACGCACAAAGCGGATGTCACGCTGCTCTACGGAGCGGAGTACGTAATCGATGTTCTGCTGGTTCATGTCGCTCCCCTTTCTTTCGGGCGGGTTTCGACTGGTCTATATCGCAGATACTATCGCAGAAAAATGTTTCCGCAGGGTTAAAGCGTATCAAGCGCTCAAAAAACGTTCGCGAACAGGCAGTTGCGAACGAGCGGTTAGCGCGAGGTTGATGCGCGGTGTTCGATGTGACCGAGAACCTCGATGCGTTTGGGCGCCAGCTTTGCGGCCTCGCCCACCGTGGTGGTGACAACGTCGATGCGCTCGGACAGGCGCTCGACCACGCGCTCGGCAATGGTGAGGGTGTCCTGCGCGGCCGTGGTCACGCCACCAAAGAGCACATGGTTCCAGGGGTAGTCGTCAAACGTCGCGATCCTGAGCCCCGCCGGCAGCGAGGGTCCCAGCTGCGCTAGCGCCTCGGTCAGACGCAGGAAAACCAGGCCGTTGACGGCAATGAGGCCGAGCTTTTTGCCGGCATAGTCACGCATGGTCTCGTCCAAGCGACCAACGCCCGTGGCACCGCCATCGGCCAAGGTGACGACCTCGCCGGCAAGGCCGCGTCGCGAAAGCTCGTCGACAAAGGCCTCGGCGCGCTCACGACGCACGGGGCTGTCGTCGCTTGCCTCGGTGAGCAGGCACAGGCGCTCACAGCCCGCAGCGGCGAGCTCGTCTACCAAGCCGGCGACCAGCTCACGGTTGTTCGATGTCACCAGATCGATGCCACCGTCGGCAACATCGCGGTCGAGCAGCACAACGGGCAGACGTCCCGCTGCCGCGGCGATCGCCTCGTCATTGCCTCCGCAGGTGTTGACGACCAGGCCGTCCACGCCGGCATCGATAAGCCTGGTGAGCGACTCCGCTTCCTTAGCGGGGTCGTTGCCACTAATGGCCGTCATGAGCGAGCAGCCGCGCGCGGCGGCGCTGGCGGAAAGCCCTTCGAGCATGGCGCTCGAGAACGGGTTGGCGATGTCGGCCAGGATCACGCCGATGAGGTTGGTGCGTGAGCTGCGCAGATTGCGCGCGGCGGCACGCGGGCGATAGCCGGTGCGCTCGATAACCGCCGCGATGCGAGCACGGGTTTCCTCGGTCATTTGCCCGGGGCGGTTGTTGAGATAGCGCGAGACCGTGGCCGGGCTCACGCCCGCCTCGGCGGCAATGTCCTTGATTCTCATCTGCGCCATAGCGCACCCCGTTTCCCATTTGTCGGCGGTCTGAGCCATTTTAGGCATTTTTTTAAAAAACTCGGTTGCAAAACGCTGTGGGTGAGCAGCGTCGTTTTTGCGTTTCGAGCAGATGCGACGATGGGCTAGATAGACGCGTCTTTAGGCAGCTCAAAATAGTCGGGATGCAAGGCGATAACCGGACCTTGCTCTTCGGGCATCAGGTGCAAGTGCGTCTCTGCCAGATAGCTCGCCGTGTCGGTATCGCCCCTCTTAATGGCCTCGAGAATCCGGCGATGCTGCCGACGAATCGGCTCCCAATCCAAATCCTGCGACACCATACGCAACCAGTTGTATCGCTCAAAATGCGTGTTGACGCTCTTCATCCAATCCCACAGCATGTGACGGCCAGCAATCTCAAAACATGTCTCATGGAACAGGTTGTCCAGGTCAAAAAAACGACGCGTTTCGCTATGGTCGAGCGACTCGGACTCGGCAAGAATCTGCTCAAGCCGATGCTTTTGCTCGGGCGAGGCGGCCGAACAGCATTTAATAAGCACGCTTCTCTCGAGTTTCTCGCGCAAGAAACATGCGTTCTCAGCGCGCTCCATGCTGATTTTTGAGACATAGGTGCCGCTTTTGGGACGCGTTTCCACCAGTTCCTGCTCACGCAAGCGCACAAAGGACTCGCGAATGGGCGTGCGCCCGATTCCCGTCTCCTTTTCCAGACCAATCGCCGAAAGGCGCGTGCCGGGTTTGAGCTCGGCATAGATGATCTTGGAGCGCAATGCGTTGTATGCCTGATCTTGCAGGCTCTGATAATGCTGGTGCTGTTCCATAAAGCCCTCGGATGAAGCTCACGGTTTGTCGAATATCACCACGTAATACTATCGCATCCCACATTCCCTCAGTTGCGGTGAAATAGGGCGCGCTCGCGTCGCCAGGATCACAAGAGCAAGCGGCGGCGTCCCGAAATCCGGGACGCCGCCGCTGTTTTGCTATCGGATGGCGCAGAGACACCTGTCCCCCACGCACAAAGGGTTGACTAGAGCTCGCAGGCAACCTTGTAGCCATCGCCGATGGCGTCGCGGATGTTGCCGCACTTGTTGGCATCGCCCAGCACGTGGACAGCAACGCCAGCAGCGGCAAGGTCGTCGGCCAGCTTGGTGTTGGGACGATAACCCATGGCAAGCACCAGCGTATCGGCATCGGCGATGGTGTGGACCTCGCCGTCCTTTTCGTAGCTGATAGTGTCCTCGGTAATCTCGGTCACCTTGGCCTCGGTCAGCACGTGAACGCCCTTGGAGAGCATGCGCGTGATGAGCACCGCGCGACCGGCGCCGCCCTCGTTGGCGGCGAGCGTCTTGGTCATCTCGATGACGGTGACGTCGCGATTGGCCGGCGACAGATCGTTGACCAACGGGGCCAGGTAGTCGGCCGTCTCGCAACCGACGGTGCCGCCGCCCACGATGACAATCTTCTTGCCCGGGAAAGCCTTGCCGCCCAACAGGTCGTCAGCCGTCATGACCTGCTTAAATCCCTGCATGAAGGCCGGGGCGATGGGCTCGGCGCCATAGGCCAGGACGACCTCGTAGCCGGCGTAGTCACGCTGAATGTCCTCGGCAGTAAGCTCGGTGCCAAATACGCACTTCACGCCGACCTCGGCCAGGCGACGGTACTGATACTTGATCACGCGGGTGAGTTCCTGCTTTGCCGGCGGAACGGCCGCGATGCGCATCTCGCCACCCGGCTCGTCCTGCTTATCCACGAGCACTACGTTGTGGCCGCGCTTGGCGGCAATGTAGGCTGCCTCCATGCCCGCAGGACCAGCGCCCACAACCAGTACGTTCTTGGCCTCGGCGGCAGGCTCGTAACCGGCCTCGTCGCGCTCAACATCGGGATTGACGGTGCAGGAGATGCGCTTGCCAAACATAATGCCGTTCAGGCAGCGCAGGCAGCCGATGCAGGGGCGGATATCGTCGGCGTTGCCGGCAGCGGCCTTGTTGCAGAACTCGGCATCGCACAGATTGGCGCGGCCCATCATGCAGATGTCGGCAGCACCGTCCTCGATCAGCTCCTCGGCGATCCAGGCCTCGTTGATGCGTCCAACGGTGGCGACGGGAATGTTGACGTGCTTTTTAATCTCGCGCGAGCAGGCGGCATGCGAGGCCTGCTGCGTACCGGCGGCGGGAATCGCAGAGCCGCGCTTGATGGTGGTGCCGCCCGACACGTGAATCATGTCGACGCCGGCCTTCTCCAGACGACGCGAGACGTAGATCATGTCGTTGAGGGTCAGACCGCCATCGGTGTACTCATCGCCCGAGATGCGGACGTCGATGATAAAGTCCTTGCCGCAGCGCTCGCGAATCTCGGCGATGACCTCGAGCAAAAAGCGCATGCGGGCGTCGAGCGAGCCGCCGTACTCATCGGTACGCTTGTTATAGAGCGGGGTCAAGAAACCGCCGAGCATGCCGTGGGCGTGCGCCGCATGGACCTCGACGCCATCGACACCGGCCTTCTGCATACGCACGGCAGCGTCGCCAAACTGATGCGTGAGCTCGTGAATCTCGTCGACCGTGATAGGACGCGGTGCCTCACGGGCATAGGACGGTCCCACGAAGGACGGAGCGATCAGGCGCGGCGTGCCCGGAATGTTAAAGGCCATGTAGGCGGGGTGAAAGAGCTGCGGCATGATCTTGCAGCCATACTCATGCACGGCGGCGGCGAGCTTTTCCCAGCCAGGGATAAACGTGTCGTCGTAGCAGCACATGTCACCCGGCAGATAGGTATAGGTGGGCTCGACCGTCACGACCTCGGTAATGATGAGGCCCACGCCGCCCTTGGCGCGGGCACGGTAATGATCGACCAAGTCGTCGGTCACATAGCCATGATCGGCCAGGTTGGTGGACACCGGCGGCATAAAGACGCGGTTCTTGACCTCGGTCGTACCGACCTTGATCGGACTAAAGAGCATCGGGTAGGCGGAGGACTCCATACAGGGTTCCTTTCATTTGAGCCGCTCGGCGGCAGTTGCTGACGTACCTATCGTACCAGCAACCGCACGGTACCCGACCGCACGCACTCCCCTGCCTACGTATCGACCCACAAAAAGTTGCGGTGGAATACGGAGTAGATAAGGCCTTTGACAGCCAAGACAGTCCGTATTTCACCGCAATTGATGGGCGGGGTGGAATTGAGGGCTCAGATAGTCAGTCATGCCCTCATCCGCCGCTCCTTCACCTACAGCACGCCGTCCAGCATAAGGTTCACCTTGAGCACGTTGACCGTGGGCTCGCCGAACACGCCGAGGAAACGACCCTTGGTGCACGCGGCGATGATGTCGTGCACCTCGTCCTCACTTTTGCCCGTAGCTTTGGCAAGGCGCGGGACCTGGTACTCGGCGGCATCCGGAGAGATCTCCGGGTCGAGGCCGGACCCCGAACACGTCACCAGGTCGACGGGCACAGCGTCCATATCGGCATCGGGATTGGCGGCGCGGATCTTCTTCACGCGCGCATCTATCAGCTGCCGATACTCCTCACTCGCCGGGGACAGGTTGGACGGGGCACCATACGCCATGAGCTCGCCGTCTTCGCCTTCGACAATTGACACGTTCTGGATACGACCCCACATGTGGGCTTCGTCATCGAAGTTCTGGCCGATGAGCTCGGAACCCACAACCTTGCCGTCGACCGTAATAAGCGATCCGTTCGCCTGGTACGGAAACGCAAGCTGCACGACGCCGGTCACCACGAGCGTGTACCCCAGGCCGCAGACGATGGTAAACAGCGCGAACACGCCAAGTGCGCGCGATGCGATACCTTTGAACATACAAACCTCCACTTACATAATGCCGCAGAACGCGAGCAGCATGTCGATGAGCTTGATAAATGCGAACGGGGCAACGATGCCGCCCAGACCCCATACGAGCAGGTTGTGGGTCAGCAGCTGTCCGGACGGTACCTCGCGGTACTTAACGCCCTTCAGCGCGGCCGGGATCAGCGCGACGATAACGAGCGCGTTATAGATGATGGCCGAAAGAACCGCGGACAGCGGGCTTGCCAGACCGAGGATGTTGAGTGCGCCAAGGCCCGGGTAGATCGGCGAGAACAGGGCCGGGATGATAGCGAAGTACTTCGCCATGTCGTTGGCGACCGAGAAGGTCGTAAGCGAACCGCGGGTCATGAGCAGCTGCTTGCCGATACGCACGACCTCGATGAGCTTGGTGGGGCTGGAGTCGAGGTCGACCATGTTGCCGGCCTCCTTGGCAGCCTGGGTGCCCGTGTTCATGGCCACGGCGACATCCGCCTGCGCCAGCGCCGGCGCGTCGTTGGTGCCGTCGCCGGTCATGGCGACCAGGTGGCCCTCACGCTGGAACTCGCGGATCTTCTCGAGCTTGCCCTCAGGGGTGGCCTCGGCCAGGAAGTCGTCAACGCCGGCCTCGGCGGCGATTGCCGCGGCGGTGAGTGGGTTGTCGCCCGTCACCATGATGGTCTTGATGCCCATCTTGCGCAGGTCGGCGAACTTCTCCTTAACGCCGGACTTGATGATGTCCTTGAGGTACACAACGCCCAGCACGCGGCAGTTCTTGGTCACGACCAGCGGGGTGCCGCCGGCCTTGGCGATGCGCTCGACGGCCTCGTCGCACTCCTGGGAGAACACGCCGCCGGCTGCCTCCACATAGGTGCGCACGGAATCGGCAGCGCCCTTGCGGATCTCATTGCCCTCGTAGTTCACACCGGACATGCGGGTCGCCGCGGTGAAGGGGATGAACTCCATACCCTTATCCTCGAGTGTGCGGCCGCGTAGACCGAACCGCTCCTTGGCGAGCACGACGATGGAACGGCCTTCGGGGGTCTCGTCGGCCAGCGAGGAAAGCTGGGCGGCATCGGCCAGCTCCGCGGGATCGATGCCGTCGACCGGGATGAACTCGGCGGCTTGGCGGTTACCCAGGGTGATGGTGCCGGTCTTGTCGAGCATGAGGATGTCGACGTCGCCGGCGGCCTCGATGGCGCGGCCGGACATGGCCAGCACGTTGGCCTCGTTCAGACGGCTCATGCCGGCGATGCCGATGGCGGAAAGAAGGGCGCCGATGGTAGTAGGAGCCAGGCACACGAGCAGCGCCACGAGCGTGGTCACGGCCGTGGGGTTGTCCATGTCGTTAAGACCGACCGAGAAGCAGGAGTAACAATACAGGGCCAGCGTGACCAGGATAAAGACGATGGAGAGGGCCACCAGGAAGATCTCCAGAGCGATCTCGTTAGGGGTCTTCTTGCGCGCGGCACCCTCGACCATCGCGATCATCTTGTCCAGGAAGCTCTGGCCGGGCTCACTGGAGATCTTGACGATGATCCAGTCGGACAGCACCGTGGTACCGCCGGTAACGGCAGAGCGGTCGCCGCCGGCCTCGCGGACCACGGGGGCGGACTCGCCGGTGATGGCGGACTCGTCAACGGAAGCAGCGCCCTCGATGACGTCGCCGTCGCCGGGAATCTGCTCGCCGGCGCGTACGATCACCAGGTCGCCGCGCGTGAGCTCGGTGCCGGGAACGACGGTGAAGTGCTCCTTGTCCTCAACGGACTCGATGCGATGGGCCTCGACATCCTTCTTGGCCGCACGCAGGGAATCGGCCTGGGCTTTACCGCGGCCCTCGGCAAGCGCCTCGGCGAAGTTCGAGAACAGGTCGGTAAGCCACAGGATGACCGCGATGGCGACCACATAGTAGGTGGGCACACCCGCGTCCTGCACACCGAAAATGGAAGCGACGGCCAGGACGGAGGTCATGACGGCGGAAAGCCACACCAGGAACATGACCGGGTTTTGAATCTGGACGCGAGGATCCAGCTTGGCAAATGAGTCGCGGACCGCGCGGCCCATCATGTCTTTTTGCATAGTCATAAATCTGCGCCCTCCTTTACGCAATCATCTGGAAGAACTCGGCAACGGGGCCAAGCGCCAGGGCCGGGAAGAAGCTCAGGGCACCGATCAGCAGAACGATGAACACGAGCAGGAATACGAACATGCCGTTGGTGGTAGACAGGGTACCGGCGCTCTCGGCGACCTTGCCCTTCTTGGCCAGCGAGCCGGCGATAGCCAGCGTACCGATGATAGGCATGAAGCGGGCGAACAGCATCTCGAGGCCGAGCATGACGTTGATCCAGGGAATGTTGCAGTTCATGCCTGCAAACGCCGAGCCGTTGTTGCCGCCGCATGAGGTGAAGGCATACAGCGCCTCGGAGAAGCCGTGCGCGCCACCATTGTTGAGCTGGTCGGCAAGACCGGGCACCATGCAGGCGATGGCCGAGCACACCAGAATGGCAAACGGAGTTGCCAAGCACAGGACAACTGCCCAGCGCATCTCGCCCGGCTCGATCTTCTTGCCCAGGAACTCAGGCGTGCGTCCGACCATGAGGCCGGCGATGAACACTGTGAGGATGGCGAAGCCAATCATGCCGTACAGGCCGCAGCCCACGCCGCCGAAGACGACCTCGCCCAGAGCAATCTGGAGCATCTGGACAAAACCGCCCAGCGGGGTGTAGGAGTCGTGCATGGAGTTAACCGAGCCGTTGGAAGCAGCCGTCGTGAAAGCGGACCAGATAGAAGAGGAGGCGATACCGAAACGGCTCTCCTTGCCCTCCATGTTGCCGCCGGCCTGGCCGTCGGTCATCTCGATGTTGACCGCTCCGCCATCGGCCAGCTGCGGGGTGCCCGCATGCTCGTTGACGGCGATGATGCCGGTGAAGATCACCAGCAGGATGAACATGGCGGCAAAGATGGCCTTGCCCTGCTTGGTGTTCTTGACGCCGATACCGAAGGCGAAGCAACAGGCGGCCGGGATCAGCAGCAGGCTGGTCATCTCGATGATGTTGGTGAAGGCGCTGGGGTTCTCATACGGATGGGCGGAGTTCACGCCGAAGAAGCCGCCGCCGTTGGTGCCGGACTGCTTGATGGCGACCTGAGGAGCCGCGGGACCCTGGGGCAGGAACTGCTCGGTGACCACACGCGCGCCCTCGACAACCTTGCCGTCGACCTTGACCGTGTCGCCCTCAATCTGGGCGCCGTCGATGACGCTCCAGCCGCCGTCTGCATTAGGCTGAACAGCGACGGGTTCTACGAGCTCAGCCTTCTGAGCCGGCTGGAAGTTGGAGATGACGCCACCGGCAGCCAGGCAGATGCCGAACACGAGGTTCAGCGGGATGAGCACATACAGGACGGTGCGGGTGAGGTCGACCCAGAAGGAACCCAGACCCTGCTCCTTGACCTGACGGAAGCCGCGGATCAGCGCGAACATGACCGCGATACCGGTGCCAGCGGAAACGAAGTTCTGCACAGTGAGACCCATGAACTGCACAAGGTAGGACAGGGTGGTCTCACCGGAGTAGGACTGCCAGTTGGTGTTGGTTATGAAGGAAGCAGCCGTATTGAACAACAGGTCCCATGACACACCCGGCAGGTGCTGGGGATTGCCTGGCAAGAAGGACTGAAGCGCCTGGAGTGCCACAAGAGTCACGAGGCCGATCCCCGAAAAGACCAGCACGCTCGCCAGATAGCGCCTACACCCCATCTGTTCTGCCGCGTCGATGCGAAGCAGACGATAGACGCCACGCTCCACAGGAGCAATCACAGGCGACAGGAACGTATGCTCACCATCCATGATATGGGCCATGAACCGACCGAGCGGAACGGCCAGGACGACGAGTACGGCAAAGTACAAGATGTACTGAATCGCAGCGTCCATAGTTTACGAATCACTCCTCATCAGAATGTAGATGTAATAGATAAGGAGTCCAATGCAGACGACTCCGATGATGGGAATGAGGATGTCCATTTACCGCCCCTTTCATGCGCGGTCCGATGTCTCGGACGCCTGCTCTCGCAAGCGTCTGGGGACAGTAAACGCTTCTAGGGATTAAAGAGGCGTGAGGGCCGGGGCTCACGTCCTTAAGATGCCGTAAAGATGCAGGTAGAAAGCACTATTGCAGCTGCAGTGCGCCTATACTCGACCTCGCGAGCATACAGTGGTGTCTTCACCGCGTATGCACGCATGGACAACGCTTCAGAAAGGCTACGCTATGCAGCGCGACGCATCGGACACTCGCGTCAATCCAGACCTCATCCTCAAGGCAATTGAGAAAGACGGGGTCGCCGATGACACTCGAACCAGCCGGGGACACCTCAAAATTTTCTTTGGCTACGCTGCTGGCACAGGCAAAACCTATGCGATGCTTCAAGCCGCCCACGCCGCCAAGCGGCGAGGTGTCGACGTCGTCGCGGGATACATCGAGCCGCACGAACGTCCGGCAACTGCCCATCTTGCACAAGGGCTTGAGAACGTGCCCTGTAAACTCATCGAGCACAACGGCATTGCGCTCAGCGAGTTCGATCTAGATGCGGCTATCGAACGCGCCCCTCAGCTCATCCTTGTCGACGAGCTCGCCCATACGAATGCGCCGGGGTCTCGCCACGACAAACGCTATCAAGACGTCGAGGAACTTCTACATGCGGGCATCGACGTCTATACGACCGTGAACGTTCAGCATATCGAGAGCCTAAACGACATGGTTGCATCCATCACCGGCGTTGTCGTGAGCGAACGAATCCCCGACCGCATCTTCGATGATGCCGACCAGGTCGAGCTCGTCGACATAGAGCCCGAAGACCTACTTGAGCGCCTTCGCGCCGGCCTCGTCTACCGTCCCGCACAAGCCGACCGAGCGCAACAGCATTTTTTTACCGTCGAGAACCTCACCGCACTCCGAGAAATCGCGCTGCGCCGCTGCGCCGATCGCACCGGTCACCTCACAGACGCCGCACGCGTGCTGGGAAACCGTGACTACTACACCAGGGAGCGTATCTTAGTCTGTGTCTCCCCGGCGCCGACCAATCCCCGCATCGTCCGTGCCGCCGCACGCATGGCGAAAGCGTTTCGCAGCGAGCTCGTCGCCCTGTTCGTAGAGAGCCCGCGCACGCAAGCCATGAGCGATGATGAGCGCGCCAAGCTTGCAGCCAATATCGCCCTAGCCGAGCAGCTCGGAGCACATATGGAAACCGTCTATGGCGACGACATCGCATTTCAGATCTCCGAGTTCGCGCGCCTGTCGGGTATTTCGAAGATCGTCATGGGGCGCACGGGCGAGCGCAGCAGCGTCCGTCAGGCCCTCTTCGGCCGCAAATCTCTCGTAGAACAGCTCATAACATTCGCCCCGAACCTCGACATTTACATCATTCCAGACCAGTCGACTCCGCCCTCCCGGTCCAAAGGACGCCGCCATGCGCTCGCCCTGCAGCCGCCCAGCAGCCGAAACGTGCTTCGCACGCTGGCTCTCTCTCTTGCCGCCACGGCGATTGGCACGGCTTTCCGCCATCTGGGATTTGCCGATTCCAGCATCATATCCCTCTATATCTTCACGGCCCTGCTGACCGCCGTCACCACGACGGGGCGTATCTGCACGATCGTATCGAGCGTGCTCTCTGTAGTGCTTTACAACTTCTGCTTCGTCACGCCTCTGTTTTCGCTCGCCAGCTACGACCGAAGCTATCTGGTCACGTTCGGCATCATGTTCGCCACCGCTATGGTCGCCGGCGAGTTAACTGCGCGCATCGCCGACAACGCCCGTACATCCGCCGAGAACGCATTCAAAACGCGCGTACTCCTCGAAACGAACCAGCTCTTGCAGCAAGCCCATAGCGCGGAGGAGTGCGCCCGCGTCGCCATGAACCAACTCGTCAAACTGCTAAAACTCGACGTGGTCTTCTACCCCGCCGAACACGGCACGCTCGGCAAGGCGCTCTATGAGTCCGCTGGCACCGAAAACCGACCCGCGTCGCTGCTCACCGACTACGAGCGCGCCGTTGCAACCTGGACCTACACCAACAACAAGCGCGCGGGCGCAAGCACGCGGACCCTGCCTGAGGCGCGCTGTCTCTACCTCGCGGTTCGCACCGGCGACAAGGTATTCGGTGTCATCGGCATCGCCCTGGAGGGGCGCGAGATCGAAGCCTTCGAGCATTCGATCGTCCTATCTATCGTAGGTGAATGCGCCTTGGCGCTCGAAAGCGACCGGGCGGCGCAAGAGCGCGAAGAGGCTGCGGTCTTGGCGAAAAACGAGCAGCTGCGCGCCAACCTTTTGCGCTCCATCGGCCACGATTTGAGGACACCCCTCACGGCTATATCCGGATCTGCGGCAATCCTTCGGAAGAGCGACGAGAAGCTCAGCCTCGAACAACGCTGCGATCTTGCCGATGCCATCTACGACGACTCCCTCTGGCTTATCGATACCGTGGAAAACCTCCTCGCCATCACACGCGTCGAGGACGGCACCATTCGCCTCAACTTAACATCCGAGCTCATCGACGAGGTCATCGAGGCCGCCCTCAGCCATGTCGCCCAAGCATCGCATGGACGTGCCGTCACCATCGAGCACACTGACGACATCCTGCTGGTACGCATCGACGTCCATCTCATCATGCAGGTGCTTACGAATCTCATCATGAACGCCTTCAAATACACGCCCGAGGACTCGACTGTCACCATCAGCGCACGTCGCGAGGGTGAGTTCATCGTGGTGGACGTCGCAGACGATGGGCCGGGTGTAGCAGACTGCGACAAGCCTCATATCTTTGAGCGCTTCTTTACCTCAGGCAATACGCGGCCCGTGGATTCGCGTCGAAGCATCGGCCTTGGGCTGTCGCTCTGCCGCTCCATCGTGGAGGCGCATGGCGGCGTCATCGAAGTTCGCGACAACCACCCCCATGGGGCCGTCTTCCGTTTTACCCTGCCTGCCGAGGAGATCGAGATTCATGAATAATGCCGCTAAGCCACGCGTCCTCTTGGTCGAAGATGACCTGACCGTTCAAAACCTCGTTTCGACCGCGCTTGACCTTCACGGCTATGTCGTGAGCAAGGTTTGCAACGGCCAGGCCGCCATCATGGATGCGGTGTCGCACGGCCCCAGCCTCATCATGCTCGACCTCGGCCTTCCCGACATTGACGGTATCGAGGTCATCACGAAGATCCGAAGTTGGTCGGCAGTCCCCATTATCGTCATTTCGGCGCGCACCGAAGATTCCGACAAGATTGCAGCACTTGACGCAGGGGCAGACGACTACCTCACCAAGCCCTTTTCTGTGGATGAGTTGCTCGCGCGCGTCCGTGCGAATTTGAGGCGCTCCTCGATGGCGTCGAGCGAGTCGACAGAAGCGAGCACGTTCGACAACGGTCCGCTGCATATCGACTACGCCGCGGGATACGCGACGAAAGACGGACGCGAGCTCTCGCTCACCCCAACCGAGTACAAATTGCTCGTCCTTCTGGCGAAAAACGTCGACAAGGTGCTCACCCACACCTTCATCACCCGCGAGATATGGGGCACGAGCTGGGACAGCGATCTGGCGAGCCTGCGCGTGTTCATGCGCACCCTGCGCAAGAAGATCGAGGCAGACCCCTCTCACCCCAAGATGATTCAGACGCACATGGGTGTCGGGTACCGCATGCAGCGTCTCTAGCCCGCCCAACAAAAAGTTGCGATGGAATACGGAGTAGATAAGGCTTTTGACAGCCAAAACAGTCCGTATTTCACCGCAACTGATTTAACGATACCCAAAAAATACTCTTCAGTTCGCCTCGCTCGCGCTCAAATGCGCAAAGCGCCCCGCGAACGAATGCCCACGGGGCGCTTTGATGTCCGGACCTTATTTGATACCGCGGCCCAGGTCTTCGGCGATTTTGTCCACGCCCTTAAGTGCGGCGCACGTCTTTTTGTTGGAGCAATGCCCGGTGCAAACGCCACCCTGAGCGCAGTCGGCGCAGGTGCCCTTACGGTGGATGCGCACGCATACCGCGACAAACGCAATACCGATAACAGCCAGTACAACAATATCGATAGGTGCCATAGCAAGCCTCCTCTAGTTAACCATCACTTACTTTACCCCATTCTCCACCTACCAAATAGGGACGGTTTATTTTGGTCGGTTTTATCTGCGGAAACGCCATATCTCCCCCACCAAAAAGCCCGAGTGTCGCTGGGACACCCGGGCTCGTGGAAAGGGGTTAATCCTTATTCGGACTTAAGCGGAAACTGCGGCGGAAGCAGTGTTGGTCTCGTCCTCGTCGGTCCATGCATGCTTGGGCATGGGACGGAAGATCTGGAAGAGCATCGCAACCAGCAGCACGATGGCCACAATCGTCCAGATACCAAACTGTCCAAGAACAAGCAAGTTGTAGAACTGGTTGATGAACAGGCCGATCACCCAAGCGAAGGCGCACTCGTAACCGATGGCGATCGCAGTCCACTTGCCGGAATCCATCTGGTTGCGGATGGTGCCAATGGCGGCAAAGCACGGAGCGCACAGCAGGTTGAAGGCGCCGAAGGCAACGCAAGCGCCCATGGTGGGGAACATGCCGGCAAACGCGGTCCACAGGCTCGGGTCGGTCTCGCCCGCGTCGGCGACGGACAGCAGCGAGCCGGCGGTGGCGACGACGTTCTCCTTGGCGACGAGGCCAGAGACAGTCAGCGCGGTGGCCTGCCAGGTGCTAAAGCCGAGCGGGGCGAAGATCCAAGCGACCAGGTTGCCCAGCATGGCAAGCACGGAGTAGTCCATAAACTCCTCGGGGATGCCGTCCATCGCAGGCAGGAAGCCAAAGGAACCGTTATAGCTACCAAAGTTGGAGAGGAACCAAACGACGACGGTGGACGCAAAGATGACCGTGCCGGCCTTCTTGATAAAGGCCCAGCAGCGCTCCCACACGTGCAGCGCCCAGGAACGGATCGCCGGGAAGTGGTAGGCAGGAAGCTCCATGACAAACGGGGTCGGACGGCCGGCGAAGAGCTTGGTCTTCTTGAGCATGAGGCCCGAGGCGATGACGGCAAAGACGCCCAGGAAGTAGAAGAGCGGGCTGATCCATGCGGCCGTGGTGGAAGAATCGCCAATGATGGAGCCCATGAGCAGGGCGATGATCGGCAGCTTGGCGCCGCAGGGGATGAACGTGGTGGTCATGACCGTCATGCGGCGGTCCTTCTCGTTCTCGATGGTCTTGGTGGCCATGACGCCGGGGACGCCGCAGCCCGAGGACACGAGCATGGGGATGAACGACTTACCGGACAGGCCAAAGCGGCGGAACACGCGGTCCATGATAAAGGCGACGCGGGCCATGTAGCCGCAGTCCTCCAGGAAGGACAGCATCACGAACAGCAGGAACATCTGCGGCACAAAGCCGAAGATGGCGCCCAGGCCGCCAACGATACCGTCGCAGACCAGCGAATCGACCAGGCCGCCGTCCTCGGTGCCACCCGCCACGAGGGCATCGTGCACCATGGTGGTGATACCCGGGACATAGGGGCCGTACTGTGCCGGGTCGACCGAGTCGGCGTCGTCACCCGCGGCCTCGACAGCCGCGTCGTAAGCGTCGCGGCCCTGACCGAGCACGTACCAGCCGTCGGTGCCGAAGAGCTGGTCGTTGGTGAAGTCCGTCACCGTGCCACCCAAGGTGGAAACGGCGATGTAGTACACGCAGAACATGATGACGACAAAGATCGGCAAGCCCAGGATACGGTTGGTAACCACGCGGTCAATCTTCTCGGAAGTGCTCATCTTGGCCGGAGCCTTGGTGAGGCACTCGTCGATGATGTGTGCGATCACGCCGTAGCGCTCACCGGTGATGATGGACTCGGCGTCATCGTCGCAGTCCTGCTCGCACTGGGCGACCAGCTCCTCCACGCGAGCGGCCTTCTCCTTGGTGAGGTTGATGAGTTTGCAGGCGTCTGCATCACGCTCGAACAGCTTGACGGCGTAATAGCGGCGCTTGTTGGCGGGAACGCTCGCAGGCAGATTGTTCTCGATGTGGTCCAGAACGTCCTCGATGGAGGAGTCGAACTTGTGCTCCGGCACCTGGCCCTTGGAAGCTGCGGACTTCTTGACCTGCTCGAACAGCTCCTTGATGCCCTTGTTCTTAAGAGCCGAGATCATCATGACCGGACAACCGAGCTTCTTGGAGAGCTTGTCCGTGTCGATCTTGTCGCCGTTCTTCTCGACCAAGTCGGCCATGTTGAGGGCAACGACCACGGGCAGGCCGGTCTCGATAATCTGAAGCGCCAGGTACAGGTTGCGCTCGAGGTTGGTGGCATCGACAACTTGGACGACAACATCGGGCTCGCCGCTCATGAGGTAATCGCGCGAGCATTGCTCCTCGGGGCTGTAGGGGGAAAGCGAGTAGATGCCAGGGAGGTCCGTGATGGTAACGTTCTTGTCGCTTAGGAGCTTGGCTTCCTTTTTCTCAACCGTGACGCCGGGCCAGTTGCCAACGTAGCCGTTGGCGCCGGTGATCAGGTTGAAAAGCGTGGTCTTGCCGCAGTTGGGGTTACCCGCCAGCGCGACATGGATCTGAGAATCCGCCATTCAATCCTTCTTCCTTGTGTGCCTGCGCTGCTTTCTCCGCGCAGGCTGGATAATGTGCTTCAAAGATGCTGCATTAAGTTAGAAAAACCTAACTTTATCTGCAGAAATATACGTCGCAAGCCCTTACTGGACCTCGACGACGGCCGCCTCCTCCTTGCGGATGGAAAGCTCGTAGCCGCGCACGTTGATCTCGACCGGATCACCGAGCGGCGCGACCTTCACGACCTTGAACGAAGTGCCCTTGATGAGCCCCAAGTCCATAAGGTGGCGGCGAAGCGCACCCTCACCGTGAAGCTTGACGATGGTAGAGCTCTCGCCCACCTTAACGTCACCCAACGTCTTCATCCTCTTGTCCCCCTTTCGGTTTTTATGAAATGCTGCTGACTAACCGACGGTCATGATGTGCATGGCAACCTTGGAATCGATGCCAAAGCGTGCGCCCAGCACCGTGACGATGATATTGGCACCACTCGAGCTCACCACGTGGATTTCGTTGCCCTCGACAAAGCCGAGGTCCTTGAGGTGGTGCTTCATGTCCTCATTGCCCTTTACACGAGACACGCGCACGGTTTCGCCCGCTTTTACCATCGAAAGCGGCATGGCCGGCATCTGCGGTCCGCAAGACATGAGTTGCTCCTAACGTCAGTTCGTCCTCAACATCGACGCGTAAAAAGTTAACCACGTCTATGTTCGCTATAGTAAACTAGCACGTGGTTAACTTTTTGGAAAGGGTCCCCATTCAGATTTCGAAAAAGTTTCCTATACGAAACAAAAGAAGCACCACAAAGACCATCTCTTTGCGGTGCCTTGTCATACCAATTTATGCAACAAAGGAGACTGTCCCCTTGTCACATTGATGCGCTTAGAGCGAGAGGTTTCTGATCGACGTGACGCAGGAGGCCTCATCCACGCCCGAAACGCGGAACACGACGTCTTCGCCACATTCGCCGCAGAGTGCCATGAGCCCTATAACGTCGCGGCCATCGACATGACGATTGCCAATCGAAACCGACACGTCACTACGATGCTTGGCGATAATGTCATAGAGCAGCGCAACCGGGCGGGCATGCAATCCCAACGGATCTTTAATCGTCTTCGTAAATTCGACCATGTCCCCTCCCACGACATCGCACATTCGGCCGGCAAAACCCAGCCACGTGGTAGTTATTGTAGCGTTAGATGCTTGTCGAGAGCCCCTCCGGATACCCCGTGGTCAAAAAGTGGCAAATATGAGTACTGGCACGTAAATAGAGACATTTCACGAAGCCATTTTTGCTCATTTTGCGCAACAGATGTACGCTAATTTAACTCAATCTTGAGACAAAACGAAGTAAATTCGATAGACCCTGGGTGGCGCGCGCAGACGTGGTGTAAGAGCGTCCCGAGGTCCGTCGCTGCAAGTCCCGATATTACTCCTTCTTGAG
>CALBUZ010000113.1 GCA_937969105.1 uncultured Collinsella sp. | reverse complement strand
GGTGCCAAAACGGCTGTTTTCCCTTTTTGACGCCTGTTTAGCAAAGTGAATCGTAGCCAGCGGCTTTGCCGCCTTGCATTTCCGCAGATCAGAAGGGATGTGCAAGAGCGATGACCGAAAGAATCGTCGCAGGCGGCTTATTCACCCAAGAGTTCAACGGTTCCGCTTTCAAATGCATGGGGAAATGCGAATGACCTCAATGCGCTCCTGAACTCGGCGCTAACGTAAACGCCGGCTCCGTCGAGCGAAGACTGGCCAATATGAGTCGCAACACCGTCTCCAAGGCCGATATGCCTAAGATGGCTTACAACTGGGGGGCGGGGTTTGCCAATAGGAACAACTTGAAAAAATGCAGTTCCCTTGGAGTCCCGCTCGGTGATTCCGCCAGCGTTCTTCTCAAGGCAATTAAGAAGAGCAATCGGATCGCCCATCACGTCAGGTGGCGGAGTTGGCATGGAGGGCAGGTTCTTGTTGGTTTCCACCCATTATACGCTCGTCTTCATGCACGACCAAACGGACAGCATCCCGGATTCGATAGCTGCATGCGAGGGGGTTCTTCGAGCTAAGCGCTCTTGAGCATAGCGTTTCACGTGCCGGTGTTCATAAGCGGCAAGGATTGTTGTTTCGATCTCGATCTGAGGATGCGCGACTGCAGTCTCTCATGCTGTTCAGCTCGCCCAGTCTGCATCTTGGTTCCTCAACAGCGCAGCTTGGTTGAACGCCGAAGGTTCAGCTATCTTCGTCAGTTAGCATGAGGGCAGTCCGAAAGGGGGACGCATGAAGATCACGATCGAAGAGCAAGAAGCAGCTCAAGATATAGAAGTCACGATTGTCTGCGTAAAGGCTGATCGCCGCGTGCTTGATATAGCGGCTCGGCTGCGCATGCTTGACAGGAAGGTGACGGGCGCGGCCGACGGCTGCACGCGCGTGCTGAGCGCAGAAGACGTCCTGTTTATCGAGTCGGTCGACAAGCACACGTTCATTTATACGGCCGACACGGTTCTCGAGACGAGCCTGCGCCTTTACGAGATGGAGGAGCGCCTGGCGGACTGCGATTTCCTGCGCATCGCGAAAGGTTGCATCGTCAACTTCCGCGCGATCACCGCCCTCAAGCCCGACGTCAACGGCAGGATCATCGCCACCTTGGAAAACGGTGAGCAGGTCGTTATCTCGCGCCGGTATGCGCCCGACGTCAAATCGAAGCTCGGTCTGAAGTAGTCGAAACGAAGGAAGGGAGACTGAAATGATTAACAGGGACATTATCGACACCGATAAAAAGAAGCCCGTGGAAAACCTCGGACAACTCGTGAAAAGCATCTGTATCGGCTTCACTGTTGCCATGATAGCCTTCTTGGCATTAGGGACTTGTTTCGCTGATGACTCCGCCAAGCAGGGCATTTACTATTGCTGGTCGATTCTAGCCGCGTGCGTCGCCGCCTCCGCGCTGCAGCTCGTGTTCTTCACGCCCGCGGTGATCAGACGGATGGCGTATCCCGCGCGCCTGGTGCTGTTCGGCGTTTGCCTCTATGCAGGCCTCTGCGCATTGGCGTTTATCTTTGCTTGGATTCCCGTGAACAACCCCGGGGCGTGGGTTACCTTCACGGTTGTCTATCTCGCCATCCTGGCGGTCCTCACTCTTGTTTTCAACGCCAAGCTGAGCCGCGAGACCCGCGAATTGAACGACAGGCTCGCGGAATACCGCAAGGGCAGGGAGACGGAATAAGGGTATAGCTGAGCATTATCGATGCTGGGCAAATCCTTACTCCCATTCCTCGGAATACCGCCCCGTGCTTTGCTGTCCCTAGTCGAGTCTGCCGTTCGTTTCCAGCATATCGGAGACCTGCCTTCCCGGTTATATCTTGTTTATCTCGTTGACGACGCTCCTGCAGTCTGATTGTCAGCTTTCTGAAGTGCTTTACCATATCCCTTATAATGCGGCACATGACGCATGAGAAGGTGTAGTTATGACCGAATTGCAAATTGCATATCTCGAGCTCGCCATCGTAGGGGGCATTGGCGCACTGCTGGTGATCGCAGGCATTGTGGCACGAGCCCTAGCGAAAAGGGCGAATGATTCCTGCACCGCACGTACGACGGGCACCGTGGTCAAGCATCGGTTCGCCGGCGAAGGAAGGCTGTATCCCGTCGTACAATACGAGGTGAGCGGCAAGAACTACCAAGTGCGAAAGCAATACAATGGCGTGAAGTTTGTACGGGTTACGGGTCTTCCTGTTCCAATGCAGCCGGAAGTACGCGAAGACGAGAAGGGCTGGCTGCACGTGAAGCTCGGACCCATGGCAAATGTGCGCGACCTCGCAGAACAGCTATGGCCGATAGGCAGCGGCATGACCGTGCATTACAATCCCGCAAAACCGCAGCGCAGCTACGTGGACAGGCCCGTTTCCTCGAGCTTCGCGTGCACGATGTTCATAGTTGGGGGGCTCGCGACGATTGCCATGGGCATGCTCGTCTTCTTCCTTATCCAACTTTAGGCAATCGGGCGGGAGGACCCGGCAAGCAGCGACCTTGCGGTAGCCGCTCTCCTTGCCGATCGGCACCAAGCTTATCCCGACGATACACGAAAGGGATCGCATGCGGGCACTCAGCGAAAAAGAAAAGAAGCAGATCAAACGCTACTGCGCGTACCCCAAGATCGCCATGCGGGCGCTCATCATGTCCTTTGCGCTGTGCGTCCTTATCGTGCCGTTGGAAATGATCGACGACCTGGTTTTCCATAACGACGGCTTCCAGCCGACCGGAATCAATGCATGGATTGCCCTTGTCGCGATCTACGTTGCCGTATTCTGCTTCTGCGCGCTTCGCCCGAAGTTCGGCATGCGCGGAAAGCAATGGCTTGACCTGCAGAATCGCCTTGCGGTAAGGCAGACTCAAAGCGACCGTTCGGCTCAAGTTGCCGGCGTGCTTGCGACGCAGGCGGCGGGGCGTCTGCTGCAAAAAAGCGACAACAAGGCGGCTCAGGCTCTCGGGGGCGCGGCCCAGGTCGCGGGAGCGGTTGGCGCGGTAAGCGCAGCGGCAGACATGCTTTCGGAAAGCGCAAACAACGCCGAGGCGATGGCCGATGCCTACGGCGTTCCCGTTCCGAACATCAAGAAGCAATTGATTGCGTTCTCGATCGTGCCCGTTCTGGTCCTTATTGCGATATATATTCCGCAATACGCCCAGGGAAGCCAGGAGACGCAGGCGAAGATCGCCCTCGCCGTCGAGCAAATCGATATGGCGGAAAACGCGCTGGAGCAGGTATGCGAGCGCGTTTCGGCAGATGACCCGTACGAGAAGTACAAAGATTACGGCTATCATGTGAGAGGCTATCTGCGAGAAGGCGATTACGGCTGGGAGGGGGCTTACGTCTACTTGACCTTCGACGAATACGGGACGCTTACTGAGATCAATTATTGCGAAGGCGTCAATGTCGCGGCGAGCCTCGAGGAAAACCTGAGCCAAGCCGAGCAGGACTTCCAAGCCCTTAACGCCCCGCTTAGCGGCCTGAACGTATCCGTTGCCGACCCCGAGCTGCTTGCAGCGTCTGCTATCCCCGTCGATTTCAAAGAGACGTTCCTGGCAGGGTCGTTCTACGAGGGTGTCCGCGTGAACAGCAACAACACCCCCGTTCGCATCGCTTGCTCCTTCGACACCGAATCGGAGGAGGAATTCGACGAATATTCGAGGCCGCAGATCACGCTCTCGGTATGGAAGGCGAATTCGTAGCGATCTCATCGGCGAGGAGCGCGGACGATGAACCATCGCGCAGCGAGGCGCGCTTTCGCGCTAGCCAGCCAGTTTCGGGCAAGCAAGCTATCGCCCCGCATTTCGGCGGTATTCTGGGTTACCGAAACTGCGGAAACCGATTTTCGCGTTTTTTATTCCCGTTTGTTGACCTGGGCAAATGCGGTTGACGAGGGCTTGAATCCGCCTCGCAGTTTCAACTTAGTTTCACCTGCTCGAAATCAGCCCTCGGGGGACCCGAATTGTGAATTATTCTCGCAGGGCCCTATTATTCCCGTATCGCCGAGTACTCCGCCGTACCGCCCAGTAGGGGCATACGGGAATAATTGAGCTGTTTTCCCAGGTAGGAATGCAAAAAGAAAGCCTCCGAACCTGAGGGTCCGGAGGCTGTTATTCCCACTATTTCGCTGGTGGATTTGCCCTATGGTGACGCCGAAACAGCATCAGGCGGTACTCGGCAGCACCAAAACGCGAGTTCAGAAGCCAGTTCCCGCTATTCCCACTCGATGGTCGCGGGCGGCTTGGACGTGATGTCGTAGCAGACGCGGTTGGCGCCAGGAACCTCGGCAACGATACGGCCGGAGATGCGGGCCAGCACGTCGTAGGGCAGCTTGGCCCAGTCGGCGGTCATGGCATCGCTGGACTCGACGGCACGCAAGATGATCGGGCGCTGGTAGGTGCGCTCATCGCCCATGACGCCGACGGACTTAATGTCGGGCAGGACCGCGAAATACTGCCAGCAGCTGTGCTCGGAGTTGCGCTCGCCGGTCTGCTCAAACAGACGCTGGTTGTAGGCATCGAGCTCCTCGCGCACGATAGCGTCGGCGTTCTTGAGGATCTCGAGCTTCTCCTTGTCGACCGCGCCGATGATGCGGATGGCAAGACCCGGGCCCGGGAAGGGCTGACGGAACACGATGTGACCCGGCAGGCCCAGCGCCAGACCAAGTGCGCGGACCTCGTCCTTAAAGAAGTGATCGAGCGGCTCGATGAGGTCGAAGTGCACGCCCTCGGGGAACGGGATCAGGTTGTGATGGCTCTTGATGGTGGCCGTCTTGCCGCCCGTCTTGCGAGCGCCGGACTCGATGATGTCGGGGTAGATGGTGCCCTGGGCCAGATACTTGACCGGCTTGCCGTCGGTCTCGAGCTGCTGCGCCACGGCGAAGAACTCTTTCCAGAACTGCGTACCGATGATGCGGCGCTTCTCCTCGGGCTCGGTCACGCCGGCCAAAAGCTCGGCATAACGGTCCTCGGCGTGGACGTGAATAAAGTCGACGTCAAACTGCTTGGTGAAGACCTCCTCCACCTGCTCGGGCTCGCCCTTGCGCAGCAGGCCGTGGTTGATGAACACGCAGGTCATCTGCTTGCCCACGGCGCGGGCGCCCAGCGCGGCCACGACGGAGGAGTCGACGCCACCGGACAGGGCCAGAATCACGCGGTCGTCGCCAACCTTCTCGCGGAACTCGGCCGTCATGGTCTCGACCAGGTTGTCCATGCTCCAGTTGGGCTCCAGGCCGCAGATCTCAAACAGGAAGTTGCTCAGCAGCTGCTGACCATACTCGGAATGCTTGACCTCGGGGTGGAACTGCGTGGTGAAGATCTTGCGCTCGGGGCACTCCATCGCAGCGACCGGGCACACGTCGGTGCTGGCGGTAACGGTAAAGCCCTCGGGCACCTCGGAAACGGCGTCGCGATGGCTCATCCACACGGTCTGCTCCATGGGCGTGGAGTTAAAGAGCTTGGCGCCGGCCGTGCGCGTGATGGTGGCGCGGCCGTACTCGCCCACCTCGGAGTGGCCGACCTTGCCGCCGAGCGTCACGGCCGTGATCTGATGGCCGTAGCAAAAGCCCAGGACGGGAAGGCCCAGGTCAAAGATGGCGGGATCGATAGACGGAGCGTCCTCGGCATACACGGAGGCCGGGCCGCCGGAAAGGATGAGCGCAGAGGCGTTCATCTCGCGAATCTCGTCGGCCGAGATGTCGCAGGGGACAATCTCGGAATACACGTTGAGGTCGCGGACGCGACGGGCAATGAGCTGACCGTACTGCGCACCAAAGTCGAGTACGAGGACCTTTGCGGAAGCCTTTTGATCCATGGTTTCCCCCTCTTGTTGGCGGGGAGCCGGTGCCCACCCGCGTGAATGAACAAAAATAACTTTCATAGTGTACACGTTATATGGGGTTTCTCGTCCCTCACAGCCATCAGCGCACGGCAAACGCACGACCTGGGCCCGTATTTGACGGCAATTGAAGTGTTACCAAACGTTGCAGATGATGTAATACGTTTGAACATTGGACGCCCTGTGCCACAATACTGCCGAACGACTCCGCCTCTGCGGCGGCAAATACGATAGGAATACCAGCATGAAGCGCATCCTTCTCATCGCCACGGGCGGCACCATCGCATCGACCGAGGACGGCAACGGCCTCTCCCCCGCCCTGACCGGTGAGGAACTCGCCCAAAGCGTCCCCGAGATCTCGGGCCTCTGCGAGCTCGACGTGGTGCAGCCCATGAACATCGACAGCACCAATATGCGCCCCAGCGACTGGATGCGCATCCGCGACGTCATCGTCGAGGGTTATGCCGACCACGACGGCTTCGTAATTCTGCACGGCACCGACACCATGAGCTACACCGCAGCAGCGCTTTCCTACCTGATTCAGGACAGCCCCAAGCCCATCGTGCTCACCGGTTCGCAAAAGCCCATGGGCAACCCCTTTACCGATGCCAAGCTCAACCTGTACCAAAGCCTGCTCTATGCGCTCGATGAGCATTCGCACGACGTCTCGATCGTTTTTGGCGGCGTGGCCATTGCCGGCACGCGCGCCCGCAAGCAGCGCACCATGAGCTTTAACGCGTTCATTAGCGTCAACTATCCGCCCATTGCCTACATCCGCAACGACCGCATCGTGCGCAACGGGCTTCACGGCACGCATCAGGGCGAAAACCCGGTACGTTTCTACGACAGCATCGATCCGCGCGTATTTGTACTCAAGCTTACGCCCGGCGTAAACCCGGGCATCCTCGACGCGCTTGCCGATAGCTACGATGCTGTAATCCTGGAGACCTTTGGCATTGGCGGTATTCCCGAATTTGGCGAGTCCGGCGAGTCATTCCAGGAGGCAATTTTCCGCTGGGTCGATTCGGGCCGCACCGTCGTTATGACCACGCAGGTCCCCGAAGAGGGCCTCGATTTGGGCGTTTATGAGGTCGGCCGCGCTTACGCCGATCATCCGGGCATCCTGCGCGGCGATGACATGACCACCGAGACGCTCGTGGCCAAGACCATGTGGGCACTCGGCCAGTCACGCGATGCAGCCGAGATTCAGCACCTGTTCTACAGCCAAGTCAACCACGACCGCATCCCGATGGCGTAATTCAGTTGTCGACGGGTATCCCCTATTCGATACCCTCAAGAAGCTCTGACACCGTCATGCCGAGTGCGGGCGCGATCTTAAATAGAACCTTGAGCGTGAAATTTGCCGTCCCATCTTCGATTCGGTCGAGGTAGGGTCGGCTGATTCCTGTCGCCACACAAAAATCAACCTTGGAGATACCAAGGTCCCTGCGCGTCTCTTCGACCCGCCTGCCAAGAATCTGTTTCGCACGTTCGTCCATGCAGCCGAGTTTGAAATGGAGCAAAACAAAAACGTAAACTATAGTTTACGTTTTGCCGAATACACAGGAGTTTTCTATGTCGGGTTCTTCGGTCCGCATGTACCGAGCCACGCTTCGCACAAACAGCGCGCCGCCCAAGCTCGTCGTCGTTGAAGCTGAATGCCTTTCGCCCGATGAGCGCACAGCATTTGCATTGCTATCAAGTCGCGTCGCCGCCGTTTTGGTCCCTTGCCCGGCGCAAGGTGAACTTGCCATCCAATGCCAAGCGCACAGCTGCTCGCTCAATCAGGCTGCCGTAATCGCAACCAGCCAGCGTGGCCTGCCCCTTCTCCTGGAAGCCGGCGTCGCGCTCGCCCTTCGCGGTGCCGGATACGAAAACGAGGCCGCCGCCGACATGGTCTTTAAACCACGATCGAGCGGCGGCCTCGCAGCAGCCATCGAATATGCTTGCAGGCTCGTTGCCTAAAGGCGCAAGCTAAAAGCCCAGGCCAAAGCCCATACCGGTAATCGCCGAATACATAAAGTAGACGTTGATTACGTTGAGGAACACACCCGTGATGCAACCGTTACGCAGGTAGCGCTCGCACACGATGCGCGCCATGGCGGCGGAGTCATCATTGTTCTTTGCCTGGCGTCCCGCCGTAAAGTACGTCGCCACGCTCAGCAGCAAGTTGAGCACCGGCAGCGCCAGCAACTCGTAGCTCTTGCCCCAGCGCGTCGCCTCGCCGGCGGCATTAAACTTTGTTGCCACCTCGGGACCAATGTTGGGGATAACACACGCTGCGACCACCAGCGGAATCACCGCAAGTACGAGCAGCGCAATACCCATGTAGCCAGCTTTTTTGCCATATTTAAACATATGCGTCGTCCTTACACGTTAAAGCGGAAGTGCACGACATCGCCATCGGCCATGACATAGTCCTTGCCCTCGATACGCAGCTTGCCGGCGGCCTTGGCGCCCTGCTCGCCACCGAGCTCGATGTAGTCGTCGTAGCCAATGACCTCGGCCTTAATAAAGCCACGCTCAAAGTCGGTGTGGATGACACCGGCGGCCTGAGGGGCGGTCGCGCCCTGACGCACCGTCCAGGCCTTGACCTCCATCTCGCCGGCCGTAAAGAACGACTGCAGACCGAGCAGCTTATAGGCCGCCTGCGCGAGCACGTCCAGGCCGGGCTGCTCCAAGCCCAGGCTCTCCAGGTAGTCGGCGGCGTCCTCGGGATCGAGCTCGGAAAGCTCGGCCTCGATCTTGGCGCAGATCGGCAGCGGCTTGACACCATCGATGGGCGCCAGATCGTCGTTGAGCATATCCTCGTCCACGTTGGCCACATACAGGATGGGCTTCATGGTGAGCAGGAACAGGCCCTTGGCGGCGGCACGCTCCTCGTCGGTCATCTCCATGGATGCAGCGCGTTTGCCCTCGTTGAGCCAGGCAAGCAGGCGCTTGGCAACCTCAAACTTGGGCATGAGCTCCTTGTCGCGCTTGGCCTCCTTCTCGAGCTTGGGCAGCTGCTTCTCGAGCGTGCCCATGTCGGCCAGGATGAGCTCGGTCATGATGGTGTCGGCGTCACCGGCGGGATCGACGAACTCGCCGGTGCGGCCCACCTCGCGCATGACGTTGGGGTCCTTAAAGTAGCGCACGACCTCGCAGATGGCGTCGGTCTCGCGAATGTTGGCCAGGAACTGGTTGCCCAGACCCTCGCCCTCGTTAGCGCCCTTCACCAGACCTGCGATGTCAACGAACTCGACCGTCGCCGGCACAATGCGACCCGGGTTAACGATGTCAGCGAGCTTTTGCAAGCGGCTATCGGGCACATCGACGATACCCACGTTGGGGTCGATCGTGGCAAACGGGTAGTTGGCGGCAAGGCCGGTCTTTTTGGTAAGCGCGGTGAACAACGTCGACTTGCCCACGTTGGGCAGGCCCACGATACCGATGGAAAGGGACACGACAGCTCCTTTTGGTACAGGTACTTCAAACTTCATAAGTATAGCGCCGCCGCAGCATCCGGGCGAATCCGGACACCGCGGCGGCGCAAATGAAGCAGAGATGCGTGAGAGTTCTAGACAGTAGTCCTTACTTAAGCTCGGGCCAGAAATCCTTGTTGGCCTCGATGAGCTCGTCCAGGATCTGCTTGGCAACGCTTGCCGAAGGAATGGTCTTGGAGAGCGTGAGCGCCTGCCAGAGCTTCTGGTAGCTGCCCTCGACCCAAGCCTGGACAACGAGCTTCTCGACGGAAACCTGCTGCTCCATCAGGCCCTTCTGGAACTGCGGGATCGGGCCCTGGCAAATCTTCTCAAAGCCGTTGGAACCGACGATGCAAGGCACCTCGACCATGGCCGTTGGGTCGAAGTTGGGCACAGCACCATCGTTGGGGACGATCAGCAGGAAGCGCTCGAGCGTGTTCTCGGCCAGCGCGCAGGCAAGGTCGACGATGTAGTTGGCGTGTACGTCGGGCTCAAAGCCGCCGTCCTTGGCAGTACCCTTGGCGATGATGTCGCGGCAAGCGCCAAAGACCTTCTTCTCGCGGCCGTCCATAACCTCATTGGCGCGAGTGTAGTTGGGGTCAGACGTCTCGACGACATAGTCCGGGTACAGGTAGTACTTGAGGTAGGTGTTGGGAATCGTCTCGGGATCGACAGCATAGACATCCTTGGCCTTGCCGAAGGTGTGAATCCAGCTCTCCTCGACATGCTGCTCCTTACCGGCCTCGTGCTCGATGCCGTCCAGGTAGCCGTTCTTAGCCATGTGCTCCTTGATCTGCGGCATGAGGTCGTTGCCATCCTTGTCGTAGATCTTGCTCCACCAACCAAAGTGGTTGAGGCCGTAGTAGCTATACTGCAGCTCGCGACGATCCTTGATGCCGCACATACGGCTCATCTTATCCATAAGGTCGATCGGCATGTCGCAGATGTTGATGATGCGGCTGTTGGGGCGCAGCACGCGGCAGGCCTCGGCGACGATGGCCGCGGGGTTGGAGTAGTTGAGCATCCAGGCGTTGGGGCTGTACTTCTCCATGTAGTCGAGGATCTCGATGACACCACCGATGGAGCGCATGCCGTAGGCGATACCGCCGGCACCGCAGGTCTCTTGGCCAACGCAGCCGTACTTGAGAGGAATCTTCTCGTCGAGCTCGCGCATGGCGTACAGGCCAACGCGGATGTGAGCAAGGACGAAGTCGGTCCCGGTGAATGCGGTCTCGGGGTCGGTGGTATAGCTAAACTCAACCTCGGGGGCGTTCTCGTGGAAGTAGATCTCGCAGGCCTTGGCCACGGTCTCCTGGCGCTCGGCGTTGTTGTCGTAGAAGGTCACCTTGTTGACCGGGAAGCGGTCGCGCTCCTCAAGCAGCATCAGAGCGATGCCCGGGGTAAAGGTGGAGCCACCGCCGGCAATGGTCACGGCATAGTTCTTCTTGGACATGATGTCCTCCTCATTCTGGCCGCTTGCTCAATCCGTCCCCGCACGCGGCCTTGCGCGGTTTGGAATTGTTACCTAGAAGTGGAGTTTTTTATCTCTAGAATCGGCCTTGCGGTGCATACCGGCTCTGCAAGGCCGATTGTTTCGATGGACGATGGTTTACAGAAGACTCTCGAACTTCAGAAGACTCTCGAACTTCTCGCGAACCTGCGGGACGGTAAGGCCGATGATGACCTGAATTGACTGACCTTGGACCACCAAGCCATGCGTACCGATCGCCTTGAAGGAAGCCTCGGGTGCAACGACGCCCTTGTCCTTGACGTTAACGCGCAGACGGGTAGCGCAGTTAGTTACATCGATGATGTTATCCGCGCCACCGAGCAGATCGAGGATGTTCTCGGCAAGCACCAAGCGCTCATCATCTTTACTCTGGGCGACCGATTTGCCAGCACCGCCCTGCTTTTGCTTGTAGTCGGCCTTGGACTTGAGCTCCACCTCGACGTCATCATCTTCGCGACCGGGGGTCTTAAAGTCGAACTTGACGATCAGGAAACGGAAGACCACGACCCAAAGAGCGGTAAAGCACAGACCGACAAGGATGGAGATGGCGTACTGCAGACCGTGTGCGGCCCAAAGGGGCAGCCAGTCCCACGAGAGCATCGAGATGATGCCGCCGTCGAAGATGCCCACGACGCCAAGGAGGTTTTGAGCCATGCAGCCGAGCGCTCCGAGCACGCAGTGGACGACGAACAGGCCGGGCGCAATGAACAGGAAGGTAAAGTCAAGCGGCTCGGTGATACCGCAAAGCATAGCGGTAAGGGTGACCGGGATCAGCAGAGCCTTGACGCGCTGCTTGCGCTCGGGTTTGGCGGTCATATAAAACGCAATGGCGACGCCAAGCGAGCCGAAGACCTTAGTCCAACCAGGGCAGGTATAGGCAGCCCAGGGTGCGGCATCCTTAAGAGCAATGCTCGGATCGGCAGCCAGTTGGGGCAGGATATTGGCCCAAGCAGCAAAGATGCCGCCGTTGACCGCCGCGTTGTCGTAATAGAACGGCGTATAGATAAAGTGGTGCAGGCCTGTAGGAATCAGCACGCGCTCGAAGAAAGCAAAGACACCCACGCCAAACGTACCGGCGGAAAGGATGAATCCCTGGAAGGCGGAGATAGCAGCCTGAACATGCGGCCACACCAGGCAGGCGATAAGAGCGACCGGAACCATAACGAAGAAACCGATCATATAGATGAACACGGAGCCCGAGAACACGCCCAACCACTCGGGGAGCTCGGTATCGAAGAACTTGTTATGCAGCATCGTGGCGATACCAGAGATAATGAGCGCGCCCATGATGCCCATATCAAGCGTTTTGATGCTTGCGATAGTGGCAAGACCAGTACCACTGCCTGCCTCGACAGAGTAGTCGACGCCAAAGACAGGGCCCCACTGCCCCAAGATTGTGCTTACAAAGTAGTTGAAGGTAAGATAGATGGCCAAAGCCTCCATGCAGCAGCGAGCGTTCTGCTTGTTCGCGAGCGAGATTGGCAACGCTACGCAAAACAGCAACGGCATCTGGTTAAAGAGCGTCCAACCACCCTGGAGCAGCACATTCCAGCAATCAAACCAAAGATGGCCCGCAGTGGCCATCTCGCCAAAGATCGCCTCGGTGGTAAACAACGTACCCAGGCCAACGACAATTCCGGAAAATGCGAAAAGAATTGCAGGCGTGTACATTGCACCGCCGAAACGTTGTATCTTTTGCATCATGACGGGGAATCCCCCTCTCTTCATTCGGAGCGACTGCGGTTTTGGCTTCACTCGAGACCGCAGACGCGCCGTTTGCGTGTACCTCGTGCAATTGGACGGGTGGGCCCGTGTCCCCGGCTTCTTGCGCTTCTATTTTTATCATATCACTTATCTAGACAAGTTGATACGGTTTCTATGTTCGGTCAGCGGTCGATTATTGGCCGTAAACGGTATAAGTCCAGTATTTTGCCTGCTAAATCTAACATAGCTTATGGCCGCAAATTATATTTCTTTTCAACTTGTCTAGATGTGCTTGTCTATACCTGTAGACATGCCTATACTTCATTACAATATTCACCGCCACGTTAAGGAGTCACCATGAAAAGCGCGGTCTTCTATGGAAAGCACGACCTCAGAGTCGAGGAATCGGCAAAGCCGGCCGTGGGCAAGCGCGACGTTCTGATCAACGTCAAAGCTTGCGGCGTCTGCGGTACCGACGTTCATATCTATGAAGGCGACAAGGGTGCAGCCGACGTTACCCCGCCCACGATCCTTGGTCATGAGTTTGCGGGCGTTGTCGAGGCCGTGGGCAGCGACGTCGCTGGCTTTAAGCCGGGCGATCGCGTGTGCATCGACCCAAACCATCCCTGCGGCTGCTGCGAACCCTGCCGCGACGGAATCAACCACTACTGCGAGCATATGACCGGTTACGGCACCACCGTTAACGGCGGCTTTGCCGAGTACTGCTCCGTCGATATGCAGCAAGTCTACAAGTTGGGCGATCACACCAGCTTTGAGCAGGGTGCTATGACCGAGCCCGTCGCCTGCTGCCTGCACGGCATCGATATGTGCAACATCAAGCCCGGCAGCACAGTTGTCGTTATCGGCGGCGGCATGATCGGTCTGCTCATGATGCAGCTTGCTAAAAACGCCGGCGCCACCAAGGTTGTCTTGCTCGAGCCTGTCGAAGGCAAGCGCGAGGTTGCGCTCAAACTCGGCGCCGACCTGGCAATTGATTCCATCCACGAGGACGTCCCGGCCCGCCTGAAGCAGGAGGGCGTCGGCAACGTCGATGTCGTTATCGAGTGTGTTGGCAAGCCCGTCACCATCGAGCAGGCCATCCAGATCGCCGGCCACAAGGCTACGGTCATGATGTTCGGCCTCACCAAGCCCGATGAGACAATCACCGTCAAGCCCTTCGAGGTCTTCCAGAAGGAGCTCGTGCTTACCTCGTCCTACATCAACCCTTATACGCAGCGTCGCGCGCTCGAGCTCATCGACTCTGGCAGGCTCGACGTATCCTCGATGGTCGCCAAGGTGGCTTCCCTCGACGAACTCGGCGCTATCCTGTCAGACCCAGCTCTGCGTGCCATGGGTAAATATATAATCGACCCCAGCAAGTAAATCGATCGACACCTGCGCGAGCAGTCCTCATCCACCGCTCGCGCACTCAGCTCTAGGAGACCGTCATGGCGCGAGCCATCTTCCAAACCATTTATGACAACGTGAAGCAGTCGATTGACGACGGCACATATGCCTATCTAAGCTATCTGCCTTCGGAGACTGAACTCACGCAGCTGTTTGGCTGTTCGCGCATGACGGTCCGTCGCGCCATCTCGATGCTTGCGGCAGATGGCTACGTGCTCCCCCAGCAAGGCAAAGGCATGCGCGTCATTCGCAACATCAGTGACGAGACGAATCGTGGTGGCGGCGGACTCGAGACCTTTAAGGAAATCGCAGCTAGCCGAGGCTTTGAGCTCAAAACGGTCACCACTGTCTTTGAGCTCCTCGTCTGTAACAAGGCGCTCTCCAAGATTACCGGGTTTCCCGAAGGCTGTGAACTCACACGTGCTAAACGCATCCGTTATGCAGACGGACGAGCCGTGTGCTCCGACGACTCCTATTACCTAAGCTCACAGGTACCGGGGCTGACACCCGAGATTGTCAACGACTCGATCTATCGTTACCTCGAAGAAGGCCTTGGAATTAAGATTGCCACGGGCAAACGCGATGTAACGATTGAGCATCCCACGCCCGAGGATACACGCGTACTCGATCTCGACGACTTTAACGCACTCGCCGTTGTACGCGGGCAGACCTACAACGCCGACGGCATCCTTATGGAATACACCGAGACAAAGCAGGTTCCCAGCTTCTTTTTACTCCACGAAACGGTCACCCGCCGCAATAACGGCAGCGAGACCCATCAGAGCAGTATGAGCTAACCATCTATTAGTTGCGGTGGAATAGTTCCTAGAATGGCCAGCTTAAGGGCAAGACGGGAACTATTCCACCGCAACTTTTTTGGCCGGCGGGGCAGTACCTGTCCCACCGGCCATCATGTACGCTCTTTTAGCTAGTCCGCGAGCTTTTCCACCTGGTCGAGCATATTGTCAAGCTTGGCCTTTGCCTCGGCCTTGACCTTCTCAGCTTCTTCGTGAGCCTTCGCCTTCTGGGCGGCCTTTTCCTCGGCCTCGGGATCGACGACGACCAGGTTGGATGCATCATGCTCAACCAACTTAAGCGCATGCTCGGGGCACACCTTGACGCAGGCTCCGCAACCTAGGCAATACGTGGACTCCAGTGCAAAGCGACCGCTTCCCACCAAATCGCAGGCAAACGTGGGGCACACGTTGACGCACTCGCCGCACGACGTGCACTTGTCAAAATCGCACTCCGGCGTGCTCACCTGCATGTTCTGGGCAAGCTCGGGGTGGTTCTGCAGCGTCGAGAGCACCAGCTGCCGCCCGTGCGTGAGCGAACGGCGACGCTTAGTCGTCGTGGTGCCGCACATGGTGTTGAGCGTACGCTCGAGCTGCGTGATCTGGTGACGGTGGGCCTTCAACTTCTGCGTCACCGAGGCCAGTGCCGCCGTCGCCGGGTTGAGCTTAGTCACGGTTAGACCCGTGGTGCGGGCAATCTTTTCCATGTACTCCTTACGCTCGTACTCGCGGCGCTTATGGCATTTGAGGCTCTTGGGGTCGACCTCCAGGCCCATGCCCGTACCGGCCCACTCCTCGGCCTTCGCAATCGCCTCGCCCAGAATATCCTCACCGCCGGTGTTGCGGCATTTATCGCACACGCCCAACGGCAGGTACACACTCACGTTGGGATAGTCCGCCAGCACCGAGAACCAAGTCTCGGCCGTAATATCGCCCACGCAGGCAACGACGACCTCGTTTTCGCGCGGCATGCGCTTGAGGGCGCGCGTGCAGGTGACATAGGCGGTCTCATGGCTCGTAGCGGCAGAGACGATATCGTCATACAGGTTTTTGGGCGCCAGGCGCGGCGAGATGATCGCCTCGGTCGGACAGGCAGCGGCGCACAGGCCGCACTTGCGACAGGAGTCGAGGATCTCGATGGAGTCTTCCTCGACCTCGATAGCGTTGACCGGGCATACGTCCATGCACGCGGTGCAGCCGCTCTTTTCGTTTTTGCAGGTCAGGCACGGAATGGTGTTGCCGCGCGGGCGCTCCTTGTAGTCGGCAGGATTCCACTGCGGCGCCGACGGATCGAGTGCATCGGTCACGCCGCCAAGCGGGTTTTTAAGAAAGTCGAAACCCTTGCTGATCTCGATAATGTCATCAAACAGATCGTGTTCCTGCGCCATGCGCGGCCCCTCCCTGAGCAGTGCAAACAAGCAAGAGATAATGATACGCTATCGGCCCACGCCTCGGGCAAATTACACGCGGCGCACCTTTGAGGCAAATAGTCTATGGCCTATCGCCGCCTCGATTGCACAAGGTCGATCAAGCGCCTAGCTATGCCTCGCGCATGAGCTGCACGAGCTTTTGTCTGGTCACCTTGGCCTGTTCGTTAGCCATATTGCGTTCGTTTCTAAAGGCCGCATCTGCAACGCTCATCAGGTCGGCATCGGAAATCTCGCCAAGTCCCAGCTCCGCGAGCGTCGTCGGTAGGCCGACGCGCTGGCAAAACTCGAGCACCTGATCAAGCTCGGGCGCACGCTCCAGGCGCAGCTGCACCACCAAGCCAAATGCCACGGCCTCACCATGCATGGCCTTGCACTCGGGCAGAATTGTCAGGCCGTTGGCGATGGCATGGGCAAGTGCTAGGCCACCGCTCTCAAAGCCAACACCCGAGAGCAGAATATTGCACTCGATCAGGCGCTCACCCGCCGGCGATATACGGCCCTTTTTGAGATCGCGCTTGGCAGCGACGCCGCACTCCATGAGTGTGTCATAGCAGGCACGAGCCGCAACTAAGGCCAAGTGTCCCGGCGCGCCACCGTGCTCGTTGGCGCCATGCGCCGCGGCGCACGAACGTGCCTCGAAGTACGTTGCCAGCGCGTCGCCCATGCCAGCGACCGTCATACGCAGCGGGGCTGACGCGACCACGTTGGTATCGACCACAACTAGGTCTGGATTCTTCTCGAGCATCAGGTAGCGGTCGAACGACCCATCCTCGTGATACAGCACCGAAATCGCGCTGCACGGACCGTCCATCGAAGCCGCCGTGGGGCATACGCACAACGGCAACTCGGCATAAAACGCAACGGCCTTGGCGATATCGAGCATCTTGCCGCCGCCAATACCCACCACCATGTCGCAATACTCAGCCCGGGCTTCCTTAGCCATTTTTACAACGGCCTCTTCCGTACACGGACCGTTATAGATCTTAAAGAAGGGCTCGCTTAGATCTTCGTCCAGAAATCCATCGACGATCTGCCTGCACAGCCGATCCTCGGTGCCCTGGTCAAACAGGACATAGGCAGCGCAGCCCAACCATGACAAATACCTGCCCTGACGCGAGAGCTCACCCGGCCCCTGAACATACCGACCGGGACCGCCATAAACCATGGGAAGCGCCATACGAGAATCCGCCCTTTCATCAACAACAATTGGTGCAAAGCAACCTGACCCCTTTGCACCATAGCAAAAAGGGGCAAAGCCATCTGCTGGCTTTGCCCCTTCCTTAGCTTGATTTACTCATCCATGAGATAGTAGTGGCCCAGCGCGTCGGCACCCAAGATGGCGTTTGCGACCGTCTCGGGCGTCACCTCAAACGGCATGTTGCACATGGTGTCCTCGGGCGCGCACGCGGCCTCGGCAACAATCATGGCCTTCTCGCGCGTAACCTCGGCAACGCCCAGCTCCTTCATCGTGACCGGCAGGCCCAGCTCAATGCAGAAGCCCAAGACTTCCTCAAGCTTCTCAGTCGGGGCATCCTCGAGTACCAGCTGGACGATAGTGCCAAAGGCGACCTTCTCGCCGTGATACATGCTGTGGCACTCGGGCAGCATCGTCAGGCCATTGTGGATGGCATGAGCAGCAGCGAGGCCCGAGCTCTCAAAGCCAATGCCCGAAAGCAGCGTGTTGGCCTCAATGATGCGCTCGACGGCAGGCGTGAGCGCACCCTTCTCCAGCGCAACCTTGGCCTTCACACCATCGGCCATAAGCGTCTCGTAGCAGAGCTTGGCGAGCGCCAGGCCGGCCATTCCGCCCTTGCCGCCGGCACAAGTGCCACCGTCGGCATCGTGCGTCGCCTGAGCCTCGAAATAGGTTGCGAGCGCATCGCCCATGCCGGAAACCGTCAGGCGCACCGGGCTCGCCGCGATAACCGTCGTATCCATAAGGACGATATTGGGGTTTGCCTTAAGGAAGAGGTACTTGTCGAACTGGCCGTCATCGGTATAGAGCACCGAAAGCGCCGAGCACGGGGCATCGGTCGAAGCAATGGTGGGGCAAATGATAACCGGGGATTCCAGGTAATAGGCAACGGCCTTCGCGGTGTCGAGAATCTTACCGCCACCGACACCGACGATGATGTCGCAACCGTTGTCGCGAGCGAGCGCAACCAGGCGATCGACCTCGCCCTTGGAGCACTCGCCGTTAAAGTCCTCAAACAGCAGCTCGGCCTTGGCCTCGGCAAAGCCGCCCTCGATCTTGGCACCGACGCGTTTCTTGCCCGAAGGCGTCACGATGACGAGGGCCTTAGCGCCAAGCGGCTCGACATAGGAGCCGAGCTTGGCGAGCTCGTCCGGACCCTGGATGTACTTGCTGGGGCTATTGAAAATTGCAGCCATAACTATCCCATTCTCTAAAAGAAAAAAGAAAGGGGCTCCGTACGGATACGTGCGGAGCCCCTCGTTACGATAACAAGAGTCGATTAGAAATCGATGTCGGTGTCGTAGTAGCAGGCCTTGAGGATCTTCTCGAAGTCGGCAGCCTTGGTCTCACGCGGGTTCTCCGGCGTGCAGGCGTCCTGCTCGGCGTTCGCGGCGATCTCGGGCAGCTTGGCGAGGAACTCCTCCTCGGAAACCATCTGCGGGTTCTCGGCGTCGACCTTCACGCCACCATTCGCGTAATCCTTGATGGACTGCGGAATGTTGAGCTGGTCGTTGAGGTCGCGAATCTTCTGGACGAGCGCAGCGATGAGCTCCTCGTTGGTCTCGCCGGGAAGGTGCAGGATCTCCTTGGCCACGTAAGCATAACGCTCGGCAGCACGCGGGTCCTTGGAGTTCCACTGGATGACCTTGCCCAGGTACATGGCGTTAGCAGCACCGTGGATGATGTGACCGTTCTCAAAGGCTGCACCGGTCTTGTGAGCCATGGAGTGAACGATGCCGAGCAGGCCCGAGGAGAAGGCGATACCGGCGATGCACTGAGCCTCGTGCATGTGCTGACGGGCCTCATGGTCGCCAGCATAGGACTTGGGCAGCCACTCGACGATCTCGCGGATGCCGTGCAGAGCGTTGGCGTCGGTGAACATAGAGGCGCAGGTGGAAACGTAGGCCTCCATGCAGTGGGTCAGAGCGTCCATGCCGGTATGAGCGCACAGCTTGGCGGGCATGGTGTAGGTGAGCTCGGGGTCGACGATGGCGACATCAGGAGTGATGTTGAAGTCGGCCAGCGGGTACTTGATGCCCTTGGCGTAGTCGGTGATGACGGAGAAGGCAGTGACCTCGGTAGCGGTGCCGGAGGTAGAGGAGATGGCGCAGAAGTGAGCCTTCTGACGCAGCTCGGGGAAGCTGAACGGCTGGATGATGTTATCGAAGGACTCCTCGGGATACTCGTAGAAGACCCACATGGCCTTAGCGGCATCGATGGGCGAACCGCCGCCGATGGCGATAATCCAGTCGGGCTCGAACTCGCGCATGGCCTCGGCGCCCTTCATGACCGTCTCGATGGACGGGTCGGACTCGACGCCCTCGAACAGCTTGACCTCGAAACCGCCTTCCTTAAGGTCGGCCTCAACGTCCTGCAGGAACCCGCCGCGGCGCATAGAGCTGCCGCCAGAAACGATGATGGCCTTCTTGCCCTTGAGGTTCTTCACCTCGTGGCGAGCGCCCTCACCAAAGTACAAATCGCGAGGATTGGTAAAACGTCCCATACTGTGCCTCCTAAACAAGCCCCTCTAGATCGGAAGAGCGTCGTGTAGGGAAAGAGTGTAGATCTCGGTGGTCGCCGTATCATTAAAAAAAAAAAAAA
>CALBUZ010000112.1 GCA_937969105.1 uncultured Collinsella sp. | reverse complement strand
GCCTCCGGAAGAGACGAATATACAACTCCCTGCTCGGACAGTCCTGCTCGCACGAAGGCCACATTAAGTGGCCTTCTTTGCATGCGGAACTCGCGACAAACCTTATATCCCGCCCCTCCGGCGCCACACGGGAGCTGAGTCAACGTTATCGGGTCCGGCATTCAGAAAAGTCAGTGCAGCAAAATGGCGATGCGGATAGCGACATGGGCATGGTTTTCGCCGCACGCACGGGTCCCCCAGGGAGCACCGTGCATTTTTGGGAGTATTCAGCAGAGCAGAACGGCTGCATACGCGCCGGACAAACCATATTGGTCCCAAGGACGCCTTCGACCGGCAATTTGGGTCGGCAGGCAAACCCCGTCAGGACAAAAAACATGCTTCGCGTCGCACCGGACCCCAAAATGACGTCGATCTCCGTAATGTTATTCAACTGCAGCGGCACCGACGGGGCTTGCGGTGCTGAATACTCCGTTTTTTGCACGGCCCAGGCAGGGGTACATAAGAGCCAGAAAGAACATCCCAGCCTATTTATGCAATCTGCAATGGAAAGTATGCAAAACACCAAGAGACGGCATTGCTGATGTCCAAATTGAGCGCGGGGCAGCGGCGCCCCACCCCACGCTCAAATCAATCAGAGCAGGGACACTCATAGCGGGTCCCCACCGATATACAAACGCGGCTCGAGCGCCATCCCATAATAGGCTGCCCGAGCCGCGTTTAACGATACGGTATGAGCATCAGCGCTCGTAGATGAGGTTACCGGCTAGGTAGGTTGCTTGGACCTGGGTGGCTTGCAGCTCTTGGGGGTCGATGGTGAGTGGGTTTTGGTCCAGGACTACCAGGTCGGCGTATTTGCCGGGTTCCAGGCTGCCGAGGTTTCGCTCGTCGCCTGCCGCGTAGGCGCTGCCCAGGGTGTAGTTGCGCAGGGCAGTTGCCGCGTCGATGCGCTCGCTGGGGAGCCAGCCGCCCTCGGGCCAGTGGCTGCGGGGGTCTTGGCGCGTGATGGCCGTGTAGAGCACGTTCATGCTGGTAACGGCTGTGATGGGGCTATCGGTACCGAAAGCTTGGCGGATGCCGCGCTGCTTATAGGTCGCAAACGGCCACATGATGCGGCTGCGTTCCAGGCCCAGGTCGCGCTCCGGGCCACCCGGGTCGAGCGTGATGTGGCAAGGCTGGCTCGAGGCAATGACGTTGAGTTTGCGCAGACGATCGATGTCCTCGGGCAGCAGATTCTCCAAATGCTCAAGCGTATTATGGCCGTGCGGGGGCAAACCGTAGAGCTCTGCCGCCTCCTCAAAGATATCGAGCGCGGCATGGATGGCGCCGTCGCCGATAACGTGAATGCGCACGGTGTGGCCACGCTCGGCTGCCGCCAGAACCAACTTGCGCATGCGCTCGACAGGAACCGTCAGGCGACCCTGGTCACCCGGGAAGCGCGGGTTAGTATAGGGCTCAGTGAGGTATGCGGTATGCTCGCTCGACACGCCGTCGAAGAACTGTTTAAATCCTGGCGCCGAGAGCAGCGCGTTGTTTGCGTAGCGGGTCTGGAGTTCCTCCAAGCGCGATTGGTCATCCAGCAGCGTGGGAAACAGATGGGCGCGGATGCCCAGCTTGCCGGCGGCCTGCAGCTTGTCGTAAACATCGTCGCGAATAAAGTCGCAGCCCGGCATGGGCATGAGCGACATATCGCAAATTGAGGTGATGCCTTGCTCGGCCATACGCTTCATCTGGTCGGCGTAAGCACTCGCGATGCGGTCCTCGCCCAGCCACTCCAGGCAGCGCGGCAGCAGCTGCATAGCAGCTGCCTCGTGGGCGATGCCCGTAAGCTCACCGTTTGAGTCTTTGTCGTAACTGCCACCCGCCGGAGGCTCGCTGTCCCGCGTCACGCCGAGGGCTTCGAGCGCGCGGCTGTTGAGCCACAGCGTATGCCCGTCGCCCGAATACATAACACAGGGGCGATCGGGGAAGGCGACGTCGAGGGAGGCCTTGGTAGGATGCTCGGGCGGATCCCAGCGGTAATCGCGCCAGCCCTGCGTCACGACCCAGGCGTCGTCGGGCAGGTCCTGGGAAAACTTGAGCGTGTCCTGCACCAGCGCCGCCTCGGACGTGCCCATATCCATGAGCATATACGGTGAGGAGCCAACCGAGGTATGGAAGAAGTGCAGGTGGGCGTCATGGAAACCGGGGCAGATGAATTGCTCGCCGTAGTCGACCACCGGCGTGGCGGCAGGTGCGGCGGCAATCACGTCATCGGGCGCGCCGACTGCGACGATGCGATCGCCCGCAATGGCAATCGCCAGCTCGCGGGCGGTATCGATGCCGTCTTGCGCGGTAAAGACGTTCTTGGAGCGGATAATCCGATCGATATGTTGCATGGGCATCCCCATCTCTGGCAGGAAATTCAACACCCCCGAGTGTACTCCCCCACTCTTGTTACAAAACCCCAAGCGGCAAACGGCAACTTTACCAGCCCTAGCGGCAGGTGGCATACTGGAGAAAGCCTGTACGATTTTGCGATCAACCCAGCAAGGAGCAAATCGACCATGACGAAGACCAAGGCACAGCAAATTATGGCGGCAACCGAGGTTCGCGCAGCAGACGACGTCACCGCGGCCATCCGAGATATCGCCGCCGAGTTTGAACCCTACATCATCAAGCAGCGCCGGCACTTCCATAAGCACCCGGAGCTGAGCCTTGCCGAGGAGCGCACGACTTCCGACATCGCCAACCAGCTCGACGCCATGAATATCCCCTACGAGCGTCCGCTCAAGACGGGCCTGGTGGCGACGCTTCGCGGTACCGCGCCGGATGCCTACCGCGAGGACGGCACGCCGCGCCGCCGTATCCTGCTGCGCGCCGATATCGACGCCCTGCCTGTCACCGAGCAGACCGGCGAGGAGTTCGCCAGCGTCAACGAGGGCCGCATGCATGCCTGCGGCCACGACTGCCATATCGCCATGATGCTCGGCACATTGCAGATTCTGCGCCACATGACCGATGACATCCACGGCGAGATTCGCATCGTATTCCAGCCCAGCGAGGAAAACGGCCAGGGCGCCAAGCTCATGATTGGCACGGGCGTACTCGACGGCGTCGACGGCGCCTACGCCGCGCACATCTGGAGCGAGGTCGATGCCGGCACCGTAAGCTGCGAGCCCGGCCCGCGCATGGCAAACACCGACTGGTTCCGCATCGACGTCCGCGGCACCTCGTGCCATGGCGCCATGCCCCAGCGCGGCCACGACGCCGTTATGGTTGCCGCCGAAATCGTCAACGCCCTGCAGACCATCGTCTCGCGCGAGATTAGCCCCTACGAACCTGCCGTCATCACCGTCGGCGAGCTGCATGGCGGCACCGCGCGCAACGTTATCGCCGGCACGGCATACCTCGCCGGCACGGTGCGCACCTATGGCGACAAGACGCATGAGGAGATGTCCGAGCTTATGCGCCGCATCGTGGAGCACACCGCGGCTGCTCTGGGCGCCGAGGCCGAGCTCACCGACTACACCATCGCCAACTACAAGGTCGAAAACGATGCCGCCTCGAGCGAGCGCTGCCGCCAAGCTGTGCTCAAGTGCTTGGGCCCCGCGGGCGAGGGCCATTACCGCGGCACGCTTTCGGGCGAGGACTTCTCGGAGTACCTGCGTCGCGTGCCGGGCGTGCTCGCCTTTGTCGGCGCGCGCAATCCCCAGATCGGCGCCACCTATGCCCAGCACTCCTGCTTCTACAAGATCGACGAGAGCGCACTCGCCAAGGGCTCCATGGTAGCCGCCCAGTATGCCATCGACTTTTTGGCCGAGCCCACGCAAGAAGAGCTCGACGGCCCCACGATCGCCGCGGTTGCCGAGACCAATCCCGACCTGGCAGCCAAGCTGCGATCTGCCAAGGCAACTGCCGCCGAGGCCCGCGACGCCGTGCACGACGCCCGCACCGCCCGCCATGCCGCAATCAAGGGCATCCACGATGCCCGTGCCGCCGCTCGCCACGATGAGAAGCACGGCGAGTAGACTGCAAGATTCTTCAAACACACATTCAAAATAATGAGAGGGCGGATGTTGGAACGAACATCCGCCCTCTCTTTATTTGTCAAGCGCTATTTCTACCATTTCAACCCCGTCCCCAAATGGCAGGCGGCAGGGCTACTCGTCCTGAGGGTCCTCGTCGGAGCTTGACTCGGACGCCGGCTCAGGTGCAGGCGCCGGCTCGGGCGCGGGCTCAGGGTTCGACGTGGGCTCAGGCTTCGGCGTTGGCGAAGTATCCGGAGCACTGTAACCCGAAGCGGCGGACTTCTTCTCGAAGGGCAATACAAAAGTCAGGACGTCGTCCTTGTTCTCCTCGGCCCACTCGCTTGCATAACGTGCGGCCCAGTAGCCAACGGCACGGTGCTTGAGCATCTTGCCAAAGACCGTAAGAAATACGGTGACAAAAGCGACCAGCACTAGGAACAGCACGAGCGTGATGCCGCCGCCGGTAACAATTGCCTCAATACCCGTAGGACGATAGTAGTAGCTATACATACCGACAGAGGCAATGGCGCCAAAGACGGCTGTCAAGATCCATGTAACAACGTTGGCGACCAAGCCCGTCAAAAACTCGGGAAGGAACGAAGCGCAGAACAGCTTGGTCTTATTGTTCTTAAAGGCCGTCCAGACCTTATCGAGCGAAAACGCGCTCTCGACGCGACCGGTCACCGCAAAGTGCATCACGGCGATGTCGGCAAACATCTTAAAGAAGACTCCCAGGACCGCCGTGGCAATCATAGCCAGGACAAGCAAGCCAAGCGAGCCAAACAGCGCGGCCTCGAGCGCATAAGAGCCGTAATACGAATACGAGCCCGCAGCGCCAATTATCACGCTCTCCACCAGCGAAAGCACTACACCAACAACGGGAATGGCAGCGATAACCTCGAGCACGACCGAAATAACGCTCGAAAAGACTCCGAGGCCAAACGACGTGGAACGCATGAGTGGACGGTCCATACCGTCATCGACCTTGAGCGAAAGATCACGGCCCCACTCGATACCAAAGCCGGAACCGCATACGCTCGCAATGCAAGCTGCCAAAAAGCCGATGGCAGCCGCAATGCCGCCAATAACGGGAATAAACAACACGAGCACCGACACAACGCAAATCAACGCCGGCAAAAACGCGATTTGGCATACACGCTGAAGCACGCCCGGAGTCTTGGTCATATCTTGGAACGCCTGAGCCACACAGCCCTTTGACACATTCGCCACGGGCGGTTGCGGAACAAACTGCTGGGGCTGAGACTGTCCCTGGGGGGCGGGGCCGGCGGCCTTGGCCTCGGTATTAGGGGCACCGCACGCGCCGCAGAACTTGTCGTTATCGCCCATGGGGGCGCCACACTGCGAACAGAACATCGTAATCATCCCTTCGTATCTAGAGCGAATCACCTGGATCGCAAACGATGTCTTTGGCAACATTATCGCCCAATGTGGGGACAAATACCCCAAGATGACCGATTTGCAACGTAGGCGGCTTTATTCAATGATTCGAAGGGTATATCCGCGCTAGTTCGTGCCGCGAAAGCCCTTACCCACGATCTCGGAGCTGTCAACGATCGTGATAAACGCATCCGGATCGATATCGCGGGTATAGCGGCGCAGTTGCACTGCCTCGCGACGGCTCAGCACGCTCATAATCACCGTGACGCACTTGCCCGAGAAGGCGCCGTAACCACGGCTGATCGTTGCCGTGCGGTTGAGATGCTTGACGATAAACTCCTCGACCTTGCGCGGTTCGGCGCAAATGATCGTGCAGACCTTACGAAGGTGAATGCTCTCGATAGCCTTGTCGACCACAAGCGTCTTGGCAAACAGACCGAGCACGCAGTACAGGCCGACGCGCGGGCCATACAGGAAAGCCGCGATGGTCACGATGCCGATATCGACCAGCAACAGGGCACGGCCGATCTCAAGTGTCGTACGGCGTTTGAGAATCATGGCAAGGATGTCGGTGCCGCCCGTCGAGGCGCCAATGTCAAAGACAATGGCACTGCCCAGCGCCGGCAAGATGACGGCAAAACACAGGTCGAGCCACATATCGCCCGTCATCGAACCATCCGTCGGAATGAAGAGCTCAAACAGCGAGACGTAGGCCGAAAGCGCAAACGAGGCAAAGACACTCCAAAGGATTGCCTTGCGCTCCAAAAAGATAAAACCCAGGATGACCAAGACCGCGTTGATAATCCACATAAAGACGCCGACGGGCAGGGTCGGGAACAGCGTGGAAAGAATGACCGACACGCCCGAGGTGCCGCCGAAGGCAAAGTGATTGGGGGTTTTAAAGGCCACGATGGCAAAGGCCGTGAGGATCAGGCCCAGATTGAGCTCGGCAAAAAAGCGCGGAAAGCCTGGCTCCTGGCTGCGCTTGCGGCCGGCGCGCTCGCCACGTTCGATATCCTCGCGACCGACAACGCGCTCCATCGGCACCACCGGAGGACGATGCATCTCCTCGGCGGCACGCGACGCCGCCTCTGCCGCAGCGGCTTCAATCGCCCATGCCTTGCTTTCGGTCTCGTGTTCGTCGGCCATTACGGCAACCCCTCGTTAACAATTTGGAAACAATGCGCCCATTAGGGTAACGCGGAACGCGAAGATTGCAACCCTTAGTTAGACGAGCGGTATGCCTGCATCGGGGGCATATAGAAAACGGTCGACCGCACTTTTGCTTGCGCGGTCGACCGTTTAGCGTTTTCGCAGGTAAAACCTATCGAAATAAACCTGTCCCTATTTGGTAGGTTACTCGTGCTGGCTGGTGCGGTGCTCGTACTCCTCGGGGGTGATGACATCCTCGATGCGCAGGTTGACGCCTGCCACCTCAAGGCCGGTCATCGCGGCCAGACGCTCGGTGACGCGCGCCTTAACGTCGTCAAAGATCGCAGGCGCATAGGCGCCGTACTCGATGATGACCGAGATGTTGACGACCACGCGGTTGTCGTCGGTGACCTCGACCGTCACGCCCTTGGTCAGGTTCTCGGCACCAAACTGTTCCTGCACAAAGTGCATAAGGTTACCCTTCATGCCCAGAACATGCGGCACCTCGCGGGTGGCCATGGCGACGATTTTCTCGATCACGCCGTTGGAATAGGTCAGCGAGTCCTCGGACTCGTCCGCCTCCTCGTCGTCCTCGTCCGCCTCGTCTTCGGACTCTGCCTCGACGAGCGCCTCGTCCTCGAGCGTCACGTCCCCGGCATCGACGACGGTCTCATTCGCTTCGAGCTCGGTATCGGCCACATCGACCTTCGTGTTAAAAGCCATGGTTCCTCCTTATGCCTGCCGCGGATGCGACAGTCGAATACGTATTAGCGGCCGCTAAACAGGCGGCCGAAGAAGTTGACGATACCGTTCTCGCCGTCGCGAATCTGGCCGATCACGGCGCCAATCAGCACAAAGAATGCGATGACGAGCGTGTCCCACAGGCCCAACGTAAGTACCAGCACGGCGAGGATAAAGCCGGCCACGGCGCCGAGCGTAGTGTTGGGGTGGCGCACGGCGTAGCTCCAGATAGCAGCGCCCGTACCTTTGATGAGACCCATGGCCTCGTCAAAGTCGTTGACGGCGTTGTCGTGCTGCTCGCCGGCCTCGGGCTTGGTGTCGGCGGACTCGCCTGCTGGCGTAGCGTTCTGGTCAATCGTCAGGCGCGGCGTGCGGGCGGTCTTGTCTTGGTTGGTATCACTCACCGGAAACCTCCACGGTCTGGACGGTAGTCTTGGACGGCAAAAAACGGACGCGCGCGGTCGTGCCCGGCGTGCCGAGCATGGTGTCGCAGGCCTTCTCGATGCGCTGCTGCATCGAGGTGGCAAGAGAGGCGACGTCCTTATCATCGAGGGCGATGGCCTCAACCTTAAAACGAACGCGCGACTCGTCGGGGCCTTGAACGCGCGCCTCGATATGCTCAACCATCACGCGATCATCGCACTCCGCCGCGGCACGGGCGCACGAGGAAAGCGCTGCGAGCGTGACCTCGATATTGCGCTCCCCCGCCGGATGCACGCAGGACGGCTCGTGACGCGCGAACATCAGGCGGAAAAAACCGATGAGCACGCCAAGTGCCACGCTGGCGGCACACACCGTAACGACGACGCGAGGCATGGTGTCACGCAACAGCAGCATAAAGCGATACGTATACGGTCCCCAGAACTGGCAGACAAGCGTGCCCAGCGCCACGATGGCGGCGGCAAGATACACGATCGCTAGGGCTCGTTTGAGTACGCGCACGCGCGCTCCCTTCAGGTTTCGGTCCACAGAATGCAAAACGATTCGCATCATTATAAAAGAGCCGGGTCCGGTGCTGTACGCACGCGGATCCGGCTCATCTATTCCACGAGGCTTGCATGCTCGTTTCATTATGCCCAGATATGCACGGCTTAACCCGTGCAGGCGCTACTCCTCCTCGAGGGCAGCGATGACCTCGTCGGTCATATCCATGGTGCTGTAGACGTCCTGGACGTCGTCGAGCTCCTCGAGGCGATCGATGAGGCGCTGGACCTTCTTGGCGTCGGTACCGGAGACCTCGGTCGGGGTAGTCGGGACCATAGTGGTCTCGGAGCCCTTGACCTGAATGCCCTGCTCCTCGAGCGCCTTGGAAACAGCCATGACGTCGTTGGCGGCGGTCCAGACAATCCACTCCTCGCCGGCGTCCTCGTAGTCCTCGCCACCGGCCTCGGCGATTGCCATCATGAACTCATCCTCGTCACCGGCAGCACCGTTGGCGATCATGGTCTCCTTCTTGGCGTTCTCGTCCAGGATCTCCTTGGCGACGACGATCTGGCCCTTGCGCTCAAACTGGAAGGCGACGGAGCCAGAGGTGCCCAGGTTGCCGCCAGCGTGAGAGAAGGCGGAACGGACATCGGCGGCGGTACGGTTGCGGTTATCGGTCAGGCAGTCAACGTAAACGGCAACGCCGGCGGGACCATAGCCCTCGTACACGATGTTCTCGTAGACGGCGGCGTCGGCACCCGAACCGAAGGCCTTGTCGATAGCGGACTTGATCTTGTCCTTAGGCATGGACTGAGCCTTGGCCTTGGCAACAGCAGCGGCGAGGCTGGCGTTGTTCTCAGGCAGCGGGTCGCCGCCGAGACGGGCAGCAACGGTGATGTTGCGGCTCAGCTTGGAGAAGAGGGCGGAACGCTTGGCGTCCTGCGCGCCCTTACGATGCTTGGTTGTGGCCCACTTAGAGTGTCCGGACATACGTGTCTCCTATCGGTTTCGACCTAAAGCCCAGCGCAGATGCTCGGGCAATATAAACAAACGTCGTTATGATATACCTACTGGCCTGCGAGATAAACCCCAAAATGAAGGCGTCGTGATGATACAGCCCCTTGGTGCAAAGTAACCTGCCCCCTTTGCACCAAATTAGGACCAGAGGAGGTCGCTGCGGGTGATGGTGGCGCCGATGGCAAAGGGCATGCAGGCGATAACCGGGTACAGGTAGCGCATGTAGGTCGAGCCGTTGCAGGGACCGATCAGGCACACGGCGAGCACGCCCAGCAGCGGCACCCAAATGGCCAGCCCGCGCCACGAATGACGACGTAGCAGATAGGCCACCACGGCGATCATGATCCACACATAGGTGGCCGAGCTCATGGCGAGCGAGATAAACGGGATGCGTTGTACTGCCACGCGGTACAGGTTGATCAGGTGGTCGCACCAGCGCACAACCTTGCTATCGACCGGATGGAAGTCGAAGTACTTGAGATTATCGGGCTTCGCCATGATCTCGGCACTGCGCGCCGTGCTGTAGACCCACGCATCGCGGGCACTCGGATAAAAGTAGCCGTAGTAGTTATTGATGAGCGCCGAGATATAGCACTCGGGATCCTTTTTGAACATCTGGGCCCACACCTCAAAATAGGCCTTGATGTCCTCCTGCGAGGCGTACTCGTTAAAGCAATTTTTGACGGCGTCCGACTTATCCGGGTTGTAGCGGCGGCCCAGATTCTCGTACTTGAGCACACGGTCGATCACGGCACGCTCTTCGTCGGTCACCAAGCCGTCGCAAGGAGCCTCCACGATGGTGCCGTCCTCCTTAACCGTGGGGTTGACGCCCGAGTTGAGGCCGTCGTGCTTTTGGACGAAACGAGCCGTCTGCTGGAACGGAATCGAGAGGATTTCGCGCTTGGAACCAGGCGTGATGTCGTGCTCCGGCATAAAGACCTTGGTGAAGTACATATTAGAGGCAAGGCAGAGTGCAAGCACCGCAAGAACTCCCACCCAGCGGAAACGCGGGATGGCGCCCGAAGGCGCAGCACCAGCCTGCTTGGCTGCACGACGAGCCACATGCGCATCCCATGCGCAAAACGCCGCCGCGATTACGCATGCCGCCAGGGGAAACACCAGGCCGCCGTTACGCAGAAACGTGGAACCCATGGCGCCCAGAGCGAGCAGCAGCCAATCATGGCGCGCAAAGAGCACGGGCCTCTGTTCGCCCGCACGCTCGGCATTGGCATCGCGACGGGGCAGGCCGCATGCCACGAGCTTCACGGTCTGCACCAACAGCACCAAAAACGCGTCGGCAAACAGCACATCTTTGGTAAGCAGGGCCGCGTAGTTGGAGAACATGGGCATAAACACAAAGAACAGCAAGATTACGCCGCGGACCGGCAGGCTCACGCCCAGCTTGCGCAGCGACGAGATGGAATAGGCCATGCAGGCGGCCGTAATGACGAACTGAGCGCAGGTGTAGATGGCAAGACCTGCGTTGGCGCTGTTAAACAGTGAAAGCCCCAACTGGACGCACGAACCGATGATAGCCGTATGCACCACGGGGTGATGTCCGTTGAGCAACACATTGGGATTGAGCAGACGCAAGTAGTCACTCGTGCCGTTGGGGTAGTTGAACCACTGGCGAATCTGCGCACCCGTATCTCCCATAAAAAGGCCGGGCAGCGAAGCAATGAGCGTGGGCGCCCAGGCGATCATAAGCACCAGGAAGGGCCCGGCAAAGGGATGGACCGAGAGCACGGCGTGAGCCACACGCCATACGCGGCCAAAGCGCGCTTCGGAAAACGGAATGCGCCGAGAGCTCAGCCAATCTAGACACTCAAAGGTAAGGTAGAAGGCAACGACCGCCAAGAGCATCCAGCCCACACCGCCTATCCAGGCGCAGATGATGCGGGCCTTGTCGCCGAGTACGATCTCGGCCGAATCGGTGAGGTCGTAGCTGCGGCCAAACACCATGCAGACGGCAAAGAACAGCGACGGAAGGATCACCGAGGGACGCCAAGCGTCGCCGCGGCCAAAGAATACGTAGCGAAACGGCAGCGTGAGCAGGCAGGCAAGCGCAAGCAGCATGACCGCGTCGGTATGGCCGGCAAACGAGAGGAGCACCTCGTAGCACACGTACAGCATGCCCGAGGCTTTGGGGTCAATCGCCAAGACCGCGTTGCTCGACACCGGGGCGGGATCGATGGAAAACGCCGTGGTCGCCAACAGCGCGAGCAAAAATGCGATGAGCGTCTGCTTGGCGGGGTAGCGCTTAAACCAGACGATGCGGGCAGCGTCGCGCGCAGCCGTTGTGGAGAGGTCGGAATCCTTCACAGTCCGAAAGCCTTTCTAGAAACCTATCAAACTCGGCAAGACCACCACAAAGGTGCCTGTCCCCTTTGTGGTGGCCTTGGTTAGGCGTCGAGGTAGATGCGCTGGGGGCGATTGCGGTGTCGGGCGAAGATGATGAGCGCCAGACCGGCGATCACGAGCGGCAAACTCAGCAGCTGGCCCATGGTGATGACGCCGCCCAACAGATAACCCAGCTGGGCATCGGGCACGCGCACGAACTCAACGAGAAAGCGGACGATGCCGTACCCCATCACGAACACGCCCATAAACGTACCCTGGGGCAGTAGCGGCTTTTTGCGGCTGAGCACCTGCAAAATACAGAAGAGCACGACGCCCTCAAGAAACGCCTCGTAGAGCTGGGAGGGATGGCGCGGCATATCGCCCGCAGTGCCGCCAAAGACCACGCCCCAGGGCAGATCGGTCGGCTTACCCCACAGCTCGCCGTTGACGAAATTGGCGCAACGTCCCAGGCACAGCGCCAGCGGAGCACCGATTACAGCAAGGTCGGCGATGGTCCAGGCGTCGAGCTTATACATGCGGCATACAATGATGCCGCCCAAGATGCCGCCCACCAGGCCACCGTGGAAGCTCATGCCGCCCTCGTTGGTGGCAAAGATCTCGAGCGGATGGGTCCAATAGTAGCCATCGCCGTAAAAGACGACGTAAAACAGGCGAGCGCCGATAATGAGGCCAAAGACCGCGCCGACCACGACGCTCGTCAGGTCATCAATCGTAATGTCGAAGCCCCAACGACGCTGCGTGCGGTACATAACGACTGCCGTGAGCAGAGCGCCGACCACGTAGGCCAGGCCGTACCAGTAGATGGTGATGGGGCCCGCCGAGATCGCAACGGGGTCAAGCATATGGTAGAGGTCGTTGAGCATATCGATCCCCTGCTCCCTACATACAAATGCGGCCGCGGGCCTTGTGCTCGCAGCCGCATATCTGTGCGTAACGTCTATGCGGAGCGTGCCGTCCGCAGCTTTCGCATCTTAGAACGGCGCGTACTCGTCGTACAGGTCCTCGGCCTCGCCAGAAGCATTGACCTGCTCAACGCGGGTAACGCCGGGCACATGCTCCTTCAGGATACGCTCGATGCCCATGGAAAGGGTTAGCGAGCTCATGGGGCAGCCGGCGCAGGCGCCCTGCAGCTCCAGCTTGACGACACCCTCGTCGTCGACGCCCACATACTCCATATCGCCGCCGTCGGCCTGCAGGTTGGGGCGGATCTCTTCAAGAACCTTCTTAAGCAGCTCTTCGTTAACAGCCACAGGGGCTCCTTTCTCACAATAACGCGGGCACGCCCGCGGACAGAAGCTATGTTACTACAGCCATGTACCCGCTCACGAGCCGTCCATGCGCGCAGACGCGACTTTCACGAGTAGTCAATTTGGGACGGGGCTCTTTTGGCTGTATTGCCGCCAGCTGGCGTTGGCACGCGCTACTGCTAAGCCTGTCCCCCGGTACCAATCTGGACATCGACGATGACCTGGCGGTAGCTGATGCCGCAGGAATCGAGGATACGACGGCTGATACGGCCGTCATCGGTATCGGCATACTTGTTGTCCAGGTAGACAACCTCGCCTACACCTACCTGCGCCAGGATCTTGGCACAGTCGTGGCACGGGAATAGCGTGACGTAGACCGTGGAACCCTCAAGGTCTTTGAGCGAGCCGCGGTAGTTGAGCACGGCGTTGGCCTCGGCATGCACCACGTAGTTGTGCTTATCCTGCAACGGGTCGTCGCTCGTGCCCCACGGGAAAAAGTCGTCGTTGAGCGCCGAGGGCGTACCGTTGTAGCCCACCGAAAGGATGCGGTGGTTGGTGTTGGCGATGCACGCACCCACCTGTGTGTTGGGGTCCTTACTGCGGCGCTGCGCGGCGATGGCCACGCTCATAAAGAACTCATCCCAGCTAATGACGTCGCGGCGCTTGCCCGACGCGGTTTGATGAAGATCGTCCGACATGGCAGACACCTCCGAAATCGCAATAGTTTGACCCATTGTAGCAGGTGAAAGGTAGGGGCGCTTATCCCACCAGCCCCCGCCCTACGCGCGGCGGGGCTTTTGGTTGATGTGGTAGAGCTCGGCGAGACCCCGCAGCGTCAGCGCATCGTCGACCGTCAGGCTATGGCCGACCAGCGCCGCAAGCGCCTTGGCATCGTCGCCGGTAATGACGATGGGCGCATCGCCCTCCCCCGCGGCCTTGGTCGCACGCATCTCGGCAAGCACCATGTCGAGCATGCCGTCGATGCGGGCTACCTCGCCCAAAACCACGCCCGAGCGCATGGCCTCGCGCGTGTTGCGGCCGATGACGTGTGTCGGCGCCGAGGGCTCAACCTGAGGCAGGCGCGCTGCTGCCGCCGAAAGCGAACGGGCGCCGAGGGCCAGGCCTGGCGCGATAACGCCGCCGACAAAGGTACCGTGCGCGTCGATGACCTCGATATTGGTCGTCGTGCCCAGGTCAATCACGATGCACGGCGAGCCGTAGACGGCGCGGGCCGCCACGGCATCGGCGATGCGGTCGGAACCGATCTCGGCCGGATCGTCGTAGTGCACGGGCATGCCAGTCTTAAGTCCCGGCCCCACCGTGAGCACGCGCCCCGAGCAGGTACGGGAAAGCGCTTCCTTCCACGGGCGCTCGAGCGCCGGGACCACGCAGCTCAGCACAGCAGCCGCGGGCACAAGCGCACCCGGCATGCCCGCATCGGCCGCCAGTGCGGCCATGACCTGCACGAGACGCATGCGCGCCTCGTCGGCTGTGATGCTCGACGGCGTCGTGATCTCGCACGTCGCAAGCGGGCATTCCTGTGCCGCGGCCGAATCCTCGGCAAACAGGCCAAAGCGAATGGACGTGTTGCCCACGTCGACCGTCAATATATATGCGCACCCATTAAGCATCGTCGGCGCTCCTTTCGTCTGCCCAGCAGTATATCGCCTACCCGAACCAGCCATCCCAAAATGACTAGCTTGCGGCTATACTGGTGCGCGGTCGTTTGCGAGCTCACGCGGCGGCCCTTGGTAACCCGACTTCCCGCGCCGTATCCGTAACGGCGCTCCCGGGGGAAGCGGATATACGCAAAGGAGTTCTATATGAGCAATCCCTCGAACCGTGCTTCGATGCGCGGGCAACTCACGCTGCGCGGCGTCGTCATCGGCGTCCTTGGCTGCGTGATCATCACGGCAAGCTCGGCCTATACCGCCCTCAAGATGGGCGCCCTCCCCTGGCCGATCATTTTCGCTGCCGTCATTTCGCTGTTCTTCCTGAAGCTCATGGGCAACGCCAGTCTCAACGAGGCCAACGTCACCCACACCATCATGTCCGCGGGCGCCATGGTCGCCGGCGGTTTGGCGTTTACCATCCCGGGCGCCTGGATGCTGGGCTATGCCGACCAGATCAGCTGGCTCGACATGTTTATCGTGGCGCTCGCCGGCACCGTCTTGGGCCTTCTGGCGACAGCGCTCATCCACCGTCACTTTATCGTGGACGCCGCGCTGGAGTTCCCCACCGGCAACGCCGCAGCTCAGACCCTGCGCGCGACCGAGGCCGGCGGCAAGACCGGCAAGCAGCTCTTTGGCTCCATGGCCATCGCAGGCATCTACAGCGTGCTTCGCGACGCTCTGGGCGTAGTGCCCAGCATGCTGTGCACGCTCAATATCCCCGGTGTGACCTTTGCCATCTACAACTCGCCCATGTTGCTGTCCATCGGCTTTTTGGTGGGCTTCGCCCCCGTCGCGTTCTGGTTTGCCGGCGCGCTGCTGGGCAACTTTGGCATCATCGTCGGCGGTACCGCTGCCGGTCTGTTCGACGTCGTAACCGCGCAGGGCATCGTCAAGTCCCTCGGCATGGGCCTTATGATGGGCTTTGGCGTCGCAGTCGTCCTCAAGGACATCCTGCCGCAGGTCGCCGGTATCGTCCGGGGCCTCGCCGCCGACAGCTCCACCGACACCGACGAGCAGTCGCTCATCTCGGGCTCCCTTAAGCTCGACGCCGGCATCATCGGCCTGGGCACCGCAGCCATCGCTGTGATCGTTGCCATCGCGCTCGACCTTGGTCCCGTCCCGGCCGTCATCGTCACGCTGTTCACCTTTGTCACCACCATCATGAGCGCCCAGAGCTGCGGTCAGACGGGTATCGACCCCATGGAGATCTTTGGCCTTATCGTCATGCTCATCGTGGCTGCCTTCGCACAGCTCGCGCAGGTCAAACTGTTCTTTATCGCCGGCATCGTGGCCGTGGCGTGCGGCCTTGCGGGCGACGTCATGAACGACTTTAAGGCCGGCGCCGTGCTGGGCACCAATCCGCGCGCACAGTGGGTCGGCCAGGCCATCGGCGGCATCGTGGGCGCCCTGGTCGCCGCCGCCGTCATGGTCGCGCTCGTCACCGCCTATGGTTCGGACGCCTTCGGCCCCGACAAGAGCTTCGTTGCCGCGCAGGCAAGCGTGGTCGCCACCATGGTCTCGGGCATCCCGAGCGTGCCGTGGTTCGCAGGCGGCTTTATCGCCGGCATCGTCATGTACTGGCTCGGCATTCCGGCCATGATGATCGGCCTGGGCGTGTACCTGCCGTTCTATATGTCGCTCACGGCTTTCCTGGGCTCCTGCGTTAAGCTCGTCTACGACAAGTGGGCCGCTCACCGCGACGCCGAGGCCGGTCTTTCGGACGAAGAGAAGGCCGCCAAGGACGCCGCCTTCCAGGAGCAGGGCCTGGTTGTCGCCAGCGGCCTGCTGGGCGGCGAGTCTATCGTCGGCGTTATCCTGGCGTTTGTCTCTGTTGGCCTGAGCCTGCTGGGCTAAACCCAATAACAACGCACCCGTGCAGAGCGCGGGGTCGGAGACCATCCGACCCCGCGCTTTTTTGTCTATTTGACTCTTATGATCATCACGGCGTTTTTAGTCATGCCGATTGGTCTGACTTCCAGGTCAACAAACCCTGTCTGACACCTCGCTCAACGCGGTGTAGAGTAAAGACGACGGGCGGGATACGCGGCACGTGCCAGAACGAGGTGGACATGGAACTCGATAAACAACAGCTCAAGCGACTGCGCGAGCGCCATCATCGGCGCCATGGCATCCGCCCCGCCCACAGCGAGGCCATGGAGAACGCAAGCCGCTTTCTAAAGCGGGCATTCAACATTCGCGAGGGACGCGCGCCCTATCACGTGATTCGCAAGCGCTTTGTAAACGGGGCGCGCCTGACTGGCTCACACTTATGCATCTTGATCATTGCCATGTTGATCGCGAGCATCGGCCTCGATATCGACTCAGATATCGCCATTGTAGGCGCCATGCTCATCTGCCCACTCATGGGCTCGGTCCTTGCCATGGCATACGGCATCGCCACGCTCGACCGCGAGATTACCCTTGAGGCCGTCGCGAGCTTGGCTCTGCAGATGGCCTTTTGCCTGGTCACGTCCACGTTGTACTTTAAGCTCTCGCCCCTTGGCACCACCACGGCCGCCATCATCGACAATTCGACACCGACTGTGTGGGACCTTGCCGTCGCGCTCGCGGGCGGCTTTGCGGGTGGCCTGGGCAACTCGCGCGACCAGGAACCCGCCACGCTCATCGCCGGGGTGGCTGTGGCGACCGCACTCATGCCGCCCCTGTGCGCGGCGGGCTATGGCATCGCCATCGCAAGCGGGTCATTGTTTCTCTCGGCGCTTTATGAGTTTGGCATCAACGTGGTCTTTATCGCGCTGGCTGCCGAAGCCGTGCTGCTTCTATTGCGCGTGCCGCTCAAGCGCGACCTCAACGGCGACGGCATTGTGACTGCCGAGGAAGATGCCGAGGTCGACGAGCTATCACGCAAGGTGCGCCGCCGCATCATTGTGGGCACGGTAGTCTTTGCCATCCCCTGCATCGTTATGACGGCGGGTTCCATTGGCTCGGCGCAGGCCGGCGTGCAGGACGGCTACGGCGTGACCGAAACCACGCGCGAGCTTGCGGCGGTGCTGCCAGGCTTTAAGGATTACACCGTCGCCGTCGAGACCTCGGCCACCGACGGCGATGAGGAAGGCATCGTCGAGCGCGAGATTGTCGCCCATGTGACAACGAGCGAGGCGCTTGGGGCACACGACCGCCGTATCGCCCGCAAGCTCATCGACCTCAACGTGCCCGAGCTCGATCGCGTGGAATTTGACGTGAAGTGATGCCGGCGCGGGATGAGCGCTCGCACGGACGCAAGTTATGACGAGGCGCAGGCGCGATACGGACACGAGCAAATAGCGGGGTGCAGTTCACACCCGCGCCCCGCTCGCTTTTTTATTGCCGTGAATCAACTGTCCGAATCGACCTCGCCAGACTCCACCGTAAACGCCGGATCGGTGCTCACAAGATAAAATCGGGTCACCTTAGTATTTCTAATTAGGTAAATCTGCCCTTGATTGCGTCGGCGCGATATATATGCAACGTGAACCGTGCCGAATTCTTCGCCGTTTTCCTTCTTTAATACCAGGATATTGGGATCGTCCGTACGCTTAAACTGCCCGTCTGTGCAGATTCCGTCTTGGTCGACCAGCTGCCATCGACAGTTGTCCTCCTCAAGAAAAGCCAAGGTTTCCCGACTCGTTTTGTCATCCCGATAGTAACCATCAATGGCAAACCCTTCGGAAGCGCATTCCTGCATATAGGACGTTTCTCGGCTTATAGCAAACAGCCCTGTAGCGCCCAGGAGCACAGCCAGGCAGACCACTGCAAGGGCTATCGAAATAGCACGGCGACCCATGTTAGCCCAACCGACAGTTATTTAACGGAGCACGAAACATACCTGGAACCTCCGATATCAGGGGGAACGTCGCCAGCAAGCTGGCGACAACTATATGTATCTAACATCAAACCATATGGCTGCCACTCGCGGAGGGAGCATCGGCGAACGGCGTGTTTTCATACTCCATTGGTCAAACCTAACCGCGGCCCTATAGCCCGTACTTGTACACGCGATAGATGTACTTCTCGGCTTCCATCTTGTAGGTGGCGATGGGCAGTCCATAGCGATCGTACTCGGTGAAGGTCTTGGCCTGGCCCGATGCCACGAGCATGCTATTTGAATCGCCGACGCGCTGCGCACTGCTGACGTAGCCCGAGAACGGCACCGCGATCTGGTCTTCGAGCTCGTAGGTGCGGGCCGCCTCGTCCACTGTAAAGATGCGCCCAAACGAATGCGTTCCCTTGCTGTAGTCGGTCACCACCGCGGCGCCCAGCTGGCCCCAGTCGAACTTGGGGTAGCTCTCGGCCGCGCCAAAGTTGTTGTCGTACAGCAGCACCTGGTAGCGACCGGTCGTTGCCGTGTCAGAACTCGGCAGATACGTCACACTGTGCTGGCCCGCGTTGAGCGAAAAATCGCCTTGGACTTGCAGCAGCTTGTCCTCAAAGCCCGAGCCGGCCCATTGCCACTCCTTTCTATTTCTGGGTCCATCTTCTCACTGTTGGCGGCCGGAAATGATCCGTTTACCTCCGTCCACGAGAGATCATTTTTTAGTACTTGAAGAAGCCCTCGCCCGAGCTTTCGCCCAGCTTGCCTTCGTCGAGCATCTGCTTGAGAACGGATGCCATGACCTTAAAGTTGTAGGGCATCATCATCTTCTTGAGCAGCGGGCTCACCAGGCCCGGCACCTTCTGATACTGCATGACGATGTTGTAGGCCGTCTGGATGCCCACGGTGTCGAACACGCGGAACGGGCCCTTAGGCGCGCCGGTGCCGCGCGTCCATGCGAGGTCGATGCTCTTGGGGTCGCTGACGCCCGAGACGTACAGGTCCAGGCCCGAAAGCAGCCACGGCACCAACATGGAGTTGAGCAGGTAGCCGTTCTTTTCCTTGTTGACGGGAAGCGCCAGCATGCGGATGTCGTTGGCGAAGTCGACGAGCTCGTCGAAGTAGCGCTTGTCGGTCTGGTCCTGGGCCATGACCTCGGTCATGTTGTTCTTCCAGATGGAGTTGGCAAAGTGCAGCGACAGGTACTTCTCGGGGCGACCAGTGTACTTGGCAAAGGTGCTCGGCAGCAGCGTGGAAGAGTTGGTGACGATGACGGTCTTTTGCGGGAGAACCGGGGCGAGCTTCTTGTAGAAGTCGATCTTTGCCTGGGTGTCCTCGGCCATAGATTCGATGACCAGGTCGGCGTCGGCCACAGCCTTGGCAAGATCGAGCTCCAGCTTGAGTGTGGAGTAGGCACGCTCGACGGCGTCAAGCGCCGCCTCTTTGTCGAAGGGCTGGCCGCTATCGGCGATACCGGCGCACCACTCACCCGTACCGTCCGCCATGCCCTCGATAGCCGCGATGTACTCCTTGCGCACGTGATCAATCTTGGGTTGGGTGCGGCCGATGCTGCCCTCGCTGCGCAGCCAGATCGTCACATCAAAGCCGCAGTAGGCAGCCTGAAAGGCAATCTGGCTTCCCAACACGCCGCCGCCAGCAACGCAAACGGTCTTGTAGCTCATGGAACGGTCCTCTCTTACGTAATTCCATAGATGTGTATTTATTCAACCGTAAGAGGGCTGCACGTCGGGCATGGGTTCTATAAACGGACGGTAATTTGCGGCGAACGGCAACACCTGTTCATTAACTCAGGGTTCCATGTCCAGCAAAAACGGGTGGTAGCCGATATGTCTACCACCCGCTTGTCTCATATCTAGCCCATAGCAGGCAAGCTACTTCTTAATGCCGCGTCCAAGGCGCTCAGCGACCGACGCCACGGCACTCTCGTCGACCGAGCCACAGCTCACGCAGCCATCATGGGCACGCATCTGGCCGGTGACCTCGTCCATCGCGAGCGGCGCCACCTTCTCGAGCTTAAAGCCCTTGCCGGCGCGCATGTTTTCCTTGGCCACGCTGATCATGAGCTTAATGCGGTTAAGCTGGTTAACCTCGGACGCGCCGGGGTCGTAGTCCACCGCGACAATGTTACTCTCGGGATGCTGGCGGCGCAGTTCCTTGATCACCGCCTTACCCACCACGTGGTTAGGCAGGCACGCAAAGGGCTGCGTGCAGATGATGTTGGGCGCACCGTGATCAATCAGGTCGAGCATCTCGGCCGTGAGCAACCAGCCCTCGCCCATGTTGTTGCACACCGAAAGCACCGTGCGGGCCTTGTCGGCCATGGTGCCGATGCGCTCGGGCGCCTCAAAGCGGCGGGACTTTTCGAGCATCTCCTCCACCGGCGTGCGCATCCAGTCCACCAGCTTGATGAGCGCCTGCATGCCAGCGCGCGTGGTAGCAGAGCTTCCCAGCTCGTCCTTCTGCAGCTCGGCGTTGCTCATGGAGTACAGGAAGAAGTCGAGCAGTCCCGGCACCACAGCCTCACAGCCCTCGCGCTCAATGACATCGACAACGTGGTTGTTGGCCGTGGGATGGAACTTGACCAGGATCTCGCCAACCACGCCCACGCGCGGCTTGGCGCCCTCGCCCACGAGCGGCATGGTGTCGAACGCACGGATGGCCTCGCGGCACAGCTTGGTGTAGTTGTGGCGGTTGAACTTGGGCGCCAGCTTGCGGGCGCGCGCCATGTACTCCTCGTAGAGTGCGTTGGCGGCACCGGGCGTGGCCTCGTACGGACGGCAGCGGTAGAGCATCTGCATCATCACGTCGCCAAAGAGCACCGCGTACACGGCCTGCTTAAGCAGCGCCGGCGTAATCTTAAAGCCGGGGTTGTCCTCGCCCAGCGCCACGGCCGAAAGCGAGATCACCGGAATCTCGGGGTGGCCGCTCTCGCGCAGGGCCTTGCGGATGAGCGCAATGTAGTTGGTGGCACGGCAGCCGCCGCCGGTCTGGCTGATGACCACAGCCGTCTTGGACAGGTCGTACCGACCGCTCTCAATGGCCTCCATAATCTGGCCCGTCACCAGGATCGACGGGTAGCAGATGTCGTTGTTCACGTAGCGCAGGCCGGCCTCGACGGCGTCGTGATCGGTCGAGGGCAGCAGCTCCAAGTTGTAGCCAGCACCACGGAACACCTCTTTGACCAGGTCAAAGTGGATCGGCGCCATCTGCGGGCACAGGATGGTGTAGCCCTCCTCACGCATCTGCTCGGTAAAGGGCACCTTGGGCCATGCGGTCGAAGCACTCTCGCGCTGCGCCTCGAACGTGTACTTACGGCTCGCGAACGCGGGGGCATCCGTGGAGGGGGCCACCGGCGCGGCATCGCCCTGCTCGTAGGCCTCGCCCGCTGCCGTGGCATCGGCCAGGCGCTCGGCCTCCTGGTCCTTGAGCGCCGCCATGAGCGAGCGGATGCGGATGCGCGCGGCGCCCAAGTTGGACACCTCGTCAATCTTGAGCACGGTGTAGATCTTGCCGCTGGCCTCAAGGATTTCCTGCACCTGGTCGGTGGTCAGAGCGTCCAGACCGCAGCCGAAAGAGTTGAGCTGGATCAGGTCCAGGTCGTTGCGCATCGTCACAAAACGGGCGACGGCGTACAGGCGGCTGTGGTACATCCACTGGTCAACGACGCGGATGGGGCGCTCGGGCTTTACCAGGTGCGCGAGCGAATCCTCGGTAAAGACCGCAAAGCCAAAGCTCGAGATAAGCTCGGGCAGGGCATGATTGATCTCGGGGTCGTTATGGTAGGGACGACCGGCGAGCACGATGCCGTGACCACCGTGGTCCTCGACCCACTTAAGGGCCTCCTCGCCCATGGTCTGGATATCCTCGTGGAAACGCGCATCGGCCTCAAAGGCAGCGTTGACAGCGGCATCGACCTCGGAGCGCGTGATCTTGGGACCGCGCACGCGACCGCGACCGGCCTCAGCATCGGCCACGCGGTCGACGGCGAGCACCTGGTACAGGCGACGCTTGAGCTCGGTCTTGTCGTGATAGGGCACAAACGGATACAGGAACTCGATGTTCTGCTCGCGGATCTCGTCGATGTTGAGTGCCAACGCCGTGGGATAGCTCATGACGATGGGGCAGTTATAGCAGTTACCGGCGGTCGGATCCTCCTTGCGCTCCCAGCGCACGCACGGCATCCAGATAAAGTCGACATCGCGGTCGATAAGGTTCATCACGTGGCCGTGGCTCATCTTTGCCGGGTAGCACACGCTCTCGGACGGCATGGACTCGATGCCCGCCTGGTAGGTCTTTTTGCTCGACTGGTCGGACAGCTGCACGCTAAAGCCCAGGCGCGTAAAGAACGCGTGCCAGAAGGGGTAGTTCTCGTACATGTTGAGCGCGCGGGGGATGCCGACGGTGCCGCGCGGAGCCTCGTCGGGGCTCAGCACCTCGCGGTTAAAGAGCAGCTCGTTTTTCTTTTTGAAGAGGTTGGGGGCCTCGGTCTTCTGCTTCTTGTGGCCGGCGCCCTTCTCGCAGCGGTTGCCGGTGATAAAGCGCCTGCCGCCGCCAAAGTCGTTGACGGTAAGCTGGCAGTTGTTGGAGCAACGGCCGCAGCGGACGTGCTTTTGCGTCACGGTGAGGTGCGCGATGTCCTCGGCCGAAAGGATGGTCGAGGTGCCGTCGGCACCGGCACGATCGCGGGCGAGCAGGGCCGCACCGTAGGCGCCCATGCAGCCGGCGATGTCGGGACGCACGGCGTGAACGCCGGTGAGCTGCTCAAACGCGCGCAGCGTGGCATCGGACATAAAGGTGCCGCCCTGGACGATCACCTGGCTGCCGATCTCCTTGGGGTCGCGCAGCTTAATGACCTTGAACAGGGCATTCTTGATGACGGAATAGGACAGGCCGGCCGCGATGTCACCCACCGTGGCGCCTTCCTTTTGCGCCTGCTTGACGCGCGAGTTCATAAAGACCGTGCAGCGGCTGCCCAGGTCGACGGGGGCCTTAGCATGGATGGCGGCGTTGGCGAACGCGCGCACGTCCATGTTCATAGACACGGCGAAGCTCTCGATAAAGCTACCGCAACCCGACGAGCAGGCCTCGTTGAGCATGATGTGCTCGATAACGCCGTCCTTGACGCGCAGGCACTTCATGTCCTGGCCGCCAATGTCCAGAATGAACTCGACGCCGGGCAGGAACGCCTTGGCGCCGCGCAGGTGCGCGACAGTCTCGATCTCGCCGGAGTCGGCCTTGAGGGCCTCGATGAGCAGCGCCTCGCCGTAGCCCGTGGTGGTCACGTGGCCGATGGTGCAGCCGGCGGGGATGTGGTTGTAGAAATCGGCCATGATGACCTTGGCCGTGCCCAGGATGTCGCCGTTGTTGTTGCCGTACCAGGTGTGCAGCAGCTGACCGTCCTCGCCCACGAGCGCGGCCTTCATGGTGGTGGAGCCGGCGTCGATGCCGATGAACACGCGGCCGGTGTAGCCGTCGAGCTTGCCCTTGGGGACGACTTCCTGGTCGTGGCGGGTTTTGAACTCGGCGAAGTCCTCGTCGGTGGCAAAGAGCGGGTCCAAACGCTCGACCTCGGCACCCTGTGTGTCACCCAGGCTGTCGATAGCCTCGATGAGCTGCGGGAACGTGCTGAGCTTGTTGGACTCGTGTGCCATGGCAGCGCCGCTCGCCACAAACAGGTGAGCGTTTTGGGGCACGATACGGTGCTCCTCGTCCAGGTTGAGCGTGAGGTAGAAGCGGTGGCGCAGCTCGGAGAGGTACTGCAGCGGGCCGCCCAGGAAGGCGACGTTGCCGCGGATGGGACGGCCGCAAGCCAGGCCCGAGATGGTCTGGGTCACGACAGCCTGAAAGATGGAGGCGGCCACGTCCTCGGGGCGGGCGCCCTCGTTGAGCAGCGGCTGGACGTCGGTCTTGGCAAAAACGCCGCAGCGGCTGGCAATGGGATAGATGGTGGTGGCGTTGGCCGCGAGCTTGTTGAGGCCACTGGCATCGGTGTGCAGCAGGGTTGCCATCTGGTCGATGAACGCGCCCGTGCCGCCGGCGCAGGTGCCGTTCATGCGCTGCTCGATCCCGTTGTCGAAGTAGATGATCTTGGCGTCCTCGCCGCCCAGCTCGATGGCGACATCGGTGGCCGGGATGAGGGTCTCGACGGCACGCTTGCTGGCGATGACCTCCTGGACAAACTCCAGGTCGAGCCACTGGGACAGCAGCAGGCCGCCCGAGCCGGTAATGGCGCAGGTCATCTGGGCCGTCGGCAGCACGGTCGCAGCGCCCTCGAACAGGTCGCGGGCGCAGGCGCGGACGTCGGTGTGGTGGCGTTGGTACTTGGCGTACACGATCTGGTTGTCGTCATTGAGCACGGCAAGCTTGACGGTGGTGGAGCCCACATCGATGCCCAAGTGCAGGTTGCCGCGAGCGTTCTCGGGGTTGAAGATCGCGCCTTCGGGGGCCTGGACGGCGGTGGCGGCCACGGGCTCAGCGGCGGTGGCGGGCTCGGTAGCGGCGGACGTCTCCCCTGCCGCGTTCTTGGCATCGGCAACTGCCTCGGCAACTTTCTCAGCAGCCGCGGTCGCAGCCTTCTGCGCGGCGTCCACCACGGCGGGTGCAGCCTCACGCGCGGCAGCGACCATACGGTCCTTAATGCCCTCGACGAGTTTGCTCATTGTCTCTCCTCTTAGTTGTTGGACTCGACGGTTGCGGCGGTGTCGGCCGTATCCTCGAGCTGCAGGTTCAATAACTTCAGGCCGTATTCCGGCACGTTGATATCGATGGGTTGGCCATACAGGTCGCCGGGGCGCACAAAAGCGAGCACCGTCATAATGCGCGCCATGGCCTCGGGCGATTCGGTGAGCCCACGCTCAAACCAGCGCTGAATCATGCCGACCTCGGCACTCACGACGTAGGTGACGTAGTAGTCAAAGAACGTGCCCAGCGCCAGGCCCAAAATGCCCGTCTGCGCACGCGGCACCACAGCCTCACGCACGGTGTCGATAATCCTTTTAATGAAGGCCTGGTCGCCGCCCGGACCCAGCAGCGCGCCGATTAAGTCGCGGTTGGCCGCAAGATAACGCAGCAGCTCAACCGAACCGGGCGCCGGCTCGAGCTCATCGATGTTGTGATAGAGATCGGGCAGCTGAGCTGCGGTGATGAGCTCAATGCGCTCACGGATCTCGACCAGCAAGCCGTCCTCGATTTGATTGATAAAGTCGGGGATATCGCGGTAGTGCGAATAGAACGTGCGGCGCGTAAGGCCAGCGCGCTCGGTGAGCGACGCGACATTAATGCGCGAAAGGTCGCCGCTTTCGGCAAGCTCGCTGGCAAGTGCCTGGCGAAGGGCGCGCTGCGAGCGAAGGGACCGGCGATCGCATTTCTCGAGCTGGGACAAGCGTCCTCCTTGTTACTCAGCCTGTGCGCTATTGCACAGTGCGAGTATTATTGCACACCGTGTGCATCAACACGTAAAGGCAATATTTTGGATGTGACGAAGGGGCAGTCCCTTTGTCACATTATTCGATGACGGTGCGGGAGTTTTGCTTGTGCATGGTGGCGAGCATGTGTTTGGGGACGGCGTGGACCATGCAGCTGCCGATGGTCGCGCTCGCGGCGGCCTTAGCTGCATCGCTTGCGTTTTTGGTCGCGTAGCTGTGGCGGAAACGCTTGAGCATGGCGATGTCGTTGCCGCCGTCGCCGTAAACCGCGACCTCGTCCTCGGCAATACCGTAGTAACCCGCCAGCCAGGCCACACTCTCGCCCTTGTTGCACGCCACGTCCGTGATCTCGAACATCACCGGATCGAACGGCGCGTTGACCACGCGGTCCGAACGCTCGGCCAAATACGCCTTAAGGTCGCGCTCCAGCTCGGGCGAGGTCACGCGACAGTTGATCTTGCACACATCGTGGCGCAGGATGTCACCGATCGACTGGTCGAAATACTGTTCCTCGTGATACCCGCCACGTGCACGCATGCCGCGCATCACGATGCGCTTGATAGGACTGTCCTTCTTAAAACCCGCCTGGTGCATCTCGAACGAACCGCTCGAGAACATGCCGTCGGGCGTGGAGCAGTCGAAGCAAATGTCCGGGAACGCCTTGAGCAGCTCCTCGATAACCTGCGGGTCGATGGTCCAGGTCTTGAGCACCTCACCATGGCTGTCACGCACGATGGATCCGTTGGAGCAGCAGGCGTCGAGTGCCAGACCTGTAAAGCCATGTTCGCCGATCGGCAGCGTCGAGCGTCCGGTCGCGGGAACCACATGCAGCCCGGCTTCGGTCAGCTCGCGAATGGCGCGGCGGATGGTTCCGTCGGCCTCGTGTAGGGCATTCAGCAGCGTTCCGTCTAAGTCACTCGCAAACATCTTGATCATGGGCATGCCTCTCCTTCGTCTGCACGATATTGTAGACGAGAACGGGCGCACCCCAAGAGAGGCACGCCCGTCAGGCGAAAGATTGTCCTACACCGCGGCGGGGCCGTGTTCGCCGGTACGGATGCGGATAACCTCCTCGACCGGCTCGACCCAGATCTTGCCGTCTCCAACGGCGCCGCAATCTTGGAAACGGCGCGGCAACGGACGCGAAACGAACGGGAAATACGCGAGCAAGGGAGCCGTGAGCGCGCCCATCCCGGCTAGCGCCGAAACAGCTCGTGGGCGCGGTCGCGGAGATTAGTTGCTCGAATGACACCTTCGTAGCGATTGATGCGCAGACGCGGGAAGGCATTGAAAAAGCGCAGGTCACGACGACTGAGTGACACGCTCGGTACCGGACGGCTCATGCACTTACCGGCAAGGCGACGACTGAGCGACGGACGTGGCATGCTCGGCGCGGCATCGGCCACGCGGCGGGCAGCGAGCGCCAAGCCGCGAGCACCATCCGAAATAAACGTCGGCATCGAAGCCTTCTCGCGCAGGGCATCGAGCGTCGCATCGCCCAGCTCGGCCAGCCACGCGTTAACGGCACGGCTGCGGATATGCGTCTGTGCCACCGAGTCGATCGCCGAATCGGGAATACGTTCGAGCATGGAGTCGGACGCATCGGCGAGCGACTCATTGATGCGGTCGGCAAGGTCGGCGCGCACGCGCTCCAGCTGATCGGACAGACGCCGCCAGCTCGCCAACGAGCACACCGCGTCGACCATCATCGCGACCGCGACAATAAAGGCGGACAACCGCACAATCAGCACCGGCAGATGGCCAAGCAGCCCCAGCAATGCCGGCTCCACTAAACGGCAAATGCACAGCGCACCCAGGCCAAACGCGCAGGCCCAGTACAGGCAGATGCGCCCGTGCAGGTTAAACGGCAGGTGCGAATAGTCCCAAAAGCGAGCGCCCGTTGTTTTTTCCAACAGCACGCCCACGCTGTACTCAATCACGCTGCATACGAGCGCTGCAGCGACAAACTGGCTCGACGCATCCGGAATCCCGCGCAGCAAAAGCCAGCAGGCAATGCCGCCCACACCATAGATAGGACAACACGGCCCCAGCAAAAAGCCACTGTTGGCGAAGCGTCCGTGGTTGAGCATGGCGCATACTGTCGACTCCCACGCCCAGCCGCAAAACCCGTAAAAGACAAACGAGAGCACCAGTGCCGAGAGCGGGCAGGCGGCAAGCGTCGCGCCGCCAAACGCCATATCAATCGCGGTTTCCACCGTCTACCCTCTCCTCTTTTCGCTCGATGCTTTACTCACGTCATCGTCCGCCTCGTCCTTGCGCGGCAGGCGGCCGGCAACCGTCTCGCGCAGAGCGCACCATTTATCTGCCAGGCATACAATCCAAGCTTCACGACACGTCGGCGGCACTGGCACCAGCGGAAACATATGCCGCACGATAATATTCCGTTCGCGCGGCGTCAGCTCAAAATCTTCCTCCGCACGTGCCAGGGCAAAAAACGGGTGGCGAAAGCCATGCAGCCGATGGCTTGGGTCGGGATCGTGCCAGTCATAGAGAAAGTAATCGTGCAGCAGGGCCCCGCGCAGCAACGAGGCGCGGTCAACCGAGACACCGACGCGGCCCAAGCGCTCGGCAAAGGACAGACTCGCCTGCGCTACCGAGGTCACATGCGTATACACCGTCACATCGCCATGCTGGATAAACTCGCGCGTCAGGTCCAGACGGCCCGCCTGTGCCAGTTGACGGGCAGCATGGTCCACTTCGCACGCGATTTTCTCGGCACGAACGACATCGGACATGCTGCCTCCTTCCAGCGGCTCACGGCGACAAGCCACGGCCTGCACGCATTGAATAAAATCATCATGGAACCTATCAGTATGGCATCGGACAAAACGTTTTGCCCCACCAGTTGTCGAATTACCGCGCCGCCGTCACATATCAAACGCCAAAATGTGCGAGACTGTTTTGTGCAATTGTGCCGGCCGAGGGAGCGCCGGTGCTCGATTCGCATGGAGTAACCCACAACGATGCTGCTTACGCAAACGACAACGCCCGAGGACGTCAAGGCTCTCGACCGCGCCGAGCTTCCGCTGCTCTGCGGCGAGATCCGCCAGGCAATCCTCGAAAGCTCCGCCGCCGTCGGCGGGCACGTTGCCCCCAACCTGGGCGTCGTTGAGCTTACGGTTGCGCTTCATCGCGTGTTTAACTCCCCCATCGACAAGATTGTCTTTGACGTTTCGCACCAGACCTACGCCCACAAGGCGCTGACGGGGCGCGCGTACACTTATATCGATCCGGAGCGTTATGGTGAGGCTTCTGGCTTTGCCAATCCCGACGAGTCTGAGCATGACCTGTTTGCCATAGGGCATACCTCGACCTCGGTGAGCTTGGGCTGCGGCCTTGCCCACGCGCGCGACCTGGCGGGTGACACGTATAACGTCATTACTGTTATTGGCGACGGCTCGCTTTCGGGTGGCCTGGCGTTTGAGGGCTTCAACAATGCCGCCGAACTCGATAGCAACCTGATCATCATCGTCAACGATAACGACCAGTCCATTGCCGAGAACCATGGCGGCCTGTATCGTAATCTGACCGAGCTGCGCGCCAGCAACGGCACCTGTGAGCGCAACGTTTTCCGCGCGATGGGGCTCGACTACCGCTATCTAGACGCCGGTAACGATGTGTTGGCCCTCGTCGACGCGCTGCAGGAACTGCGCAATATCGATCATCCCATCGTGCTCCACGTCTCGACCGCCAAGGGCAAGGGCTTTGAGCCGGCCCAAAACGACCCCGAGCGCTGGCACCACGTTGGTCCGTTTGACATGGCGACCGGGCGCAAGCTCTGCCCGGGCCATCCGAGCGAGCCCGCACCGCGCACCTATGCCGACATTACAGGCGAGGCGCTCAGCGCCGCCATCGAGCGCGATCCGCAGGTCGTGGGCATCACGGCCGCCACGCCCTACATCATGGGCTTTACACCCGAGCTTCGCGCTGCCGCCGGCAAACAGTTCGTCGATGTGGGCATTGCCGAGGAGCACGCCGTGACCTTTGCCACCGCGCTTGCGCGCTCGGGCGCCAAGCCAGTCTTTGGTGTGTACGGCACGTTTTTGCAGCGCGCCTACGACGAGCTGTGGCACGACCTGTGCCTCAACGACGCCCCCGCAACCATCCTGGTGTTTGGCGCGTCGATCTTTGGCACCACATCCGAGACGCACCTCTCGTTCTTTGATATTTCCATGCTGGGCGGACTTCCCAACATGCACTACTTGGCGCCGGCCTGCATGGAGGAATACCTGTCCATGCTGAGCTGGTCGCTCGACCACCGCGAGCATCCCGCGGCGATCCGCGTACCGGGCATCGGCCTTGTTAGCCGCCCCGACTTGGCGCCCACCGAGGACACCGACTACAGCGCCGTTCGCTACAACGCGGTGCGTCAGGGCCGCGACGTTGCCGTGCTCGCACTTGGCGATTTCTTTGAGCTGGGCGAGCGCGTGGCAAACCGCTTGGCCGCCGAGTACGGCATCGAGGCCACGCTCGTCAACCCGCGCTTTGCAACCGAGCTCGACCGCAAGTTCCTCGACAGCCTTGCCGCCGAGCATCGCGTTGTCGTCACCCTCGAGGACGGCATCTTGGACGGCGGCTGGGGCGAACGCGTGGCATGTTATTTGGCCTGCACGCCGCTGCGCACCCGCACCTTCGGCATCGCCAAGGGCTTCCCCGACCGCTACGACCCCAACGAACTGCTCGCGCAGAACGGCATGACGGTCGAGAACATGGTCGCCGAAGCCGTAAGGCTACTCAACGAGTAAGAAAACCTCCGCAAGGGAAGCACCCCTGCGGAGGTTTTTGTTTTCACAGCTCAATTATCTCAATCTGTAACATCTAGGGCCCGAATTCCCGTCTAACTGTTACAGATCTAGATAAGACGTCTTAGTCCCAGACCTTTGTCTCAATCTGTAACAGATAGTGACCTTTTGTCCGTCCAGATGTTACAGATCGAGATAAAACAGTAAGGCATACCACTGCATCGGCCAGAACCACCACGAAGGTGCCTGTCCCTTTTTGGTAGATACAATAACCCATAAGGTAAGTATGTTTCTGGTTTATTTCGTGTTGACCCATTTGAGCGCGATAGGGTATAACTCTACTCAACCGCTAGGGATTTTATTGAGAAAGGTGTTCTACCATGAGCAAGAACCTCTCCCAGCAGGTCGTTCTCGACCGCCGCGGCTTCGTTGCCGCCACCTTCGCAACCGTCGCCGGCCTTGGTCTTGCCGGCTGCTCCGACACCAGCGCCGAGGCCGACAAGGGTTCCGCCGCCGGCTCCTCCAAGGGCTCCGAGGATACCGAGGTTTCCGCCACGCTCGATGCCAAGGCATTCGACAAGCTCGTCGGCAACGGTCCCAAAGCCGATAACGACGCCATCGCCGCCAGCACCTGGGCGACGGCCGTTAAGAACGCCGGCGTCTTTAAGATCGGTGGCGTTCAGACCTCTACGCTCTTCTCCCTCCTCAACGAGAAAGACGGTCAGACCCGCGGCTTCGACGCCGGTATCGCACAGCTCCTGTCCAACTACATTCTGGGCGAGAACAAGGTCGAGATCACCCAGGTGACCTCGGACACGCGCGAGTCCGTCCTGCAGAACGGCCAGGTCGACGCCGTCTTTGCCACCTACACCATCACTGACGAGCGCAAGAAGCTCGTCTCCTTTGCCGGTCCCTACTACTACACCCAGCAGGCCATCCTGGTGCTCGCCGATAACGACGACATCAAGAGCGTCGACGACCTTGCCGACAAGAACGTCGCCGTCCAGTCCGGCTCCAACGGTCCCGCCATCCTGGAGGAGTTCGCCCCCAAGGCCAGCCAGCAGGAGTTCAAGACCGACGAGGAAGCCCGCCAGGCACTCCAGCAGGGCCGCGTTGACGCCTACGTCATCGATAACAACATGCAGCAGAGCGCCCTGGTCCGCGAGCCCGGTAAATACAAGATCGCCGGCAAGCCCTTCGGCAGCAAGGAGCCCTATGGCATCGGTCTACCGCTCGATTCCGACGGCGTCGCCTTTGTCAACGACTTCCTTAAGAAGATCGAGGACGACGGCACCTGGACTGAGCTGTGGCAGATCTGCATCGGCGACCGTACGGGCGACACCAATGTTCCCGAGCTGCCCGAGATCGGCGCCTAGGCAGCGAGCCTGGTAACAGCCGCAACGAAACCATACGGAAACGCATGATGCGCTTTATTGCGGTAAACTGTTTCCTCACTGAGTTGTCGGGGCTTCCGTACACACGGGAGCCCCTTTCCTTACCGGCAGGAGGTCCGCATGAGTCTCTCCGAGCTCTGGTCGCTCTATGGCCAGAACTATATCGACGCCCTGCTAGCAACCTGGGGCATGACACTTGAGTCGTTTGCCATCGCCATGGTGCTGGCCGTTGCCGTCACCGTGATGCGCGTGTCGCCGCTCAAGCCGCTGCGCGTCTTTGGCGACCTGTATGTCCAGGTCTTCCGTAACATCCCCGGCATTGCGCTGCTCATCATCGTCGTCTATGCGCTGCCGCCGCTCAAGGTCGTCCTGCCCTACCGCACCTGCGTTATCGTCGCCACGGTCCTTTTGGGCTCGGCCTTTGGCTCCGAGAACTTTATGAGCGGCATCAACACCGTTGGCGTCGGCCAGGTGGAAGCCGCCCGCTCGCTCGGAATGAGCTTCAGCCGTATCCTCGCCAAGATTGTGATTCCACAGGCACTGCGCTCAAGCGTATTGCCCATGACCAACCTCTTTATCGCCGTCATGCTCACCACCGCGCTCGGCAGCCAGGTGCCGCTTAAACCGCAGGAGCTCACCGGCGTGGTGAGCTACATCAACACGCGCTCGCTCGGCGGCGTCGCCGCGTTCTTTATCTCGGCGCTCGGCTACCTGGGCACGGCCTTTGTGGTGAGCCACATTGGCAACTACATCGATAAGAAGGTGAGGATCCTCCGATGAGCAAGCACTCCTCCTCCGCACTCACCATGCGCGATGCGCTCTACGAGGCTCCCGGCCCCAAGATGCGCGCCAAGATTCGCATCGGCACCGCCATCTCGCTTGTCGCCGTCGCCGCACTCGTCGCCCTCGTACTGCAGCGCTTTTATGCGACCGGTCAGCTTTCGGTCCACTATTGGTATTTCTTTACGCACCTCACCACCTGGAAGTTCCTGCTTGCCGGCTTTGAGGGCACCGTTAAGGTCGCACTCACGGCCGGCGCCATCGCGCTGGTGCTGGGTCTGGCCCTTATGCTCGGCCGCACAAGCGACATCAAGCCGCTGCAGCTGGTCTGCCGCGTGCTTACCGATTTCTTCCGCGGCGTGCCGAGCCTTCTGTTCATCTACTTCTTCTTTTTGGTGCTGCCCCAGTACAAGATCGCGCTGCCGTCGTTTTGGATGCTCACGCTTCCCGTCGCGCTCGCTGCAGCCGGCGTGCTGGCCGAGATCTTCCGCGCCGGCGTCAATGCCGTGCCGCGCGGTCAGGTCGAGGCAGCCCAGGCGCTCGGTCTCTCCAAGGCTAAAATCACCTTTAAAATCGTGCTGCCACAGGCGATTCGCTTTATCATTCCGTCGTTGATTTCGCAGCTCGTAGTCGTGGTCAAGGACACCACCGTCGCCTACGTGGTGAGCTACCCCGACCTCATGCAAAACGCCCGCGTGCTCATTACCAACTACGACGCCCTCGTGTCGGTCTACCTGGTGATCGCGGCCATCTACATCCTCATCAACGTCGCGATCAACAAGGCCGCTGTCTATGTTTCGCACAAGACCGGCGCGACCATCATCCGCTAACCATTTACGATTTCTAGGAATAAGGAGTCGAGCATTATGGCACAGAGCACCTCCGCTTCCGGCAAGCAGCCGCTGATTGAGCTCAAGCATGTCGATAAACACTACGGCGATCTACATGTCCTCAACGACATTAACCTCTCTGTTGACCGCGGCGAGGTCGTTGTCGTGATTGGCCCCTCGGGTTCGGGCAAATCGACCATGTGCCGAACCATCAATCGCTTGGAAACCATCGACTCGGGCGAGATCCTCATCGAGGGCGAGCCCCTGCCGCAGGAAGGTAAAGATCTTGCCCGCATGCGCGCCGAGCTGGGCATGGTGTTTCAGCAGTTCAACCTGTTCGCACATATGACGGTGCTGCAGAACGTCATGTTGGGGCCGGTCGACGTGCTGGGTGTCTCCAAGGACGAGGCCCGTGAGCGCGCCATGGACCTACTGAGTCGTGTAGGCGTTGCAGAGCAGGCCGATAAGGTGCCCGCACAGCTCTCGGGCGGCCAGCAACAGCGCGTAGCCATCGCACGTTCGCTTGCCATGCAGCCCAAGGCCATGCTCTTTGACGAGCCCACGAGTGCCCTTGACCCCGAGATGATCAACGAGGTGCTCGAGGTCATGGTGCGCTTGGCGCAGCAGGGCATGACGATGATCGTCATCACGCACGAGATGAACTTTGCCCGCCGCGTGGCCGACCGCGTCGTGTTTATGGCCGACGGCCAGATCGTGGAAACCGGCACGCCCGACGAGTTCTTCGACCACCCCCAGACCAAACGCGCCCAGGACTTCCTCAACTCCATCAAGGGCCACTAACCCAATTGCCGCGCGCGGGAAGAATTCATCAATAGCACCTGCCCGCGCCACCCCTGTACCATGCCCACCCGGATTCGAAAGCCACGCCTATGATCGGAACCCGCACCTCATCGTCCTATACCCCGCACGTCGACGTCGACCCCGCCGACCGCCCGCTTATCCTGGTGGCACCGCGCTGGGAAGAAGCAAAACCCTATTTGAGCGAGACCCTCTCCCCCAACGAGGAGATCGCGAGCGTCTTCGTCGATGCCATTCTTGCCGCGGGCGGCCTGCCGCTGCAGATGTCCATTACCGAAGACGTTGATGTCATCCGTCATTACGTGGAAATCGCCGACGGTATCGCCATTCCCGGCGGCCCGGACGTCAACCCCAAGCGCTGGGGCGACGAGCGTCCTTACGACCCCACGCTGTGCTGCGAGATTCGCGATCGTTTTGAGTTTAAGCTGGTTACCGAGGTGCTTCGCGCCAAGAAGCCGCTCTTTACCACCTGCCGCGGCACGCAGCTGCTCAACGTCGCCACCGGCGGCACCCTGTGCATGGACGTACCGAGCCTGGGCGCTCGCGAGGGCCGCACGCAGTGGCGCCATACCCACGTGCTCAACGACCCCGTACACCCTGTCGAGGTCATGCCGGGCTCGTTGCTGGAGCGCGCACTTGGCGGTCATAGGCTCATCCAAACCAACTCGGCACATCACTGCTGCGTCGACCGCCTAGGCAAGAGCACGCGTCTGGTCGCCAAGGCAACCGACGGCGTTCCCGAGTGCATCGAAGTCGAAGGCCAGCCGTTCTGCCTGGGCGTGCAATGGCACCCTGAGTACACGTGGAAGACGCTCGAGACCGACTTTAACCTATGGAAGTCGTTTGTCGAGGCAGCGGCAAAGGTTAAGCAGGCCCGTTAGCTCACGAGCTACACAGGCTAAAGCTTTCCATGCCAGGGGGCGGACACCAGCTACGGTGCCCGCCCCCCTGTATTTGGTATGCTCGGTATGTTTATCCCTCACAAACAATCAAAGAAATCTCGACCGCAATTGGTCGACGGTAAAGCAAATGGCAAGAACGCTTGCTACGTTAATCAGGCAGTCAATTAAAATCGAGGTGCATTGACCATCCTCCAACGGGGTCACGCCGCAAATCCACATGAGCATCGAGGCCGGAAGCGGAAGCATGGAATTGGCCCCGAGCTGTATGTAGATCGCTACGACGTTGACAAGCAGCAGCATGCCAATCGGACCGAAGCCGGACCCAAAATAGGAAACAACGATTACGCAAGAAACCACGTATGCAAGGCAGACGACACTCGCCAGAAGAAGTCGATAGCAAAATACATGCAGGTTGAAATACTGCTGAGCATCCAAAACGATTACGCAGTTAAGACAGTACAAAACGACACTCGACAGGATAAACGCGCCCAAAAGGGCAAAAGAAGACAGCATCACTCGCGCAACGATAGCGTACACACGCTTCCCTCCCCGAGCCTCCGACAACCCCCACGGTTCCTCAATAAAGCCCGAACCGACAAAGCGCGGCACAATGCAAGCCGCGATGAACGGAAAGAACAATGCATGAGCCAACGGGGCCACGTTGAACAGCAGACCGCGAAAAACCTCTGCATTACCAAATAGAAGGACATCCTCTGCCGATAGCCGAAGCGTCGGGTCTGGGAAAAAGCCCAAGAAACTGTTCTCACGGAGGCTACAGAACCACATCGGGAAAGAATTAATCTGCAATACCACCATGCACGCATAAATTACCAGGATTAAGGCGTACGTCCATTTGCTCACATGCTTCCATTCTGAATGAAGGAATCTTTTAATCTGATGAGCCATTGAGTACACCCCCAGCATGAAAGCTCACGAGAGCGTAAACCAAAACCGATAGACAGCTGGCTGCCACGCCATATCCCAGAAGCGTCAGCTGGCCCATATCGCTATACCCAAGGGCACATCCGACTCCAAGGTACGGCCCCGGAAGGAGCAAGATCCATCGCAAGGATGGTGTAGGTGCCTGAAGGAAAGATCCGTAGAGCGTCAAGCTCATGACAAATCCAATTATCACCACAGCCCCGCTCAATACAGCGCTGCTCGTAATCCGGTAGATGGCCACCGTCTCCAACGCAAGCGATATCACCAATACGGCGTTAATCATCATTGCGGGCAAAAATGCAGCCAGCATGCTATGCGCATAGTTTTGCCCTCCACGTGTTATCGCTATTGCAAACAGAAGAAAGCAAAGCGCACTATATGCTGCGCCAATGATTAAAGCAGACGAAAATGCATGTGCTAATGCACCATTAAAGCGGGCGAGACCTCTTGCCATAGAAATTCGGCATCCCTCTTTATAGCCATGCTCCTGTAAAAGCACCAAACAAACGATGAGTGGAACGAACAGGGATGTACCGGCAAAAGCGCTGCGCGCAAGGGACTCATCAGGCGCAGAAGGATCGATTGCATTCCAGAGGAAACCAATATCCTCCCCACAAACGCCATAGCCAAAGGCTAGCAACGTTGTTCCGTTTTTTAGAAAGATGCCGAAGAGAAG
>CALBUZ010000111.1 GCA_937969105.1 uncultured Collinsella sp. | reverse complement strand
GCTGACCTTCTGGTCGCGCCCTTGAAGTTGAACGTCAGATTGTCCAAATGCGGCCCGCGCAGCGTCGAGCCGTTACGGCGTTTGGTAAAACGCCGTAACTAATTAGAAGCGGTTGCCGCGGAAGCCGCCGCCGTTGCGGCCGCCACGATCGCCACCACGACCGCCACGGTCGTTACCGCGGTTGCCGCCAAAGCCGCCACGGTTGCCGCCGCGGTCGCCATAGCCACCACGGTTGCCGCCAAAGCCGCCACGACCGCCACGGTCGCCGCCGCGGTCACCAAAGCCGCCACGGCCACCGCGATCGCCACCGCGGCCGCCACGGTCGCCACCACGGCCACCGCGATCGCCAAAGCCGCCGCGACCGCCACGGTCGCCGCCACGGCCACCACGGTCGTCACGGCCGCCGCGAGGACCGCGATCCTCGTCCAGGCCCATGGCGACGAGCGGAGCGATAACCTTATCGAGAGCGGCCATCAGCTCGGTGGCCTCCTCGTAAGAAAGCTCGGGCAGGAGCTTCTCCTTCTTGTTGGCAAGCTCGACCAGGCCCTCAGCGGCATCCTCGGCAGCGAAGACGACGATCTTGCGCATATCGCCCTCGGCGTCGTCGATGCGGCCGACCAGATCGGCAGCCTCGGCCTCGGCCATCAGGCCATCGAGCTCACGAAGGCGCATGCCCAGCAGGTCGGACATTTCCTTCTGCTCCATCTTGGGCTTGAGGTCAAGAAGCTTGATGGCGCGCTCGATGTTCGCCATGCGCTCGGCCTTGGCCTCCTCCTCCTTGGAAATAGCAAAGCGACGGCTACGCAGCAGGCGGGCGGCCTTCTGCATCTTGTCCATCAGCTCTTCGTCATCGTAATCAACGGCGGCCTCGACAACCTCGGCCTCCTCCTCGGCGGAAACCTCGTCAGCAGCCTCAACCTCGGCAGCTTCGGTCTCCACGGTCTCAGCTACCTCAACCTCGGCAGCCATGGTCTCGTTCTCGGTCTCGTTCATGATCTCTTCGTTCTCGGACATGAGACTCCTTCTTGGCCCTCTCGGGCATCATCGCCCCATTCGCGGGGCCCGTCGCGCACTCTTTGCGCTTTAAACATTCATGCCTCTCGGCAAAACGTCCATTAGTTTATGGTGTCGCCATCCAATCTAGCTGCAGAATCTATGTGCACACATTAATGCGACATGTCGCGGTATCATGGCCTGAACCAATCGTGTCCACCTTAAGGAGCCCGCCATGATTAAGCCCATCATGAAATCCGAGTTCTTTTTGCGCCTGCCTTCCGAAGACGCAGGGCCCGACGACGCCGTGACCGGGCAAGACCTCCTAGATACGCTCCACGAGCATGAGCACGAGTGCGTGGGGCTCGCCGCCAACATGATCGGCGTGCGCAAACGCATCATCTGCGTAAAGGACGGCAACAGGGCGCTGCTCATGTACAACCCGCAAATTCTTGAGCAGGTCAATGCCTATCAGACGAGCGAAGGATGCCTTTCGCTCGTCGGCGAGCGTCCCTGCACTCGTTATCGCCGCATTAAGGTTGAGTATTTGGACGAGAACTTCGTCCACCGCATCAAAAACTTCTCGGGCTACACCGCCGAGATCATCCAACACGAAATCGACCACTGCAACGGGATAGTGATCTAGTTCCACCGATTCAAGAAAGCTCCCTGCAGCAAAACAACTGCAGGGAGCTTTTCATAGTGCGGAGCTTCTATCCCACTAGCTTTGGCGGTAATGATCAAAGAAGTCGGCGAGGTCTTCGAGGGACTCTTTGAGTACTTCCATGCGCGGCAGGTACACGATGCGGAAGTGGTCGGGCTCAGCCCAGTTAAAGCCGCCGCCGCGCGTGATGAGGATCTTCTTCTCGTGCAGCAGGTCGAGGGCAAACTGCTCGTCATCGGTGATGTTGAACTTCTTAACATCCATCTTGGGGAAGATGTAGAACGCCGCGCGCGGCTTGACCACCGAGATGCCATCGATCTTGTTGAGCGCCTCATACACAAAGTTGCGCTGCTCGTAGACACGGCCGCCGGGACGGATGTAGTCGTTAACCGACTGATGGCCGCCGAGCGCCGTCTGAACGATCGACTGAGCCGGCACGTTGGAGCACAGGCGCATGTTAGAGAGCATGTTGACGCCCATGATGAAGTCGCTCATGCAGCGCTGGTTGCCCGAAAGCACCATCCAGCCAATGCGATAGCCCGCGATCATATGCGACTTGGACAGGCCACTAAACGTAATGCAAGGCAGGTCGGGGGCGAGCGAGGCAATGGAGACGTGCTCGTAGCCGTCCATGCACAGGCGGTCATAGATCTCGTCGGCAAAGATCATGAGCTGGTGCCTGCGCGCGATCTCGACAATGCCCTCGAGCACCTCACGCGGATAGACAGAGCCCGTGGGGTTGTTGGGGTTGATGATGACGAGGGCCTTGGTCGCGCTCGTGATCTTGGACTCCATATCCTCCAGGTCGGGATACCAATCCGCCTGTTCATCGCACAGATAGTGCACGGGATGACCGCCGGCAAGGGTTGCGCACGCCGTCCACAGCGGGTAGTCGGGGCTGGGGATCAGGATTTCGTCGCCATTGTCGAGCAGCGCGTTCATCGAAAGCTGAATGAGTTCGGACACGCCGTTGCCCGTGTAGATATGCTCCATCTGAACGTTGGGCAGGCCCTTGATCTGCGAATACTGCATGATCGCCTTGCGCGCGGAGAACAGGCCACGCGAGTTGGAATAGCCTTCGCAGTCGGGCAGCTGCTGGCGCATGTCCTTGATGACCTCATCGGGCGTGCGGAAACCGAAGGGCGCCGGATTGCCGATATTGAGCTTGAGGATGCGCTCGCCCTCGTCCTCCATGCGGGCAGCCTCGTCGACGACGGGACCGCGCACGTCATACAGGACGTTATCAAGCTTGGTGGATTTAGAAAAAGTACGCATGGTGGTGCTCCTTGGAATTTGAGCTGAGGGATGGGGTTCGGGCTTGGAATCGTTGCGAGGCGATGATGTCTCGCCTTGATCGGCGTCACCGGCAAGCAGCCAGGAAACATCGACCTCCAAAATGCGGGCGAGCAGCTCTGCCACATCGCGCCGCGGAATCGTCTTGCCACTCACATATTGGCTCATCTGACTCTTGCCGAGTTTTTTGCCGAGCATCTCCGATGCGCGGATTACGTCCGACTGGCGAACGTCTCGATCGGACATGGTCTGTCGCAGGCGATCGCTAAACGTCTCTTGGGCCACAGGAACCTCCTTGCCGGCAAAGTTCAATTTATAGAACACGAATTGAACCAAGGTTCAATTTAGCAAGCAGTATAGCGCGGCGCATTATCTGGAAGTTCAATTTCACAAGAAAATGTACCGAACCCCGAGAATCGTCCCGAGGTGGACAACGGGCACGCGCTTTTAGAGATATTCGAGGAAACGAGCCGCCGCGAGCGAAACGTCGGCGGTGCGGTATATGGCGTTGATCTGCCGATGAGGATGTCCCTCGAGCGGGCGCACGGCAACATCGAACTGGCAGCGGCGCAAGATGAGCGCGGGAAGAATGCTCACGCCCAGGCCGTCCTCGACCATGGCCATAATCGCATAGTCATCCCAGGTCGACAGCTTGGAGCGCACCGTCAGCCCCGCCCGACGGAACAGCGGCGTAATCTCGTCGTCGCTACCGCGTTCCAGCAGAATAAACTGCTCGTTGGCCAAATCGGCAAGGGAAACGACCTCCGCGGTGGCAAGCGAGGAGCCCGCTGGCACCACGGCCATCAGCTCGTCTTGTACCAACGGCCGCGACGCCATGCCGGCGCCGCGTGGCTCGCGCGGAATAAAGCCCAGGTCGCAGCGGCCTTCCGCCACCCATTGCTCAATCTCGGAGTAATCGCCCATCAGCAACTCATAATCGACGTCCGGATGATCGGCGCGAAACCGCGCGATCACCGGCGGCAGTACATGGGTCGCCACACTCGAAAACGTACCGATACAGATCTTGCCACGCATGAGCCCTCGCATCTCGTCCACGCGTCGCTGCAGGCGGCCAAACTCTTCGCATAACGCCTCGACTGCCGGCATGACCTGCCGCCCGTCGGCAGAAAGCACCACGCCCTCGCGGCTGCGATCAAGCACCTTAAAACCCCAGTCTGCCTCAAGGTCGCCCACCATACGGCTCACGCCCGACTGCGAATAGCTCAGCCGCTCTGCAGCACGCGTAAAGCTGCCGGCACGCACCGTCTCAAGCAGCACTTGCATCTTTTGGATATTGGTCTCCACGGCACGTCCCCACCCTTGCATGAGTTTTTGTCATGTTTGCGATGCATTATATTCGCTTTTCTTCTAAAGCCAGTTCACCCATAGTGAACATGTTCGGATATAGAGGGGATGTCAGCGCATGAACAACGGACTGTTTACGTACTTAGCAGCATTGCTATTGTTTGGCTCAAACGGCATCATCGCCGCTGCCATCGCGCTGCCGAGCTCTGATATCGTGCTCCTGCGCACGTTTTTGGGCGCACTCTCGCTTGTCACCATCCTCGCCATCACTCAACGCCATAAACTGCAGGCGCCATCTCGCCCCCGCGAAGCCGCAGCCCTTCTCCTCTCGGGAGCCGCGCTGGGCGCCAGCTGGATTTTTCTGTTCCGCGCCTACCAGACGATCGGCGTCGGCGTATCCTCGCTGCTGTATTACTGCGGTCCCATCATCGTTATGGCCCTCTCCCCGCTCATTTTTGGCGAGAAGCTGACCGGCGGTAAAATTACCGGCTTCATAGCCGTCGCCTGCGGCGCCTTCCTCATCGCAGCCCAAGGTCTCGGCGGCAATATGCCCATCGCGGGCATCGTGTGCGGCATCGCCTCGGCCTTCTGCTACGCGTTGATGGTCATTGCCAGCAAGGGAGCGCCACATATCGAAGGTCTCGAGAACTCCACGCTCCAGGTGAGCGCCGCCTTTGTAACCGCGTTGATCCTTACGCTCTTCACGCAAGGTGCCCCCTCGTTCCTCTCCCCCAGCATTGCCGCCGGCATCGATTGGCGCGCCGTTGCCATGCTCGGCATTGTCAACACCGGCATCGGTTGCCTGCTCTACTTTAGCGCCGTCGCCAAACTGCCCGTGCAGACCGTCGCCGTCGTCGGCTACCTTGAGCCACTTTCGGCCGTCGTGTTCTCGGCCGTCCTTTTGGGCGAAACCATAACACCGGTCCGTCTGATGGGCGCCGCGCTTATCATCGGCGGCGCAATTTTTTGCGAACTCGCCGGCAAACGCACAAACGCCAAGGCCGGCATCGCCCAGACAGCACGTGCTTAATAGCCCCTGCTCTGAAATACTACCTGCGTATATGAATAATCCCCAGATGGGGATTATTGTCTAAAACACCCCGATGTGCCAAACTGCTCTTATATGTATAAAGATGGCATAAAGGTCTACTGCTCGTGGCAGAGGCCTGATGTCCAAGGGAGTCCACGTGGCACACAACAAGCTGGAGGCAAGCCTCCAAGACCAGCGTAGTCAAGGCGGGCATGGAGCCATTCCCCTCTCCGCTGGCATGCTGCTCGTTACGCTCGGCGTCGTCTACGGTGACATCGGCACGAGCCCCATGTACACCATGAAATCAATCGTCGCCAACAACGGCGGCATCGGTACCGTCAGCGAGGACATGATCTTGGGCGCGCTCTCGCTCGTCATCTGGACCATGACGCTCGTGACCACGGTCAAGTACGTTTTAATCGCCATGAAGGCCGATAACCATAACGAAGGCGGCATCTTTGCCCTGTTCAGCCTCGTGCGCAAGGTGGCGCCGTGGCTGATTCTCCCCGCCATGATCGGCGGCGCGGCGCTGCTCGCCGACGGCATCCTCACCCCCGCCGTCACGGTTACCACGGCCATTGAGGGCCTGCGCACTATCGAGTGGGGCCACGCGCTATTGGGTGACGGGCAAACCAACGTCATCATTATTACCATCATCATTATCTGCGGCCTATTTGCCATGCAGCGCGCCGGTACCTCGTCAATCGGCAAGCTGTTCGGCCCGCTCATGACACTGTGGTTCCTGTTCCTGGCAGGCGCCGGCCTGTTCAACATGCTCGGCAACCTGTCCATCTTGCGCGCGCTCAACCCCATCCGCGGCATCATGTTCCTGTTCTCGCCCATCAACCACTCGGGCATCATGGTGCTCGGCTTCGTCTTCCTGTCGACGACCGGCGCCGAGGCACTCTATTCGGACATGGGTCACGTGGGCAAGGCTAACATTTACGCATCCTGGCCGTTCGTAAAGGCGGCCCTCATCCTTAACTATCTGGGTCAGGGCGCTTGGCTGCTCGCCAACAACTCCAATCCCCAGATGCTCGCAATGGATATCGTCAACCCGTTCTATATGATGCTTCCCGAGCCCCTGCGCCCCTTTGCCATCGTGCTTTCGGCCGTGGCGGCCATCATTGCCTCGCAGGCGCTCATCACCGGCTCGTTCTCGCTGGTATCCGAGGCCACGCGACTCAACCTTATGCCGCATCTGCGCATCCACTACCCCAGCGACACCAAGGGCCAGCTCTACATTCCGCTCGTCAACAACATCATGTGGGTCGGCTGCATCTTCATCGTGCTGCTGTTCCAAAACTCCGAGCGCATGGAGAGCGCCTATGGCCTCGCCATTACCGTGACCATGCTCATGACCACGACGCTTTTGACGAGCTATATCGCCGGCATCCTCAAGCACAAGCTGGGTGCCTGCGTCTTCGCCCTGCTCTTTGGTGCCATTGAGTTGTGCTTCTTCGCCTCGTGCCTCACCATGTTCTTTGACGGCGGTTACGTCATGATCTTCCTGGCCGCACTGCTGTTTGGCCTTATGTACGTGTGGCGTCGCGGCACCGCCATCGAGCGCACGCAGACGATTCTGCTGCCCGTCTCCAAGTACATCGACCAGCTCAACCGCCTGCGCAATGACGAGACCTATCCCGTGCTCGCCGACAATCTGGTATTTCTCACCAACAGCCCCGATCCGCTCACGCTCGACCGCGACGTGCTCTATTCCATCCTGGACAAGCACCCCAAGCGTGCCAAGGCATATTGGTTCATCAACGTGCACGTTACCGACGAGCCCTATACGCACGAGTATTCCGTTGAGACCTTTGGCACGGACTTTTTGTTCCGCGTGCGCCTGGACCTGGGCTTTAAGGTCAACCAGCGCGTGAATGCCTACCTGCGCCAGATCGTTGGCGACTTGATGGCATCGGGTGAGCTGCCGCCGCAGCATCACACCTACTCCATCTACGAGACACGCGGCAACGTGGGCGACTTCCGTTTTTGCATGCTGCGCAAGATGCTCGCTCCCGAGACGGACATCAACCGCAACGACCATCGCGTCATGGCCATCAAGTACGCCGTCCGCCGCGCCTGCGGAAGCCCGGCACGTTGGTACGGTCTTGAGAACTCGGCCATCATCATTGAGTACGTACCGCTCTTTGCCCGCATGCGTCCGGCCGTTAAGCTCATGCGCACCCAGGTGCCGCTCGAGATCCTGATCGAAGAGGCCGAGGAAATGGAAGTCGACATCTTCTCGGACGACCTGGTCAACGGCAACGAAGCCGGTAAGGACATGAACGTCGATCCCACCGAGTTGCTCGAGAGCGTCGCCGATACGCCCGAACAGCAACAGCTCGACGGCCTCGAGAGTGAACAACTCAACGACGCCAACTTCTAGCGACGTCACAAATCAACGACAGCGGCCCTGCACCTCACGAGAGACACAGGGCCGCTTTGCATTGCGGTAAAGCTATCGGCTACGAACGGCGCGGCTCGGGAACCACGAGCCTATCGGGGCTCGCGCCCTCGGCATCCATCAGGCTCACGTAGCGAATCGACGGATCCCCATACATCGCGTAGTAATAATTGCCCGTGCGCGCGCTAAAGCATCCGGTGTAGATAGTCTTCTCGAACTTGCCATCGCCCATCCTGGACGCCCCCTCGATCATCACCACGCCCTCGAGCGAGCGGAACATGCGAACGACGTTTTCGGTCTCGCTCTCCTTTTGCGGGTAATTGGCATTGAGGTACGCCGCCTTTACAAAACGGCTCGGCGAATAGCAATCGCCCGGAATGCCACGCATGCCGGCACCGGCTCCATAGGGCTTGAGCTCGGCGCCACGCCACTTCGCCGTCTGCGGAAAATCGCTTGTGGCGGTGATATAGGTGCGGAGGTTTTCCATGTGCCACGGGAAGGTGGGCTGATTGGCAAGGGTGTCGACCGGATCGTCGTATACATGCAGGCCGTCAGCCATCATCTCGACCACGATGCTGCGCTGGCTGTCGCCGATAATCCAATGGAGCAGCGACACGCCCAGCCCCTCTCCGGCAGATTTGGCGACAATCACCGTGTCGCGCAGCGCGGCCTCGACCTCATCGACCGTCGAGAACGTCGCTGCCACCCACAGGGGAAACTCATAGGCCGCGATATTGGTCTTGCCGTCGACAGGGCCCTCGGCATACTCGGCATAGCCGGGAAAGTTGAGCCCCGCCACAGCCAGACCCGCATCGTTACCGCAATCGAAAAACATGGGATAGTTCTTGTAATCGATGCACATACCGATCACCGCGTGTGCCGCTGTCGCGTCGTCGATAAACGAATACGGGATGTGGAACCCGCGCGGCATCACGCGAACCTGTTGGCCGTAGTCAAAGCTCCAGTCGAGGTTGCGGCCCAGATACATGTGACCAGAATTATCGGTAAATCGAATACTCGTACACATAGCGCCTCCTAGCTTTACGTTCTTGCTAATTTCATTGTCTCCAAACAAAAAGGCGCTAAACACAAAAGCCCGGACATGACAACAATGTCACGCCCGGACTATTCAAGCAGGATAAACTCAACCAAGTTAACCCCGTTGGTCGTCTAAGGGGTCAAAGTGCCGCAGATTGCCACGAAAGAGGAGCGAAGCGTACTTAAGGTACGCGAGCGACGATTGAGCGGCAAGGTGCGGTGCTTTGGTCCCCTTAGACCAACTTTCCTAGACAGTGGTCAATCATGTGTTGAACCATCTGCGCCTCAAAGCCGACGAAGTCCTGCTTGCGCTCGCGCATCTTGCCGTCGACGATCTGGTCAAAGGCAACCTTGCACTTGATATAGCGCGTGGACTTGGTGACCTCCTCGTGCGTCAGGCAGCTCTCCTCCATCTTGCTGGCGCCCAGGCCAAACACCAGACGGGGGTTGTAGAGCACGTGGGGCTCGCCGGCGTCGTCCAGATAGACGCAAACCTTCTTGGTGACGCCGATCTGGTTGGCAGCAAGGCAGCCGGCATCGTCGAGCGACTTGATGGTATCGATCAGGTCCTGAGCAACCGACTCGTCCTCGACGGTCGCAACCTCGCAACGCTGAGACAGAATAGCCTCGTCGTGGCAGAGCTCTTTAATCATACGTTCCTCCATAGGGGTCGTTGTAACCGCTTAAGTATACGGTACCCACACATTCTCATGCGAAAAATACCGTCCGTCTGCTACAAAGCGCCGAACATCAACATGCGAGGAACAACAGCGTCGTAAAGGGGCTATAGTAGTTGAGTTCGTGTCAATCGGCCTAAACTCGGGGCCGAACAAGGAAAGGGTATGCATGGACGAACTTTTTCACGTCAGTGAGCGCAAGTCCACAATCGGGACCGAACTTCGCGCTGGACTGACAACGTTCCTGGCAATGGCCTACATCATTGCCGTCAACCCCGCGGTGCTCTCGGGCGCTGGCATCGATGCGGGAGCGCTCGCCTGCGCCACCTGCCTGGGCGCCGGCATCATGACCATCTGCATGGGCATCTTCGCCAACCGCCCGCTCGCCTGCGCGTCGGGCTTAGGCGTCAACGCGATGATCGCCGGAATCACCACCACCGTCTGCGGCGGTGACTGGCACGTGGCCATGAGCGTCATCTTCCTTGAGGGCGTCGTCATCTTGCTGCTCGTGCTTTGTGGCCTGCGCGAGGCCATCATGGACGCCATCCCGGTTGTCCTGCGTCACGCCATCTCGGTGGGTCTGGGCCTGTTTATCGCCATGATCGGCCTGTGCGACGCTGGCATCATCACCGCTGGCGCCGGTACGCTCGTCGGCCTGGGCGACATCGCCTCCCCCACCTTTATCGTCGGCATCATCTCCATCGTCGTGACGGTTGCCCTGGCTTCCCGCAACGTGCCGGGCTCGCTGCTCATCGGCATCATCGTCGCCGTCATCGCCGGTATCCCCCTAGGTGTGACCCAGGCTCCGACCGGTATCATCGCCCCGCTCGACTTCTCGAGCATCGGTGGCCCCATCGCCGACGCCGGCGGCGTGCCCGCCATCGTCAAGGTCCTTACCGACCCCACGCTCCTCGTCATCTCGTTCTCGCTGCTCATGAGTGACTTCTTCGACACCATGGGCACCGCGATGGCCGTGGCCAAGCAGGGCGAGTTCCTCACCGACGACGGCAACGTCGAGAATATCAAGGAGATCCTGATCGTCGACTCCGCCGCCGCTGCTGTGGGCGGTTTCATGGGCGTCTCCTCCATCACCACCTTCGTCGAGTCCACTTCCGGCGCCGCCGACGGTGGCCGCACGGGCCTCACCTCCGTCACCACCGGCGTGCTGTTCATTCTCGCCGCGTTCTTCTCCCCCATCGTCACCATCGTTTCCAGCGCCGCCACCTGCGGTGCTCTGGTCTACGTCGGCTACCTCATGATGAGCGAGGCCTCCGAGATCGACTGGTCCGACGTGTCGCAAGGTTTCCCGGCGTTCATGATTGTCGCCGGCGTGCCCTTCACCTACTCCATCTCTGCCGGCATCGGTCTGGGCTTTATCGCCTACGTGATCGTCGCGCTCTTTAAGGGCGAGGCTTCCAAGATCAAGCCGCTCATGTGGATCGCAGCCCTCGCCTTCCTCGTCTACTTCTTTGTAGCGTAGCGGCAAAGCTGCCAAAGCAGAACACCAAAGCGCGGAATCGCATCGAGCGGCTCCGCGCTTTTCTTTTAAAGCCAGGCGACGCACGGACGCGCGATGTATTGCTTCCCAAGTTTTGGACATTTTGCCCTCCAAACGGCACTACCGCCGGCTACTTCCTGCAGATATGCTGGGCGTAATCGCATAGGCCCTATGAGGATGGGAGTAACCATGGCCGCCTTGTTCACGACCCCCAAGCGCAATGACAAAACCTCTGGAGCCCATTTTGCTGAGCCCGACGTGCGCCGTCGCACGCTGCTCGCGCACGGAAGCTGGCGTCGCGTGACCCGCCGCATCGTCTGCGGCCTGGCCTGCGCGCTCACGGTGAGCTCGCTGCTCATGCCGAGCGTCTCGCTCGCGGCGGAGTGGGTGGACGTCGGCGGCAGCCGGTATGAGGCTGGCACCGCGGCGGGTGACGAGGCTGGCGCCTGGAGCTGGGACGGCGCCGACGACATGAAGCTCAACGGCTATAACGGCGGCGTGATCGAGGCCGCTGGCAAGCTCAACATTGCCTACGAGGGCAAGAACACCGTGAAAACCGAGCCCGATTACACCGGAGCCGCCATCAAAGCGCAGGATGGCACTAGCCAGAAAGCAGAGTTGAACATAACGAGCTCGAATAGCACGGATGAGCTCAATGTGGCAGCCGAGACCGATGCAATTAAATCCACAGGCGACCTCTCCATTTCTGGCCCAGGCACCGTGAACACCACAAGCACTACTGCCGACGGAATTGAGGCAAAGGGCGATCTCTCTATCACGGGCTCGGGCACCGTGAATGCTACGGGCGGCACCGAAGGCATCCAATCCAAGGGCAAGACCACCATCGATTCCTCTGGCACAGTGATCGCTAAAGGAGACGAAGGTTACGGCATCGCCGCGGGCAGTGACCTCATCATCAAAGGCGGTGGCAAGGTAGAAGCAAGCTCGATAGAAGAAGCGGCGATTTGGGCTGAAGACGGCATCAACATCTCGGGCGGCAGTCAGGTCAAGGCAAACTCCGAGGGAGATCTTGCCGTCGACACTGAAGGTAGTCTCGCGGTCACGAACGCCTCCCTTGACGCAAGCGGTGTTGAATATGGTGTCTATGCCTACAAGGGCGTTACGCTCGATCACGCGACCGTGACGGTCCGCACAAGCGCGAGCGGCGGCCAGGCCATCGCCCTCATCACTGACGGGGACGACATCGTCATCAAGAATGGTTCCATCGTGGACGCGTTCGCGGAAGGCAAATTCTCGGTTGCAATCTCTATCAGAAACCACCAGCCAAACGTCGCTGGCGGCCACATCTACATCAGCGACTCCGTTGTTAAGGCTATAGCCCGCTATGTCGAGACCGGTGGCGATGGCCCCGATCACTACAGCAACGACCAAAGCGGAGGGGTCATCCCTGAGCCTAGGGGTCTGAACATCGGCATTTTCGCCCAGACCTATGAGGGCATCACGCCCGCGACTATCTCGATCGTCCGCAGCAAGGTCACGGCCGAGGGGGACACGGCGGCAATCTTCGCTCTTGCTATAAGCGAGGATGGCAAGGCGATCGGCACCATCGAGATCGAAGGCGCTCCCATCCAGACGCCCGCAGGCAGCAAGATCATTAACTATCGCTACGAAGAAGAGTACGGCCCCAGCATCTCCTACGAGGCAGGTCAAACCATCGGCACGGGCGACGCCACGATCGACTCCCCCTACGATGCAGCTGTCGCAAAGAGCACGGTCATCGTGCCTCCCGAGGAGATCAAACCCGAGGAAAAGCCCGGCGAGACCAAACCCGAGGGTTCCAAGTCCGAGGGCGCGAAGACAACCAAGACCGTTGCAGTTGCAGCCACGGGAGCCAAGACCGCCGGCAAACTCGCGGCAACTGGCGACGCCTCGAGCGCAGCCATCGTGGCAGCCGCCCTTGCGGGAACAGCCGCCATCGCCGCAGGCGCCGTAGTGAGCCGCAAGCGCTCATAGACGCCTTTGGCCTTTAACGCACGGGACGGCACCCACAGAAGTGCTAGCCTGCGCACCGTTTAGCAACGCCACCGCCAAGCCCCCCTCCGGCGGTGGCGTTTCCTGTTTGCGCCCGCACAACGCGCGCGAATGTTCTTGATGCTGCCCAACCGGTATACGCTGACGTGCGACAATTGGGACTGCCGATATCACAACACTGAGAGAAGCCTGCCTTGGAAGCGCAAAAGCAGATAACCGTTCATTCAAAGCATGCCGAAAGCGCACCTGTCATCTACCTCCCCGCAGGTCTGGGCGACGGTAGTGATGTTTATGACCGCTGCCGAGAGCTCGACTGTCCGCCATTCGTCCTCGTCACCATTGGCGGGCTCGATTGGAATCGCGAGCTGAGCCCCTGGGCATGCGACGGGACCGTACGCGATGCCGAGCCTTTCGGCGGCCAAGCTGCCGATTTTCTTGATGAGCTGCTGAATCAGATAATCCCCCAGGTCGAGTCGTCGCTTCCTCAGCCGCCCACCTGGCGCGGCATTGCCGGTTACTCGCTCGCGGGCCTCTTCGCACTCTGGTCCCTCTGGCAAACCGACGCCTTTGACCGCGCCGCGAGCGCATCGGGGTCGCTATGGTTTCCCGACTTTGTCGACCGTGCCAGCACGGCCCCTTTTGCCGGCAGCCCGCAAGCCGTCTACCTGTCACTCGGCAAAAAGGAAACCAAGACGCCCAACCGCATGATGCGGCATGTACTCGACGACACACGCGCGATGGAAGCGTTGCTCGTCGAGCGCGGCATTCCAACAACGCTGGAGCTCAACCCCGGCAATCACTTTGCCCAAACCGACTTACGCATGGCCCGCGGCATCCACTGGATACTGACGCATTAAAAATGGCGCCCACGCGTACGCACGGGCGCCATTTATTTTGTTTTAGCTGAACGCAGCTGCTACTCAGCAGCCTCCTCAAGCTCGGAGACATCAAACTCAAAGTCATTACCCGGCAGAATGGCGTTGAGCACGATACCCACCAGCGAGCCCACGGCAAGACCGGAAAGCGAAATCGTCACGCCGCCCAGCTCCAACACGATGGCACCGGCGGTGCTGTACGCGATGCCGAGCGAGAGCACGAGCACCAGCGCGGCCACCAGCACGTTGCGGTTGTTCTGGAAATCAACCTGGTTTTCGATAAGGTTGCGAACGCCCACGGCACTGATCATGCCGTAGAGCACGAGCGACACGCCGCCGATAACGCATGCCGGCATGGCGGCGATCACGGCGGCGAACTTAGGGCAGAACGAAAGCACGATGGCGCAGCACGCGGCAATGCGAATCACGCGCGGGTCAAACACGCGCGTCAGGGCAAGCACGCCGGTGTTCTCACCATACGTAGTGTTGGCCGGAGCGCCAAAGAGCGAAGCCAGGATCGTGGCAAGACCATCACCGAGCAGCGTGCGGTGTAGGCCGGGGTCGGCGATGTAGTTACGCTCGCAAGTGGAGCCGATAGCCGAGATGTCACCGATATGCTCGATCATGGTCGCAAAGGCCAGCGGCATGATGGTGATGATGGCCGTCGTGGCAAGACCGCTATCGAACTGCGGCCCAAAGAGCGCAAACACGGTGTTATCCCACACGATGGGCAAACCAACCCAGGGAGCGGCTGCGACGCCAGAAAAGTCGACCTCGCCCAGCGCAGTCGCAACGGTATAGCTCACCACAACGCCCAGCAAAATCGGCACGATCTTGACCATGCCGCGGCCCCAGATGTTGCAGATAACGATCACTGCCACGGCGATAACGGCGACGAGCCAATTGGTCTGGCAGTTGGCAATGGCGGAGCTTGCCAGGATCAGACCGATGGAAATGACGATAGGGCCCGTCACCACCGGCGGGAAGAAGCGCATAACGCGCTTGGCGCCAAAGGCGCGGAACAGGGCCGCCAGCACCGGATAGAGCAGGCCGGCACAAGCTACGCCCAGGCAGGCGTAGGGCAAAAGCTCGGCCTCGCCGTTGGGCGCGATTGCGGCATAGCCTGCGATAAAGGCAAACGATGAGCCCAAAAATGCCGGCACCTTACCGCGCGACAAGAAGTAGAACAGGAGCGTGCCCAAGCCGGCAAACAAAAGCGTTGCCGAGACCGAGAGGCCGGTGAGCACGGGCACCAGTACCGTGGCACCAAACATGGCAAACATGTGCTGTAGGCCGAGCAGGAACATGCGCGGGCGGCCAAGCGACGATGCATCGTAGATGGCATCGGTGACAGCGGGTGTCGAGGATTGGGGCATGTATGTCCTTTCGAATGGAAGGGCGATCGGGCATACCGGATAACCTGCCCGAACGATACGATCCGAACCATTGTACGCGATACGCCATGTCTCGCACGCGCCGTCACCTGCGAACGTTACCGCTATTTCCAAACGCGCTCGGCAATACGCTTGATCAGCGCGATCTTTGCCCATTGCTCGTCCTCGGTCAGCTTGTTGCCAATCTCGCAGCTGGCAAAGCCGCACTGGGGCGACAGGTACAGGTTCTCGAGCGGCACGTACTTTGCGGCTTCGCGGATGCGCTCGACGATAACATCCTCGTTCTCGAGCTCTGCCGCCTTAGTGGTTACCAAGCCCAGCACGACCTTCTTGCCCGGGGCAACGTACTTGAGCGGCTCAAAACCGCCGGCGCGCGGCGTATCGAACTCCAGGTAAAATGCGTCGACATCCTCGTTTGCGAACAGGTACGGCGCGATGGGGTCATAGCCGCCCTCGAAGGCATAGGTAGAGTGGTAGTTACCACGGCACACGTGCGTGTTAATGACCAGGTCGTCGGGCTTGCCCTCGATGGCGGCGTTGTTGAGCGCCACACCAAGCTCGCCCACCTTTTGCAGGTCAACCGGGCTCATACCGGTCTTGGACACAAAGTCGGTATCGCAGTAGATGCCCCAGGTGCAGTCGTCGAACTGGATGTTACGGCAACCAGCGGCATAAAGCTCGGCAATCACGGTTCGATAAGCGGCTGCGATGGCGTCGGCAAGTTCCTCATCGGTCTTATAGACAGCGCGCAGGCTCTCCTGCTGGCCATCGCAGCGGTCGAGCGTGACTTCGGAGAACGTCTGGATCGGCGCCGGAATGGTTTGTCGCGCGACCTGGCCCTCCCCCTCGAGCGCCTTGACAAATTTAAAGTGCTCGACGAACGGATGGTTCTCGCCGCTAATGGGGCCGGTTACCACGGCGGTGTCGGCCGTAGTCTCCTCGTCGTGGAACATATAGCCCGTACGCGAGGTACGGCGTTCAATGCCGTTGAGCCCCCACATAAAGTCGAGGTGCCAGTAGCTGCGGCGGAACTCGCCATCGGTGATAACCTGCAGGCCGGCAGCCTTCTGCTTGGCCACTAAGTCGCGGATGGCCTCGTCCTCGACGGCCTTAAGGCCGGAAGCGTCGAGTTTACCCGCGACATAGGCGGCACGGGCGTCCTTTACAGCCTGCGGACGAAGAAAGCTGCCGACGATATCGGCGCGAAACGGCGCGTTCGGTTGAATCGAAGTGCTCATAGATATCTCCCTTTGCATTGGTTGCTTTACTGGGACAAAGTATGAGCGCTCATATAGCCATCGTAAAATATACGTTTATAACAGTTTGATATAGATGCTTCCTATATCAGTTGGGACTGCCATGAAGAGATTTGACCTGTACAGGACGCAGCAGTCTAGATATGCTGACGGATCGCGTCGATATAGGCTTGACCGTAGCGCGTAAGTGTCGTGTTCTTGCGCGTGATAATGCCAATCTCCATGTACTCGTCTACATCGAGCGGAATCGAGATAATACCGGGGCCGTTAAGTTCATGGCTGATCACGCCCGAACACACCGTGTAGCCGTTAAGGCCCATGGCCAGGTTGAACAGCGTCGCACGATCACGCACGCGGATATTCTTGCGGCGCTCAAAGGTCGAGGTCAGTTCCTCGGAATAGTAAAACGAGTTGTAGCTGCCCTGCTCGTAGGACAAAAACGGATAGTCCTCGAGATCCTCGAGCGTCACGCTGGCGCGGTCCGCCAGTGGATGGTCGGCGCATACAAAGACATGCGGCGCGGCGCAGAAGAGCCCCTCGAATACGAGCTCGTTGGCCGCCAGCATGCGCTCGATGACCTCGCGATTGTGCTCCGACAGATACAGGATGCCGAGCTCGCTTTTCATATGCGCGACGTCCTCGATAATCTCGTGAGTCTGTTCCTCGCGCAGGGTAAAGTCGTAACGCGCGGCATCGAACTCACGGATCACATCGACAAACGCATTAACGGCAAAGGAATAATGCTGGCAGCTCACACTAAAGTGCGGCACCTGCTCGGACGCGCCCTTGTACTTGCCTTCGAGCAGATCGGCCTGGTCGAGCACCTGTCGCGCGTAGCCCAAGAAGGTCTCGCCCTCCTCGGACACAATGACGCCCTTGTTGGTGCGCTCAAAGATGTGCACGCCCATCTCGTTTTCGAGATCGCGAATCGACGCGGTAATCGAAGGCTGCGACACAAAGAGTCGGCGCGAGGCCTCGGTGATGCTGCCACATTCGGCAACTTTGACGACATATCTGAGCTGCTGGAGCTTCATAGCCTTCTCCCTAGACGTTCGTGATGCCAAGACCCGCCGCGTCCATCTGACGCATAAACGGCGGCATCTCCCCCGTCGCGGCGCAGGCGGCAATCTGATGCAGAGCCCCGGCGACCGCATCATCTGCCGCAGCGCCAATATGCCAGCGTGCGGCAGCCGTGACGGCCTCGTTGGCATTGGCGACTGCAACGGAGTTGGGAACGGCATCGATCATGGGCAGGTCGTTATCGGAATCGCCAAATACGGCCACCTCGTCGGGCGTCAGACCCAAAGTGCGCGCCAGCTCCAGCGCAGCGCAGCCCTTGTCCCAACCGGCCGGAAGGATGTCAAACAGGCGCACACGGTTGTTGGGGAACACAAGCGAGAGTTCCGGCACCTCAGCGGCAACGCGCTCGCGTAGCTCCGCGAGTTCCTCACGCGAGCGGGCACTCCAGATATTCGCCTTAAACACCGGCGCGTCATCGACGACGGGACGGCACGGGGCTTCTTCGCCTTTGAGCCATGCGTTGCCGCCCGACTCCATGGCGCGACGAACGCGCTCGGGGTCACTTGTCACGCAATAGGCATCGTTGCCCCAAAAGTCATCGCCCAGGCTATAGACCTTCAGATAGGTATCGTCGGTCTCTTGCTCCAGATAGTCGGCAAGACGCATGAGGGCACCGTTGTCGCTCGCACGGGAGGCAACAACCTCGCCGTCAACAAACATCACCTGGCCGTTACAGAACGCGCCAGTCGAGAAGCACTCGGAACGATTTTTGAACATCCAGCCCATCGCGGACGGCTGGCGACCCGAAACCGGGCCAAAGTGCAGGCCCGCCGCCTGCATGGCATGAATGCCCTCGATGGCGTAGTCGCTGGCGCCATCGTGTCCAGCAGGAATCAGCGTATCGTCCATATCGGTCAGCACAAGTTTGATCATAAAGCCCCCATTTTCGTATCGGTCCTACCTATTGTAACGACCTGCCAAAATAAACCTGTCCCTTTTTGGCAGGTGCGTTAGTATAGGGAACAACAGATTCGATGCGGGAGTGCCGGCGGTGCAAACCACAAGGCTGAGAGGGCATGGGGCCCAATCCTTTGAACCTGTCAGTTAATGCTGGCGTAGGGAGCATGCCGCCTTTACAGGGGCGCTGTCTATGCACAGCGCCCCTTTTCTATGCCAAGGAGACATGTGCAGTGATTGATTCGGAACAGCTTAAGCAACATATGGTCAAGGCCGTGGAGGAGATTCGCGCCACCAATCCGATGGCCGGCTCCATCACCAACACGGTGACGATCGACTTTGTCGCCAACGCGCAGCTCGCCGTGGGCGGTTCGGCCGCCATGGTCTATCTGCCCGACGAGGGCGAGGCGCTCGTTGCCGGCGGCGGCGCCATCTATCTCAACATGGGCACGCTCTTCCCCATCTACGAGCAGACGATTCCCCGCGCGGCCAAGGCGGCACACGACGCCGGTAAGCCCTGGGTGCTCGATCCGGTGGGCCTGGGCATCGGCAGCCTGCGCACCCAGCTGGTAAACGAGCTCAAGCAGTACAAGCCCGCCATCGTACGCGGCAACGCCTCCGAGATCATCGCGCTCGCCGGCCTGTGGGGCCTTGAGGGCGAGGCGGCTGATCTGAGCCGCGTGCGCGGTGTCGATACCACCGACACGGTAGACGCCGCCCGCGATGCCGCCGTGGCGCTCGCCCGCTACACCGGCGGCGCCGTGGTCGTCTCGGGCGAGGTCGACCTGATCACCGACGGCACGACCGTGGCCAAGTCCCACGGCGGCAGCCCGCTCATGTCCAAGATCACCGGCTGCGGCTGTTCGCAGGGCGGCGTGCTGGCCGTGTACGCCTGCGCCGCCGACCCGTTTACGGCAGCCGTCTGCGGCACCGCCGTCTACAACGTAGCCGGCACGCGTGCCGCCGCCGTCGCCGATGCCCCGGCGAGCTTTAAGGTCGCCTTTATCGACGAGCTCTACCGCGCAACCGCCCAGGACATTGCCGATAACCGACTCGAGCTCGAGGAGGCATAGGCCATGTCCGAGCCCGTAACCAATGCCGGCATGAACGCGCTCGTCGCCGTGGCCATCGCCCCGTGCGGCACCGGCGATGAGCTGTCCGCCGAGGTCGCCGAGGTCGTGCGCGTCATTCGCGAGAGCGGCCTTCCCAACCGCACCACCTCGATGTTCACCGAGATCGAGGGCGACTGGGACGAGGTCATGCAGGTCGTGCGCGACGCAACCTTTGTGTTGGCGAGCAAGGGCATCCGCACCGAAGTCGTGCTCAAAGCCGATATTCGGCCCGGATTTACCGACACCATGACCGGCAAGCTCGAGCGCATGGAAGCGCAGATCAAAAAGCAGGAGGAAGCACGATGAGCATCCGCGACAACCTTGATATCTCGGCCTATCTGGTACTCGGCCCCGAAAACACGCTGGGACGTCCCGTGGGCGATGTGGTGGCCCAGGCGCTCGACGCCGGCTTTACCTGCATTCAGGTGCGCTCCAAGGTGGCAAGCGCCCGCGAGATCATTGCGCTGACCGGCGACGCCGCACAGGCAATCGCACAGGCCGGCAAGACCGGTCAGGTCGCCTTGCTGATCGACGACCGCCTGGACTGCGTACTCGCCGCGCGCGAGCAGGGTATTGCTGTCGACGGCGTGCACGTGGGCCAGAGCGATATTCCCGTCGAGGTCTGCCGCAAACTTTTGGGCCCCGATGCCATCGTGGGCCTTTCGGCCCGCTGCGAGGAGATGCTCGAGTACGTCAAGACCGCCGACATGAGCCTGGTCGACTACCTGGGCATCGGCCCGCTCCACGAGACCGAGACCAAGCGCGACTGCGGACGCGCAGCCGATGGCTCCATCATCACCAAAAGCTTTGAGGATCTGGCCGCACTCCACGCGGCAAGCCCCGTGCCCATCGTGGTGGGCGGCGGCGTCAAGACGGCCGACCTGCCGCAGCTCAAGGCCACCGGCGTCGATGGCTTCTTTGTGGTGAGCGCCGTCTGCAGTGCCGATGACCCCTACGCCGCCGCCAAGGAGCTTGTCGACACCTGGCAGCAGGCATAGGCATAAGCCGAGCAGCTGATCCGCGGCCTCACATCTTCAGTAATAGAAAGCGCATCCCAGTTTGGACCTCCATTCCGGGATGCGCTTTCCGCCGAGTCCGCGGCAGTTTGCCCTACCCCGCTAGGTAGACCTCCAGCGCGGGCAAGGTCGCTTCCGCATCGTGGCGACCGATCTGATAGATGCGCTCGAGCTCATCGGGCTCGCGGCACAGCGACGGCACCTTCACCGATTCGCTCGGCCGCACCACAAAGATCTCGCCGGCAGCCTCGCGACGTGCCAGGTCATCGAGCGTGGCATTGTAGACCTCATGCCGATGCTCAAGCGCCGCGACAAACTCCGGGTAGTGACGGAACACGCGCCGCAGCATGGGCATCACGCTGTTGGGCTGCTTCACAAAGCCCGCCGGCTGCGTGAGTACCACGATATTGCGGTCGTACCCCTGCGCAAACAGCCATGCACTGGGAATAGAATCAGCCACGCCACCATCCAGATACTTATGCCCGTCAATAGCAACGGGACGCGTCGCCACGGGAATCGCCGACGATGCCCGAATCCACTCGATATCCCGCTCGTCGCCATAGGGCAGGTCATGGTAGACGGCCTTGCCCGTCTCGATATCGGTACACACGCACGTAAATCGCATGGGGCAGGCGCGATACGCCTCCAAATCGATGGGATCGCGCTCGATGGGCACCTCGTGATAGGCAAAATCGGCATTGAACATATCGCCGGTCCGCAGCCAGCTTGCTACACCCGCATAGCGCTTATCGGCACAATAGGCCTTGTTATAGCGAATGGCACGGCCGATCTGGCGCGATTTAAAGTTGTAGCCAAACGCCGCGCCCGCCGAGACACCCACCATATGGTCGCAGGTCAAACCGTGCTCCATCCAAACGTCGAGCACACCCGCCGTATACATACCGCGGTAGCCGCCTCCCTCGAGCGCAAGCCCCACCGCGCGCGTCGTATCTGGCTGTGCCATGCGATCATCTCCGTTTCTGCGTTTTAAACCGGGACAAGTATACCCGTCAACATATACCGCCCCAGTCGCATTTTTCATGCGCACCCAGGCGTTGCGGTTTGGCGAATAATAGCCACCCACAGCATGTGCACCCCTATATAATTTTGTACTGTTGTTTATACTACTCAGCAGTTATCAACAGCGAACATTAGCCGGCAAAGTAACTCAACAACGCAGCAAGGCGGGGGCCTGGATACACGCAAAACGCTGAGCAACGACGCGTGTACACAACGAGCTCGCCCGACGCAATCCGCCCCGACTTCAGAAAGCCGCTTAGAACATGGATACTGTCAGCAATTACACCGAAACGCTCGAAAAGACCGTCCGTGACCTTCTCGAGCGTCAGGAGGATCTGATCAGGACTGCCTTTACCGACCAGCTTACCGGGCTTGGCAACCGTGGCGGCTTTGCCCGTTCCATCGAGGAGCTCTGGGAGCAGGACACCCCCGTTACCATGGCGTTCATCGATATCGATAACCTTAAGCACTGCAACGACGTCTTTGGGCATGACGAGGGCAACCGTTATATCTTGCAGGTAAGCCTCTATCTCAAACTGTATATGAAAGTGGACGAGGCGGCGTTTCGCATAGGCGGCGACGAGTTTGCCATCCTATCTACAATTGCGACCGAAGACGACCTCGCCGAACGTCTGGAACACTGCCGAACGATCCTGCTCAAAAACAACGATTCCGAGATGCCCCACTCGTTTAGCTACGGAGTGGCACACGCCGACCCCGCCCTGGGCGAAGCCTCCAATCGCATGACACTCGATGCCGACCATCGCATGTACGACTACAAGCTACGTCATGCCATGCACCTCGATCGGCGCAATATCACGCAAGTCCACGCCGACGACTTCGAAATAAGCGATCGTATTTTTGACGCCTTTTCGATGCTCAACGAGGGCCGTTATTTCTTTATCGAGAACTTGGACAAACATCGCACCCTTTGGTCACAAGGTGCCTTGCGCGATCTTGGCCTTCCCTCAGAGCACATAGACAACTGTCGCGATTACTGGAAAACGCGCGTCCATCCCGACGACCTTGAGGCCTGCGTCAACGACATCGACCAAGTCTACAACGGTACCAAGCACCGTCGCGTCATGCAGTATCGTGTGCGCAACGCCGTCGGCGACTACGTCCTTTGCCGTGCTCGCGGGTTTCGTATCGACGGCGACGGAAATGTCCCCTCGCTCTATGTCGGCGAGCTCGTCAACCACTCACTTGCCGAAACCGTCGACGCCGCCACAGGCCTCGGAACGCAGCGCATGCTGGTCAACGCTATCGATACCTGCCGCCTTGACCGTTGCAAGACAGGGCTTATAGCGGTGCGCGTTCGTGGCACGACAAAGCTCAACGAGCTCTACGGGGCCGAGGCTGTCGACAACATGCTTGCCGAATACGCGGGCCGCATGCTGTCGATCACCCGCGGCAGGAGCCGGGTCTACCGTTCACGAAGCGTCCAGTTTGTCGTGCTCAGCAACGATTTGGACCACGAGGCATTCGAGCAACTGACCCGCCACCTTAAAGAGGCCGTTTTCGCTCCTGTGCAAATCGCGGGCGACACCATTACTCCCGTCTGTCTTGTCGTCCCGGCATTTTACGAGCACTTAACCCATCAGGCGACCGCCGTTTTAGGCGAACTCGACCGTCGCCTTCGCACGGCCGGCGGGCTTGTTCCCAACGACAGCCTCCCCATACCCGAGGCTGAGCGCAAAAGCGCCATCGCCGAACGTATCGACTCGCTCACGGGCCTCTATCGACCCAGCGAGTTTATGCGGCGCGCCAACGCTTTTCTCGAGGCAAGGCGCGACGGCGCCTGGTGCATCGCCACGGTCGACATGGGCCACATGCGCCTGTTTAACGAATGGTATGGACAGGCCGAAGGCGACCGCCTGCTTGCCGATGTGGGCACGGTCCTCAAGGACATCGAGAATGCCGGCATGGGCGTCGCAGGGTACTGGGGCCAAGATGACTTTTGCGTACTCATCCCCTTTAAGCACATCACCGTCCATCAAATCTACAACCGCGTTCGCGAGGCAGTAGCCAGGCATGATGGCGGCGTAGGTTTTTGGCCGTCCATGGGCGTTTACCCCATCGATTCCAATGAGGAGATCACCATCGATGCGCAGGCAAAGGCCATGTTTACCAATCGGCGCGCAAAAAACGACTTTAAGGAGCGCATTGCCATTTTTTGCCCCGAGGAGTACAAGCGCGAAATCGCGTTCAACCGCACGCTGGCCGAATTCCAGTACGCGCTGTCAAATGGTCGCATCACGTACTATCTTCAGCCCCAGGTCGATATGGAAACCGGCGAGATTATTGGCGCCGAAGCACTCACCCGCTGGATTGACAAGGACGGCTCTCTCATTTCGCCCGCAACGTTTATCCCCGCACTCGAGGAAAGCGGCTTTGTAGTGACGCTCGACAAATATGTTTGGCAGGGCGTCGCCATGTGGCTCCGCGAGCGCCTCAATCGAGGACTTCGCGTGGTTCCGTTTTCCCTCAATGTGTCGCGCGTAGACATTCTTGCCTGCGATGTCGCCGAGCATATGGGGTCGCTCGCCGCCCAGTACAACCTGCCGCCCGAACTCATGCACATCGAGATCACCGAGACCGCCTATACCGGAGAGTCCGAGGCCGTGGATAAGCTGACCGCGGATCTGCACACCCGTGGCTTCTCGACCTACATGGACGATTTTGGCACCGGCCAGTCCACGCTCGCGATGCTCAAGAACGTCAACGTCGACGTCATCAAGCTCGACCGCACCTTTGTGCCCACCGACCGCGATCAAGGCCGCAGCGCGCAGATCGTGTCATCGATGCTCGAAATGGCGCAGTCGCTCCATCTGCCCGTCGTGGTTGAAGGCGTCGAGACAAATGAACAAGCGAACATGCTACGACAAATGGGCGCCCGCTACGCTCAGGGCTTCCTCTACTACCGTCCCATGCCGGCGAAGGATTTTGAGGCATTGCTCGATGGTGGCAATAACAACTGACACGCTCGCGCGCAAAACGCCACCGCCGAAGGGGGAATTTGCCGCCATTAGCTAACTTATATCCCCAATTCAAACCGAATTGGGGATATGATACAAACCGCTGTTCCGTCCAAGGAGGGTATCCATCATGAACGAGTCATATCGCCTGGGCGAGCAATCGATTATTACCTATCTTCAGCGGCTTGCGAATGGCATCTCGACCGCCGAACTCGATGTTGCCGCGCTGCCTGCTGAGCTACGCGCCGTTGGCGAGCAACTGCAAAAGACGCATGCCATCCTGCAACAAGAGCGCCGGCTGCTTGAGAGCAACGCCCATATCGACCCGCTCACCAACTTGGGCAACCGCAACGGATTCGACCGTCACGTCGAGCAGCTCTGGCACAAACGCGACCCCTTCACCTGCGCCTATATTGACATCGACCATCTCAAACATTGCAATGATAGGTTTGGCCACGCCGAAGGCAATCGCTATATTCTGAGCATCTGCCGCACGCTCTCCGAAACCATGGAGCACGATGAGATGCTGTTCCGTATCGGTGGAGACGAGTTTGTGCTTATCTCGCCCTCCGCAAACGAGACTGAACTCGAGCAGCGCTTGGAGCAGGTACGCGCCGGGCTGGTCGAGGCGAGCTCAGGCGGCAAGGCGCCCATGATCGGCAGCTTTAGCTTTGGCTGCTCGCGCGTCGATCCACTTGCTGGCGACACGCGTCGCCAGATGACGATGGATGCCGATCGCAAGATGTATCGCTATAAGCTTATGCATCGTGTGCAGCAACCGAAAGACGATGACGCGCCGCAACGCCCAGTCGTCGATCAGCTTCCCTGCAACGACCGGGTGTTCCAAGCGATCTCCATGAGCTCCGAGACGCGCTATCCGTTTATCCTCAATCTCGATACGGGAGAATCGCAATGGTCGGTTAACGCCGTGCGCGATTTTGACCTGCCCTCCCAGCACCCTTTTAACTCACTCGACATGTGGCTCGCCCGCGTTCATCCCGAGGACCGCGACAACGTACGTGCCGAGCTCGACATGGTGATAAACGGCACGTGGCACTTCCACTACATGCAGTACCGCGTGATGGATGCCACCGGAGCGTACGCGCTTTGCGACTGCACGGGCTACCGCTTGGACGGCACCGATACCGAACCTAACATGTACGTGGGCATTATCATCAACCGAAGCCTAGCAGATACGACCGGCTCGGTAACGGGCCTGGGCGATGTTCACGCGCTGGTCAACGCTATTGGAGAGATGCGCCGTGTGCCGCACGAGGCAGGCTTTATTGCCATTAAGGTCGACGATATCGCCGAGGTCAATGCCCGCTTTGGATTCGATGCAGGCGACCGCGTGCTCGCCGAAAGCGCCGCCTGCCTCATGGATTGTTCGCGCGGCAAGGGTCGCCTGTTTCGCTCGACCGGACCCATGTTCGTGGCGCTTTTCGATGAGCTCGACCCCGAGGCAATCGACGAGCTCGCAGACGAAATCGAGCGGTTCCTGGGTTCCCCCGTGCTCATCGGCTCGCTTGAATATCAGCCACCCATTCGTGTAGCGACGCTTCATCTGGACGCTGTCGATCGACAACCCGTTTCCATTTTGAACGAGCTCAAAGCGTTGCTCGGGAAAGCCGTGCAGGTGCCAGGTACCAAACTGGATTAGCACCGCGCCCGCGCCGCCTCCCCCATCGTGCGATAATCCTCTGCAGAAGTCACCAAAAGCAGAGGGAGTTTGTGATGAAGGTTCTTTTGGTCAATGGCAGCCCCAAGGCAAACGGTAACACCGCCCGTGCACTCGCCGAGGTCGCCGAGCAGCTCAATGGCGAAGGCATTGATACCGAGGTGTTTCAGCTGGGCGCCAAGCCCATTCGCGATTGCATCGGTTGCGGCCAGTGCGGCAAGCTTGGCGATCGCTGCACCTTTGACGATGACGTGGTGAACGAGCTCATCGCTGCCGCCGAGCAGGCAGATGGTTTTGTCTTTGGCTCCCCCGTCTACTATGCGCATCCCAGCGGACGCATCCTCTCGGCTCTCGACCGCGCATTCTATGCTGGCAGCAAGGCCTTTGCGCACAAGCCGGGTGCCGCGGTTGCCGTCGCCCGCCGTGGCGGCACGTCGACCACCTTCGATGTGCTCAACAAGTACTTCACCATCAACCAGATGCCCGTGGTCGCCTCCACGTACTGGAACAACGTGTTTGGTCGCGTGCCCGGCGACGCCGATGGGGATGCCGAGGGCCTTGCCACCATGCGAAACATCGGCAAAAACATGGCCTGGCTCCTGCGCTGTATCGAGGCAGGACAGGCCGCTGGTATCAACGCACCCGAAGCCGATCGCGCAACGACCAACTTCATCAGGTAGAACGGCGGAACATACTATGAATGTGCAAATCTTCGGCACCAAGAAGTCCTTCGATACCAAGAAGGCCCAGCGCTATTTTAAGGAGCGCCGCATTAAGGTGCAGTTTATTGACCTTAAGGAAAAGGAAATGAGCAAGGGCGAGCTCACGAGCGTGATGCAGGCGGTCGGCGGCATCGATAAGCTGCTCAACCCCAAAGCCAAGGACGAGGAGACGCTCGCGCTCATCCAGCACCTCACCCCTAGCCAGCGCTTCGACAAGCTACTCGAGAACCAGCAGGTTCTAGCCGAGCCCATCGTGCGCAACGGCAAAAAGGCCACCGTCGGTTATTGCCCCGATGTATGGGGAGCCTGGGAGTAGCTTGTGTTATTTGCCGGCGCGTGGGTATAAGAGCAGGCGTTTGGCATAAGATTCAACTGTAAGCCATGTCTAACAAAGGAGGGCACATGCCCAACAAACCCGTGAAGATCATCATGCTTACCGGATACCTCGGTGCCGGCAAGACCACGCTGCTCAACCACATCCTCGCTAACGACGGCGGCATCCGCGCCGCCGTGATCGTCAACGACATCGGCGAGATCAATGTCGACGCCAGCCTCATCGCCGACGGTGGCCTTTCCGAGACCGACGACCTCATCCCGCTCACCAACGGCTGCATCTGCTGCACGCTTTCGGATGACCTGGCCAACCAGCTGCAGGGCATCGCCGATTCGGGCGACTTCGACTACATCATCATCGAGGCCTCGGGCATTTGCGAGCCCATCCCCATCGCCTACACCATCTCGAGCTTCTGCGACGAGGCCAAGGTGGGCGGCGAACCCAAGCTCGCGCTCGACAACATCGTGGCCGTGGTCGATTGCGCCCGCATGTATGACGAGTTCAACGGCGGCCGCGACCTGCTGGCCGAGGATATCGACGAGGACGACATCGAGAGCCTGCTCATCCAGCAGATCGAGTTCTGCTCCACGCTGATCCTCAACAAGACCGATACCGTGAGCCCTGAGCAAATCGCCGAGCTCAAGGCCATCGTGCGCAGCCTGCAGAAGGACGCCGTGATCGTCGAGGCTCAAAACGGCGAGGTTCCTATGGAGGAGCTGCTCGACACCGACCGCTTCGACTTTATGCGCGCCTACAACTCCGCCGCCTGGATCGAGGCCATGGAGCATCCCGAGGAGCACGACGACCCCGAGGTGCTCGAGTACGACATCGAGACCTTTGTGTACTCGCGCCGTAAGCCGTTTGACCTGCAGAAGTTCACCGATTTTGTTGAGCAGGAGTGGCCCGACGAGGTCATTCGCGTCAAAGGCCCGCTGTGGCAGACCGGCGATCCGGACATGTGCTACATGTTTGAGCAGGCCGGCCACCAGATGCGCCTGATGGAGAACGGTCTGTTTGTCGACTCGGCGCCCGAGGGCGAGAAACAGAAGATCATCGACGAGAACCCCGAGATCATGCAGATTTGGGACGACGAGACGGGCGACCGTATGACGAGCCTGTGCATCATCGGCCGTCACATGGACAAGGATGCGCTCATCGCCTCCCTCGATGCCTGCCTGACCGACTGGCACCGCGCCTAGGTTTATCCAAGCGGGTATTTTTCCGCTTACGTAACCGCCAAACCACCACGAAGGTGCCCTTCGTGGTGGTTTTTCGTTCTGAGCCAAGGAGATTCATGTTCAACATTGTGCTGTATGCGCCCGAGATTCCGGCCAATACGGGCAATATCGGCCGCACCTGCGTGGTTACCGGCGCCCGCCTGCATCTGGTGGAGCCGCTGGGGTTTTCGCTCGACGACAAGACGGTGCGTCGCGCCGGCCTGGGCTACTGGCAAAACTTGGACGTGACGACCTATGCCAGCTGGGAGGATTTCCTTGCGCGTAACGGCCTCTCCCCTACCGACGAGCGTCTGCATCTGCTGACCAAAAAGGCGCGCAGGACCTATGCGCAAAGTACCTACCGCGACGGTGACTATTTGGTCTTTGGCAGCGAGAGCTCGGGTCTTCCCGAGCCACTGCTTGCCACGGCGCCCGAGCGCTGCGAGCGCATCCCGATGCTGCGCGATTGCGACTCACTCGATAACGCCGAGGCTTGGGGAGCCCACGAGGAATCGCTCGGGCACACCGAGGACAGCCACGAGGCCATCCTTCAACAGGACATCTGCGGCAACTTCGTCAACCCGGACGACTACCGCATCAGCGCCCTCAACCTATCCAACAGCGCCGCCATCGTCCTCTACGAGGCCCTGCGCCAGGCAGGCTTTCCGGGAATGTGACAAAGGAACTATCCCTTTGTCACATTCAAGCGCCACGCCGATGGCACACACGCCTAATTGATGCTCTAGATAAAGAGCCCTCACTTTTAATCAGAATTAACTAAAGTAAAATGAAGTTAAACGGCGGTGTGAAAGGAGAGCCTTGTGAAATATCTCGAAAACCCGTTTACCCCCAGTTTTGGTGAGGTTCCTGCCCATCTCGCTGGCAGACAGCAGATTATTCGGGATTTGGACCGTGCCTTCTTGAGCCAGCGCAGGCGCCCAGAATTGACCTCGATCTTCTCAGGCGCGCGTGGAACCGGTAAAACCGCTCTCATGTCGTCGCTCGCGACAAGGGCGGAATCCCACGGCTGGATAGCCGTAAAGACGACCGCGCTCCCGGGAATGCTTGAGGAAATCGAGTTTGGGGCGAAACGCGCTGCCGGCCATCTTATCGACTCGTCTAACAACTTCGAAGTCACCGGTCTCGGAATTGCACCGCTCGGCAGCATCGAGATCAATCGCGTTCACGATGCCTCAACCTGGCGTTATCGCATGAGCGACATCATCGACCAGCTCAACGAGGCGGACACCGGTCTGCTCGTCACGGTTGACGAGGTGGACCCGACACTCGACGAGATGATTCAGCTCGCAGCGACGTATCAGCACTTTGTGACCGATGGGAAACGCGTCGCGCTGCTCATGGCGGGACTTCCCAACAACGTCTCGTCGTTGCTGAACCATAAGACGGTCTCGTTCCTTCGCCGCGCCCAACAATATCATCTGGGTCGCATTGCCGACTATGACGTGCGCGAGGCCTTGATTCGCACAATCCAGGAAAACGATCGCCTGGCAGATGCTGAGGGAATCGATAGAGCCGTTCGCTCGATCTCCGGTTTTCCCTTCCTATTGCAGCTCGTAGGCTACCGTGCCTGGGATCTCACAAGCGATTCGAAGGAAATCTCGTCACGCGACTTTGACCTGGGAATCAAAATCGCGCGCGACGAGATGGACGATCGAATCCTCGCGGCAACCTATCGGGAACTCACTGCAGAGGACAAGAGATTCCTCATCGCCATGCTCGATGACGAGGAAGAATCCACCACCGCTGACCTTGTCGAGCGCCTTAAGCGTTCGCCGCAGCAGGTCTCCCGCTACCGACGCCGAATGATAGATGCCGGCATCATCGGGGAGCGAGGACGAGGGCTCGTCGCATTTGAATTGCCATTCTTCCGCGACTATCTCGCGGCTCAATGCGTGAAATAGAAGTCAATGTGACAAAGAGGCAGTCCCTTTGTCACATTGCCTATAGGTAGCGACCGGTAATGCTCTTGGAGCAAGCCGCGATGTCGCCTGGCGTACCGGCGCAGACGATTTGCCCGCCCGCATCGCCACCGCCCGGGCCCATGTCGATCACGTAATCGGCATTGCGGATAAGGTCGAGATCGTGTTCGATCACGATAACCGTGGCGCCCTTGGCGACGAGGCCGTCAAACACACTCAGCAACACCTGAACATCGAGCGGATGCAGGCCGATCGTGGGCTCGTCGAATACGAATACGGCATCATCCTGCACACGGCCCATCTCGCTCGCGAGCTTAAGGCGTTGTGCCTCGCCGCCCGAGAGCGCCGGCGTGGGCTCACCGAGCGTGAGATAGCCCAAGCCCAGGTCGTGCAAGGTCTGCAAGCGCGTCTGAACCTTCTTGAGTCCCACCGTGGCGTCGATGGCCTCGTCCACACTCATGTCCATGAGCTGCGGCAGCGTAAGCAGACTCCCATCCTTGCCCTCGCGATGGATATGCGAGGCGGCCTCGGCGTAGCGCGAACCACGGCATGCCGGGCAGACGATCTCGACGTCGGGCAAAAACTGCACGTCGAGCGATATCGAGCCCGTGCCATCGCACGTAGGGCAACGCAAGGCGCCGGTGTTGTAGCTAAAGGCGCCTGCCTTGTAGCCGACTGCCTTGGCCTCGGGCGTACGGGCGAAGGCGCGACGCAACTCATCATGGATGTCGGCATAAGTCGCTACCGTCGAGCGCACGTTGGCGCCGATGGGCGTAGCGTCAATCAGGTTGGCGCGGGCAATACCCTCGGCATCGACCCAGCGCACATGGCGTGGCAAGCGCTCGCCAGCTGCCTGCGCCTTAAGCGCCGGGATGAGCGTCTCGAGCACGAGCGTCGTCTTACCCGAACCAGAAACACCCGTCACCGCGACCAAGCGGCCGCGCGGGATATCGACTTCGAGCGGTTTGACGGTATGGATGGCATCGGTCGCCATGCGGATGTGGCCCTGGTCGAACATTTCCTCGTCAGTCACCTGCGGACGCAAGCGCTTGGACTCTGCGCGCAAAAACGGGGCGATGCGGCTGCCTTGCGATTGTTCGACCTCGTCTACCGTACCAGCGGCGATCACATTGCCGCCGCCTGCTCCGGCAACGGGGCCCATCTCGACCAGATAGTCGGCTTCCGCCAGTACGCGCGTGTCGTGGTCGACAACAACCACGGTGTTGCCGTCATCAACCAGATCGCGCATCACGCCCACCAAGCCGTCGACATTGGCTGGATGCAAGCCGATCGAAGGCTCGTCCAGCACATAAAGCACGCCCGTCGACCGGTTGCGCACCACGCGGGCAAGCTGCACGCGCTGGCGCTCACCCGTGGAGAGCGTGGCACCGGCGCGGTCGAGTGAAAGGTAATCGAGACCCAGGTCGACCAGACGACGGGCCGCGCTCAAAAACGAATCGCAGATATCCGTCGCCATGGGCCGCATCTCGGGCGGCAAGGATGCAGGCACCCCGCGCACCCACTCAATCGCCTCGCCCAGCGTCATGGCCGCGGCCTGCGCCAGATTGATACCGCGCACTTGGGGCTGGCGCGCAGCCTCGGAAAGACGCGTGCCACCACAGTCGCGGCATGGCCCCTCGCGCAAAAAGCGTGCAACGCGTTTGAGCCCCTTATCGTCCTTAACCTTAGCGAGTGCATTCTCGACGGTATAGACGGCGTTGTAATAGGTGAAGTCGAGCGGCGTGGCGCCCTCACCGTTTTTGGGAACGTAGAGAATGTGCTTCTTAACCGCTGGACCATGAAACACGATGTCGCGCTCTTGAGGCGTGAGCTGGTTAAACGGCACGTCGGTACGCACGCCCATCTCGCCTGCCACCTGCTTCATCAGATCCCACATGAGCGTGCCCCAGGGAAGGACTGCGCCCTCGTTGATGGTCTTTGACTCGTCGGGCACCAGGCTCGCCTCGTCCACCTCGCGCATGACACCGGTGCCGCCACAGGTGGGGCATGCGCCGCCGCTATTGAAAGCCAAATCCTCGGCACTCGGCGCGTAGAACTCGCGGCCGCATGTCGGACACGTGAGCGACAGGCCCGCAGCTACGTTAAGGCTCGGTTCCACACGCGCCCCGCAATGCGGGCACACGTGATGGGCGCAACGGCTAAAGAGCAGACGCAGGCTGTTGTTGAGCTCGGTCATGGTACCAAAGGTCGAGCGCACGCCCGGCACGCTCGGACGCTGGTGCAGCGCGAGCGCCGCCGGCACGTGCAAGACCTCATCCACCTGGGCATGTTCGGCCTGCGTCAGACGACGGCGGGTATAGGTGCTGAGCGCCTCCAGATAGCGGCGCGAGCCCTCGGCATAAAGAACCCCCAGCGCCAGCGAGCTCTTGCCCGAACCCGACACGCCGGCAATACCCACGAGCTTTCCCAGCGGAATATCGATATCGATGTCCTTGAGGTTGTGTACACGCGCTCCACGCACTTCGATAGCCTGCGGGCTCATCTTCTGTTCTGTCACCTTTATCACCCTACTCGTGCCATAAAATGCGATCGCTAATGTACGCGCCCAGCATGGGCACGGTAAACCGGACGAGGCCGTATCCGGCAGCCTCGATGACACGCTCGCGAATCAGGCTTGCACGATATTTACTCGCCCAGCTCTGAGTGCGATCGCAGCGCTCAATGATATCCGCCATGCGCGTCGGCTTGCCCTCGTCAGCAGCCATGGCCTCGATAAAGAGGCGCTGTGGACTGCGCAGCCCGTAATACAGAGGCGCGTCAACCGCTTCGTAGAACTCGGAGACGGCATCGGCGTAGCCAGCCTCGACATCGCACACTTCAATGACCTGAGAGCCATGCCGGACAGCAGCCCGCCACATGTAATATCCCACCAGCTGAACCATATAGGGATGCCCCATGCTCTTGCGTGCCGCAAGGTCCGCCGTCTCCGCGTCAACGTAAAGACCAGCGTCTTTGACCGTCTGGATATACGAATCGCGCACCTTGGGCAAAGATATCGCCCCCAGCGTACGCTGCTGGGCACGCCGCAAAAACGTCACGCTCGGCTCTTCGAGCAAGTCATCAACCATACTGGGCAATCCAGCGAACACCAGCGCAAGACCGCGCTGGTCGCTATCGGGCAAGCCCGTGGCATCCTGGTCTCCGAGCACCTGCTGATAAAGAACGGCAAGAGCCGCCAGCTCCTCGATAGACGCCGATTGTGCCTCGTCAATCGCAAACAGTATGCCCTTGCCTGGGCCGAGCCTCTTGAGGCGCTCGTTGACCAGTCCTCGCAACGTCTCGCCCTTTGCTCGCGCCGCCTCGACCGACATCCGGCCAAACGACGGACCAAACTCCATTGACGTCACAACGGGTTTATTCGAGCGAAGCGCGTCGGCCAAGCGGTCGCATAAGCCAAGCGAAGCGGAATCGGAGACAACCGCCCATCCGCGCTCGCTGGCTAGACGTTGCAGCTCCCGCAGGAGAACCGTTTTGCCGCAGCCGCGGTTTCCCGTAATGAGCATGAGCCTACCCGGCGCTCCGGCGCCGTTGTCGAGTCCTTCCTCAAAATCTTCGATGACCGACTCTCGACCGATGAGCATCGGAGGCCGCTTGCCTGCCGTTGGCTTAAAGGGATTTGGATTCATGTCGGCCTCCTCGGATCGGTAAACCCTGGTAACAGTTATACCAACTTATACCGAGTTATACCAATTTAATGCGGCAAAGAGTCTGACCTTCTATCACCTATGGCCGAAAAACTCGGCATCCGCCGCTCGCCAGGAGCGGAAGGTGGCGGGATCGACCTTTACGTGAGCTGCGGCGGGTACGTCGTACCATTTGACCGTGTAGCCGGCGCCGTGAGAGCAAAAGACCGAGTCGGGCGTGTTGGGCAGATCGGCCTCGGGCTCATAGGCGGCCGCCTCGATGACGCGCTCGGCATCATGGCAAGCCGCATAGCCGGCGAACTCCAGGTACAGATGCCCGCGACCGCTCGTGTAGGCGGCTACCTCCAGTGCGTAATCCTGCACCTCAGATGCCGGTACGCGGCCCACAAGCTTCGCCCGGTCTCCCGCCATCGCCGGTGGCTCGTACTCGGCACCCATGCGCGTGGCATCCGAGAGCGCCCGGCCTACGCACTCCCCCGGCACCTCGAGCTCAAAGCGATACCACGGCTCCAACAGCACCGCCGCGCCGGCCTCACGCGCCTGCATCAAACCCTGACGAATCGCGCGGTACGTGGCCTGGCGAAAATCGCCGCCCTCGGTGTGCTTGGCATGCGCACGGCCGCCCGTGAGTGTAATGCGCACATCGGTGATGGGCGAGCCGGTCAGCACGCCCAGGTGATCGCGCTCCATAGCGTTGGTGAGTGCCAAACGCTGCCAGTTAAGATCGAGCTCGTCGGTCGAGATCACGGTGCCAAACTGCACGCCCGAACCCGCTGGCAACGGCTCCAAGCGCAGATGTACCTCGGCATAGTGGCGCAGTGGCTCAAAGCGGCCCACGCCCTCGACCGGCTGCGAAACAGTCTCCTTATAGAGAATGCCGCCGGGCTCAAACTCAACCGAAAGGCCAAAGCGATCTGCCAGCACCCGCTGCACGACCTCGAGTTGCACGGCGCCCATCAACTGCAAATGAATCTGCTCAAGATGCGTATTCCAGCTTACGCCGAGCATGGGATCTTCGTCCGCTAACTCAGTCAATGCTTTGAACACCGTATGGACATCATGTTCGCCCGGAAGCACCGTATAGGTGAGGACCGGCGCAATGACAGGCGCATCGCCCGCGGGCTCCGCGCCCAGGGCGTCCCCTGGGCGAACGTGCGCAAGACCCGTCACGGCACAAATACCGCCAGCAGCAACTTCTTGGACAAGCTCGTATTTCTCGCCGTTATAGATGCGCGCCTGGTCGATCTTCTGCTCCCAAGTGGAGGCGCCAGAGTATCCCTCGACAACTTGCTTTGCACGCAGTACACCGCCCGTCACCTTGACCCAGGCAAGACGCTCGCCACGGTCTCCACGACTCACACGGTAGACACGCGCGGCGAACTCCTGGGGCCATGTTCGCTCGCGCATCAGCGCACATATGCCATCCAGCAGCTCGTCCACGCCTTGGTCCTTGAGCGCCGAGCCCGCAAAGCAGGGAAACAATTTGCGCTCGGCAACCATGCGCGACAGCGTTGCGACGGAAAGCTCACCCGCATCAAGAAACTCCTCGAGCGCCGCCTCGTCCAATGCGGCAGCATCCTCCTGAACGGCGCCGCCCGCCAGCAGTTCGCTGGCGTCTAGGCAGCCCTCGGAAAGACGTTGCCCAAGCTGTGCCAGCAAAACATCGCGGCCGGGATTCTCCAAATCGATTTTGTTGATAAAGATGAACGTCGGAATGTCATAGCGCGCAAGCAGGCGCCACAGGGTTTCGGTGTGCCCCTGCACGCCGTCGTTGGCACCCACAACCAAAATCGCATAGTCGAGCGCGCGCAGCGTGCGCTCCGCCTCGGCCGAAAAATCGACGTGGCCGGGAGCGTCCACGAGCATAACGTGGGTGTCGCCATGGTCGAGCACGGCCTGCGACGAGAAAATCGTGATGCCGCGCTCGCGCTCGATCGTGTTAGTGTCCAGATGCGAATCGCCATCGTCCACGCGGCCGCGCTTGCGAATGCGGCCCGCGCTGAACAGCATGGCCTCGGCCAACGTGGTCTTGCCGGCATCGACATGCGCCAAGATTCCAACGACCGCTTGCTTCGACATGGCTCTCCTCTTATTACAAGCCCATCGCACGCGGCAACGGGCGTTCACGCTCCACACTGGATGATACAATTTACGGGCCGGCGGGCGAAGCGGGCCCTATCCCCCGACCGAGCTCATCGCCCCGCGTTGCCGCGCGGCGATTTTCGTAGGTTCGCGCCTTGCGAAAGCCGGCTTGCAAAACAGTGCAGCGAACGAAAATGGCCCCACCCGAGGCCATTTTCGTTCGCGCGAATTGTTGATGCGCGCCCTCGATCTTATGCCTCGCGCAGCCAGTCAAACGCAACACGCAGTGTGCCGTCCGACACGTACACGATACCGGCACGCTTAAACCCGGCCTTGGTGATTGCACCCTGCATGGGCAGGTTGTCCTGATGCGTGTCGATGCGCAGGTGATCGGCGCGCTCCTTGGCAAAGGCAAACATCGCAGCCGCGATACCGTGCACGGTGCCATCGGACGCCACGCGGTGCAGCACGGCGTACGGAGTGTCGCTTCGCCATTGACCGTCCTCAATTACGTCATAGCACTCGTCCGGGCCCGGCAAAAAGGCAAACGTCGCCACCACACGGCCGTCGACTTCGCACACATAGCTGCCACCGGCGGCGATATCGGCAGCCAGCTGATCGGCAGAAGGCGTGCCCTCGGGCCACTGCGTGGCGTTGTCATGCGCGCGCATAAAGGCGCGGGCGGCGTCATAGATAGCCATGACGGCGGGAATGTCGGTATCGAGGGTTTTTCTGAT
>CALBUZ010000110.1 GCA_937969105.1 uncultured Collinsella sp. | reverse complement strand
GATGTTGGAATCGGACTCGTCAAGAATCAGTTGCATGTCGGGATCGTCGGGCAGCGACATCTCGTTAACGGGACGGTCCACCTTATAGACCTCACCCGAAACGCTCACGTAGCCCAAAAGCGACACATGGCTTTTGCCGACGAATTCAACGACATAGCATGATTCATGCAGGTCCTCGCCAAAGAGCTTCCAAACCACGCCATACGAGCGTCCCGCAGGCTGCTCGGGCATGGCCGGAAAGCGCTTTTTGGGATCGAGAAACCTGAGCTTGTATGTCGGACGCTCTGCCACGAAATATCACCCTGATCGGTCGTTTAAAGAAAGAGCGCGCCGCGGGCTCACCGAGGCGCATACTCGAAATCTTACACGAGTCGATGAGAAATAGTCCCCTTTGACCGAGGTTCGAATCCATGCGGTGTTTACGTAAAAGAAAAGCCCCCGTCACCGGAGGCTTTCAATTTCAATTGGTGCGGCGTATAGGATTCGAACCTATGACGTTCTGATTCGTAGTCAGACCCTCTATCCAGCTGAGGTAACGCCGCAGCGCAAGACATATAAAACCACTTTAGTTCGTTAGAGTCAAGCAAAATCTCAAACTTTTTTCGCACGGGCCGCAATTTGTCACGCTGCACCACGAGCATCAGCGCTTTTCGTGCGATCGATTGGCCTTTCGATCACATCGAACCCGGCGCCAAGCTCCCCCAGAAGCGACCGCACCCGTTGGGCACAGTCGTAGTCGGCAAACGAGATGCTCAGCATTCGGGCCACCTGATTAGAAGTTCCAACGCCATAGAAGTGCTCAAGGACAACAAGCGCCTCATGTGTCACAAACGTCTCGACCACATGCGGCGACTCCTCATAGCACCATTGCGTCAATGGTCCCTCACTCGTCTGCCGAACCACCAAGCCACCCATACCCGACGGCTCGCACGTTACCAGCAGGTGCTCCCCACCCTCATCGCTCTGGAACAAAACAACCCGCTCATCGAACAGCTCCATCACATCCCCTTTCTCTTGCTCTTAGTTAGCAAAAGCATAGCAGGTAGATGCATGTACACAGAACACTTGTTCGTGTATTTTCTATCGAGCTGTCCGCACGGCATGGTATGGCCGTACACAAAAAGGGCACCCCTAAAAGGAGCGCCCTCGCAAATCGCCTATGCAGCCAACCTACGCGACCGGCTCGATCTTCTCGAGGCCGCCCATGTAGGGACGCAGAACCTCGGGGATCGTGATGGTGCCGTCGGCGTTCTGGTAGTTCTCCAGAATGGCAGCCATGGTGCGACCAGCCGGCAGGCCGGAACCGTTAAGGGTGTGCAGGTAGCGCGAACCCTTGAAATTCTCGGGGTCGCGATACTTGATGTTGGCGCGACGGGCCTGGAAGTCGCCGCAATTGGAGCAGGAGCTGATCTCCTTGTAGGCGTTGTAGCTCGGCAGCCAAACCTCGATGTCGTAGGTCTGACGGGCAGAGAAGCCCAGGTCGCCGGTGCACAGGCTAATCACGCGATACGGCAGGCCCAGCTGCTGCAGCAGGTACTCGGCCTCGGCGGTCATGCTCTCGAGCTCCTCGTCGGACTCCTCCGGCTTGGCGAACTTGACCATCTCGACTTTGTCGAACTCGTGCTGGCGAATGATGCCGCGGGTGTCGCGACCAGCGGAGCCGGCCTCCTCGCGGAAGCAGGGGGTGAAGGCGGTGTAGCGGCGCGGCAGGGTGTCGGCGTCGAGAACCTCGCCGGCATGCAGGTTAGTCAGTACGACCTCGGCGGTAGGGATCAGGAAGTTGTCGCCCGAGACGTGATAGGCGTCGTCCTCAAACTTGGGCAGCTGGCCCGTACCGAACATGGTCTGACGCTTGACGACGATGGGCGGCCACCACTCCTTGAAGCCACGGCTCGTGTGCGTGTCCAGGAAGAAGTTGATAAGGGCGCGCTCCAGGCGGGCGCCGGCGCCACCGAGAACGGTGAAGCGGCTGCCGGAGAGCTTGTTGCCACGCTCGAAGTCGAGGATGTCCAGATCGGTGCCCAGATCCCAGTGGGGCTTAAAGTCGAAGTCGAACTCGCGCGGGGTGCCCCAGCGGCGACGCTCGATGTTCTCGTCCTCGTCCTTACCGTACGGGGTAGCCTCGCACGGAATGTTGGGCAGGTGAGACATGAAGTCGTACTGCTCCTGCTCAAGAGCGGTACGGCGCTCGGCCAGACCGTCGATCTTCTCGTTGACGGCGCGCACGGCCTCCTTGGCGGCCTCGGCCTCGTCCTTCTTGCCCTCCTTCATCAGGGCGCCAATCTTCTTGGACTCGGCGTTACGCGTGGCCTGGAGCTCCTCGACCTCGGTGATGACGGCACGGCGCTCGTCGTCGAGTTCAAAGAACTTCTCGCGGTCCCAAGACGTCTGGCGATTTGCCATGGCGGTATCGATGGCATCGGGGTTCTCGCGAACAAACTTGATATCAAGCATTAGATCCTCCGGCGATATACATTCCATTTAGGTTGCAACCTTGTACATGTATGGGCAAGTATATACTTATGAGCGTTTACGACCCAACCCAACTACGCAAGAAGGCACCCAATGGACGCAGTTTTTTCCTTTTTGTTTGGCACCCGCACCGGTTTTGCCATCCTTTTCGCCGGCGGCATCCTGCTATTTGCGATTCTTGCCTTTGTAATGGAGAAGCGCACCCATAAGATGTATGTCGACCGCGGCCCCAAGTCCGAGGACGAAGAAGACAGCTTCTGGGACTAACCTGCCAAAAAGGGACAGGTTTATTTTGGTCGGTTTTATCTGGGCAAACGCAAGCGCCCCGCAACTGGAATTGAGCCAGTTGTGGGGCGCTTTTTGCTAAAAGGACAAAACCGCAGGAAAAACCTGCCAAAATAAACCTGTCCCTAAATGGAAGGTTTTACTGGAGAGTAGCGTCGATGGCCTTGACGAGGGCGCTGCGCATGCCGGCGTCCTCGAGCGCGACGACGCCCTTGATGGTAGCACCGCCGGGCGAGCACACGGCATCCTTCATCGCTGCGGGATGCTGACCGGTTGCAAGCTGCAGCTTTGCCGTACCCAGCACCATCTGGCTCACAATGCGATAGGCATCGGCGCGCGGAATACCGTGTTTGACGGCCGCATCGCCCAGAGCCTCGATCGCCATGGCGACAAACGCCGGGGCGCAACCGCCCACGGTACCGCCCACAAACAGCAGACTCGAATCGAGCTCGACCACCGTGCCAAGCTTTCCGAGCAGATCGAGCACCGTGGCACGCTGCTCACCGCTAAGCGTGGAAGCCTTCTCGCAGGCGATAACGCCCTCGCCCACCGAAACCGGCGTGTTAGGCACCGTCGAGATATGAGCGACACCTGGCAGGACCTGTTCCCACTTTGCGCTATCCCAAGTCCAGGCAACCGAAAGGACGACCTTGTCGGCAAGCGCATCCTTGAGTGGAGCGAAGACCTTCTCAATCATGTACGGCTTGACCGCCGCAACCACGATATCGGACGCGGCAACAACCTCCGCCGCATCGTGGCAAGCAGCCATGCCCCGCGCCTCGCAACGCTCAACCAGAGCATCGTAGCGGCCTGCGCAGGCGCACATGTCGCCCGCGGCCACGCCGGCGGCAATCCAGCCATCGGCCATAGCGCTCGCCATATTGCCAAAACCGACAAATCCGATTTTCATATCACACAGTCCTCTCAGATGCGTTCCTCAAAACGAAAGCTATTGTCCCACGCCATTGTTTCGTATTGCCGACCTACTTGTGATACGGCTCGCCACGGCTAATCTTGCAGGCGCGGTAGATCTGCTCCAGCAGCACCACGCGCGCCAGGTTGTGCGGCAAGGTAATGCGTCCAAAGCTGAGCATCTCGTCGGCGCGGGCGCGCACGGCATCGCTCACGCCGTCCGATCCGCCGATTACAAAAGCAATGTCGCTGTTGCCTCGCAGCATGAGGTCATCGAGACGGGTCGAGAACTCCTCGCTCGAACGCTCCTTGCCCTCGATAGCCAGCAGAATCACATGTGCCCGCGGTGGCAGGGCAGCAAGAATCGCCGCGCCTTCTTTGTTGCGCGCGGCATCCACACCGCCCGCCTTGGCCGGATCGATATCGGCAACCTCGCGCATATCTACCTTGGCATAGGCGCCTAGGCGTTTGGTGTATTCGGCACACGCGTCCTTCCAAAAACGCTCTTTAAGCTTGCCAACGCAAACAACGGTATATTTCACGCGCGTCTACTCCTTCGACTCGTTCTGAACTTTGCCGGCGGTCAGCATCTGCTCGAACATCGAGGTCGACTGTGAGAAATCGCTCGGCAGCACGACCGTCGAGGTTTTGCCCGTGCGAGCAAACTCCGTCATCATCTCGGACCACTGCGTAAACATGAACAGCTGGTTGGCCTCATCGTTGCCGACGCCCGTCTCCTGGATAATCTCGAGCGAGTCCTTGATGCCCAGCGCGATGGCTTTGCGCTGGTTGGCGATGCCTTCGCCTGCCTTTTCCATCGCCTCGGCCTCGGCGGTCGCCTCGGTAACGCGCTTGATGCGATCGGCCTCGGCGAGCTCCTGCGCAGCGGCGCGCTTTCGCTGGGCGGCGTTGATGTCGTTCATGGAGTTCTCGACCTCGGTCGGCAGCGCGATCTTGGTGATAAGTGTCGACACGAGGGTGAAGCCGTAGGCGGCCATCTGCTCGGACACGGTGGCGTTGACGTCCTTGGCGATATCGTCTTTTTTGGCAAAGACCTCATCGAGCGTATAGACGGGGATGGAAGAGCGCAGGGCATCGGTGATGAAGTCACGCATTTGGTCGACGGGCTCCTGCAGCATGTAATAGCTCTTGTAGATGCCCGAATCTGCCGGGCCGGCGCCCATGTCATAGCTCACGTGGTACTGAGCAGAGACCTCAAGGCCGATAGTCACGTTGTCTTGGGTCTTAACGTCGATGCCAAAGCCGTTTTTCATGGTGCGCAGACTCACCGTGGCGGCTTTGCGGTCGATCACGGGCACCTTCATGTGGAAGCCCGCGTTGACGATGCGGTTGAACTTGCCCAGACGCTCGATGATCACAGCATGCTGCTGTTCAACGACATAGCAGGCGTTGGGGAGCAGTAGCAACAAAATGATGATGGGAAGTAGAAGGCTCGTAAGGGTAGCGATGATACCGGACAACAGCATGGTTTCTCCTCTGATAGGCACGCGTTGGAACTAGGATACCCGCACGAAGCAGCTGTGTGACACCAACAAGAGGACCCGTGGTCAAAAAAGGCCAAATATGAGTACTGTTACCAGTTTAGTAACAGCGTATTTGGGTCAAAATCGCCTCTTTGAACCCAGGGTCTGGTAGCGC
>CALBUZ010000109.1 GCA_937969105.1 uncultured Collinsella sp. | reverse complement strand
AGCACGTTAACATCCGGCTGGGATGTATAGAAACAAAACAACTTCAAACAGCCGCGAACGGTTGTATTTGTTCGGTAAGCGGTTTTGATTGACAGAAGTTTTCATGTTGTGGTATATGGCTCGGGTATCATGAGCACGTTATCAATGTATGTACGATGCGCCATGGGCGCGGGGAATAGTTGGGAAGCAGGTTAGCGTGGAAGGCATGGCTCAGCAGACAAGGAATGGTCGTTCGGCGAGCGCGGCAGAGGTTGCGGCACTCGCTGGCGTGAGCCGCCAGACTGTGTCTCGCGTGGTCAACGGCATGCCTAACGTGACGGAAAAGACGCGCAAGCGTGTGCTGGCCGCCATGGAAGAGCTGGGCTTTCGTCCCAATTTTGCTGGAGCGGCGTTGCGCGGCGGGTCGTATCGTTCTATTGGCCTGTGCATGTACAACATCACACGCGTCGGTAACCTGGCGACGCTCGAGGGTATCATGCAAGCGGCGCGCGAGCACGATTTTGCCGTCACTATGATCGAGATGGGCGGCGACAAGCCCTATGCACTTGCCGATGCCTCGCGCCGCATGGTCGAGCGACCCGTCGACGGCATGATTCTCAACATGAACCGCATGGCTCCCGATTTTGAGGAGTTTGTTCCCCAGCCGGGAGTGCGAACGGTCATCCTGTCCATGTATGCGCATCCGCGCTGCACGACGATCGACTCCGACCAGTATGGTTCGTGCGAGCTGTTGACCAATTATCTGCTGGAACATGGTCATTCGAATATGCGGTTTGTGGCGGGTCCGGAAAACTCGATTTCCTCGCGTTTTCGTGAGGCCGGTTGGCGCGATACGCTGGGTCGTGCTCATGTCGATGCCGCTCCGATGCTGCGTGGCGATTGGAGTGCGGACAGTGGGTACGCCATGGGCGAGCGGATTGCGGCCGAGGTGCTTGCCGGCGGGTCGCAGGCGCCGACTGCCGTGCTTGCGGCAAATGACCAGATGGCGCTGGGCGTTATCGCCGCGCTCGAGAATGCGGGCCTGTTCGTGCCCGACGACGTGAGCGTGGTTGGTATCGACGACGCACTCGAGGGACTTGTTCCTCACAATCGGCTGACGACGCTGCGATTTGATTTGCGCGGTGTCGGTAAGCTTGCGTTTGAGGCGGCGATTGGAGAGAGCTCGTCTATCGAGGCGATTCATGTGCCGAGTACGCTGGTCGAACGCTCGACTGTTAGGGACATACGGGGTTAGGTCCTACTCCGTTTGTCTCGATCTGTAACAGGTAGACGGTCAAAAGCGGGCTACGTGTTACAGATTTAGATTCTTCGGAAAGCGCAATCCTGTTCATCTCGATCTGTAACAGCTAGAACCCAAAAACTCGGCTAGATGTTACAGATCGAGATAAACGGCCCCCAGGTCGAACAAAAACAAAAGACCGGGGGCGGCGCGCCGTGTGACGTGCCGCCCCCGGCTGAGAAATGGGGACAGGTTATTTGGGCAGGCAACCCCGCTAGTCTTTAGTCCAGACGACGGGTCTGCGCCACGTGCTTATACCAGTAGGCGCTTGCCTTGGGCGTGCGCTTCTGGGTTTCAAAGTCAACGTAGAAGAAGCCGTAACGCTTGTTGTAGCCATTGGTCCAGGAGAACTGATCCTGCAGGCTCCACAGGAAGTAACCGCCCACGTTGACACCCACCTCCATGGCCTTGAGCAGCCAGCGCAGGTGCTGCTCGATGTAGTCGATGCGCGGCTGGTCGTCCACAAAACCGTCCTTGTAGGGGTCCTTGTAGCCCATGCCGTTCTCGGTGATGAAGATCTGCTTGTAGTTGGGGTAGCGCTGCTTAATGTAGACGAGCAGATCGAACAGGCCCTCGGGATAGATGATCCAGTCCCAGTCGGTGGTGGGGATGCCGGGCTTGTTCACGTGCTCGCCAATGCCCTTAACGCGCCAGCGGCCGGTGCCCTTCTCGCCCGTACCGTTGTGGTGCAGGTCGTTCTCGCCATCGTAAGCCTTGAGGAAACGGCACTGGTAGTTGTTAACGCCCAGGTAGTCGTTGTAGAGCGCTGCCTCGCGCATAATCTCGAGGTCCTCGTCCAGGATCTCGATGGTGCCGCCCGAGACGGCAGCCAGGCGGTTGGCGCACTCGAGGGTGTCGGGGGCATAGTCGCCGCGGAAGGTGGCGTCGAGCAAGAACTGGTTTTGCAGCACGTGCTCGTTGTTGGCGGCCTTGATGTCGGCGGGGTCGTTCTCGTTGAGCGGATACTTGAACTCCAGCGACTGAATGACGCCGATCTCGCCCTTAAAACCGCCGTTGTGGAAGGCCAGTACTGCCTTGGCGTGGGCGAGCATCATGTTGTGCTCGCACTGGAAGGCCTCGGCAAGATGCGCCTTGACGCCGCCGGGGAAGGTGCCCTCGATGTAGGTGTTGGAGGCATCGGCCCAGATTTCGTTAAAGGTGAACCAGTAGGTCACCTGGTCGGCGTACTCCTTAAAGCAGAAAGTGGCAAAGTCCACAAAGGCGTCGATGGTCTCACGGTTGAGGAAGTCGCCCTTCTCAAAGAGGGGAAGCGGCGTATCGAAGTGATGCAGCGTGACAAACGGCTCAACGTGGTGTTTGTGGCACTCGGCGAAAAGGTCGTGGTAGAACTGCACGCCCTCGGGGTTGATCTCGCCGGTGCCGTTGGGGAAGATGCGGCTCCAGGCGATGGAGAGACGGATGCCGTTGATGCCAAACTCCTCGCACAGCTCCAGATCGACGGGGTACTGGTTGTAGAAGTCCGAAGCGGGATCGGGGGAAAAGCGCCCCTGGGCCTCCAGGAAGTCGTCCCAGGCAACCTTGCCCTTACCGTGGGTGCGGGTCTCGCCCTCTACCTGGTAGGCAGCAGTGGCGCCGCCAAAGACAAAGTCCTCGGGAAACTGCGCAGGCGGGTTGGTGACGCTAGCAGGATTAACGGACATGATGATCCAATCGTCTAAATCGAAGGGCCAGCCGGTCTTGGATGGTCGGCTGGCCCTGGGCGTTACTTACTTCGAAAGCTGCTCGGAGACGAAGGCGAGAGACTTATCGCCGTTCTGGGAGAGCTCGATGTATTGCTTGCCACGGCAGGCGACGCACTTGTTGCCCACGCGCTCGCAGTCCTTCTGCAGGTCGGCCAGGTAGCTGGCGGCCTGCGGGGCCAGGACGACTAGGTCAAAGTCGGGGAGCATGTCCACGTGGTTGCCATAGGCCTCGGCGGCGGTTTCGAGGTTAATACCGCGCTCCTTGGCAGCCTTGGCCAGCGCGTTGGCGAGCAGGCCCGAGGTACCGCCACCCTGGCAGAGCACGAGCACGCGCTTGCCGTTGAGGTCACTGGCGGTCGTTGCCTTGGCGGCGGGTGCTGCGGAAGCGGCGGGGGCGTTAGCCTTCACGGCCTCGGCAGCGGCGCCGGCGGCAACGCTCTTGGCATCGGCCTTGCCCTGGAAGGCATCGTTGAGCTTAGCAGCCTTCTCGGCGTTCTTGGCGGCGAGCTCCTCCTGGGAGATCTCGGCCTCCTCTGCGCACTTCTGGGCGTCATAGGCACGGAAGAACGGGTAGTACAGGGCAAAATCGACGACCAGGATGAGGGCGAGCATCACAAAGGCGAGCGGCTGGAAGCCCAGGCCCATGATGGTGCCGATGGGGCCGGGGACGGTCCAGGGCAGGGTGTACATAAAGCCGTTCATGCCCAAGAAGTCGATAAAGATCTTGAGGATCCAGATGTTGGCGATCGGGGCAAAGACAAACGGGACAAAGAAGACGGGGTTGAGCACGATGGGTGCGGCGAACAGCAGCGGCTCGTTGACAGCGAAGCAGACCGGGACGATAGCGGCCTTACCGACGGCGCGCATCTCCTGAGACTTGGCCAGGAAGCAGAACATAAAGACCAGGACGAGCGTGGCGCCGGTGCCGCCCATGCAGACGACGAAGTACTGGGCGCCCTGGGTCAGGACGGCGGAAGCGTGCTGGCCGGCCTGGAACGCAGCCAGGTTGTCGGTCATGTTGGCAACAAGGGCGGCGGCGATGGCGGGCTCGACGATTGAGGGGCCGTGGACGCCCACGAACCAGAACAGGCTCATGGCGCCGTAGATCACAGCGAGGCCGATGTAGCCGTCGGCAGCGGTGAACAGGGGCTGGAACACCTGGATGACGCCCTGGGCAAAGCAGAAGCCAAAGGCAGCGCGGAAGACGATGTCAAAGACCCAAAAGACGGCGATGCAGACGGAGAAGGGGATGATGTCCTTAAAGGTCTGCGAGATGTTGGGCGGAACCTGCTCGGGCATCTTGACGGTGATGTTGCGCTTAATGAAGAACTTGTAGATGATGCCGGTCGCAAACGCAGCGATAAAGGCGGTCAACAGGCCCTTGGAACCAAGATAGGTGGTGCCGAAGCCGCTGGCGGCGTCTGTGGCGATCGTGTCGCTCGAAAGGAGCAAGAAGCCGATGATGGCTGCGCACATGCACGAGATAAAGTTGATCTGGTTGTTCTTGGGCAGATCGCGGTTCTGGGCGTCGGCGAAGTGCTTGGCAGTGGTGGCGGCGCAGGCGATGGCCAGGATGCCCATGGAGTAGTTGTAGCACTTCCACAGGGCGTTGTTGATGTCATCGGGCCAGTAGAAACCCCAGATGTTGGGGACCGAGGCTACCAGACAGAAGATGGACGAGAAGATGATGATGGGAATGACGGAGATAAAACCGTCACGGATCGCCTTGAGGTACTTGTTGCGGGCGATCGCGTTGAAAAAGGGCTGGCCCTTTTCGATGGTAGCGATGAGTTGCTCCATGCAAAGCTCCTAAGAGTCGGTGGGTTAGCAACGATGGTAGCTTTTGACGTTTGATTGCCAAAATGTTGACGTTGCCATTTTGCGACACAAAAAAAGACGCGAACCGATGGTTCCTGTGCCTGCGAACCGTCGGTTCCTTACGCGTAAACGTTTGAGCCGCCCGGTGGCTCTGTGTTTGCACAATGGCAACGTTAACATTTGGGCGACAAAAGCGATTCGGGGAAGCGGGATTGTCGGTGAACGGTAGGTTTTGGGTGGTAAGCGTATGGTGGGGGAGGCGTTGGATATACTTGGAGGCGTTCATTTTGTCTGTTGGGATGTCCGCGATGGCATCGTTGACATAGAAAGATCGACCTATGGCCGCTGTTAAAAAATCGGTTTCCGTTAAGGACGTGGCGCGTCTCGCGGGCGTCTCGGAGCAGACAGTCTCGCGTACGGTGCACGATTCGCCCAGCGTGCGCCCCGAGACCAAGGAGCGCGTGCGTGCCGCCATGCGCGAGCTGGGGTATCGCCCCAATTTTGCTGGTCGATCGCTGCGCCGCGGCAAGTTTAAGACCGTCGGCGTCGCCATGTTCAACATTACCGGCACCGGCAACCTCGACCGTATGGAGGGCTTTGCCGCCGCGGCCGATAAGCACGGCTATGCCATTACCCTCACGAAAGTAGATGGGCATCCGTATACCCTCGAGAGCGCATCGTCGCGCATGAGCGCACTGCCGGTGGATGGCATGGTTGTGATCATGAACCGCATGCCGGCGGACTTTGGCACCTTTGAGCCGCTGCCCGGCATGCAGACGGTGCTCGTTACGATGCTGGAGCACCCGCTGTGCTCGACGGTCGATAACGATCAGTTCGATTGCTCGCGCCAAGTGGTCGAGTACTTGCTGGGGCAGGGACACAAGACCGTGCACTTTATCTCATGCCCCGAGCGCTCGCTTTCGGGCATGCAGCGCGAGGAAGGCTGGCGTGAGACATTGCGCGCACATGGTATTGAGCCGCCGCGACTCGTCCGTGGCGATTGGACGGCACAGAGCGGATATGCTGCCGGTCAGGCTCTGACGGACGATCCGACCTGTACGGCCATTTATGCTTCCAATGATGCCATGGCCTACGGCTGCATTCGTGGGCTCGAGTCGCGCGGAAGGCGCGTGCCCCAGGACGTGAGCGTGGTGGGCGTTGATGACAGCCTGGGCGATATCGTGCCCGACCGTCGCCTGACCACGGTGCGCTTTGACAACAAGCGCGTCGGCATGTGGGCGGTCGACAAGATTGCCGGCGCCGAGGGGGGTGTGTCTGGCGTGGAGCACATGCTGATCCCCGGTGTGCTCGTCGAGGGCGATACGGTGCGCGATTTGCGTTAGGGTGCGGTCCTGTTTGGGTTGCCGCTAACTGTGTTCGATATTGTTCAAAACAGTTCAAAAACCGTTCACGGGCAAAAAATGACCGTTCATAGCTTGAAATTACGTTTTGCGCTGTTCTTTTTTGTTTGAATGTTTATGTTTCAGGCATACAGAACGCAGCGCGTATGCCC
>CALBUZ010000108.1 GCA_937969105.1 uncultured Collinsella sp. | reverse complement strand
CCGCCCGTCATCAGCGGCACGGACGGCGCCCTCGGCAGCTTCAGCACGGCGGCCCCGTCCTACGAGTACACCGTCACCGACGCCGACGGCCATCAGGTCGACGTCGTGGAGATGTTGGACGGCGTCACGCTGCGCAGCTACACCGTGACCCTCGGCCATACCAACACGCTGACGATCGGCTCCGAGGCGTGGCTGAAGGTCGTGAACGGCAGCCACACCCTGAAGATCGTGGCGACCGACGCCAAGGACGCCAGCGTCACCCGCACGCTGACCTTCACCAAGGCCGTCACGTCCGTCGAGTTCGAGCAGACCCTCGCTATGGAGGCCGACGCCATGCCGACCAAGGCCCTCGTCAACATTCAGGGCAATTTCCCGGCCGGCTGCACGCTTCAGGTCTGGATCTGCAACAACGGCAACGACGCGAGCCCGACGTGGGAGGACATCACGCAGAAGGTCAGAGCCGGCCAGAAGCACTACTTCACAAACAAGACCAAGACGGCCGCAGCGTGGGGCGTCAAGGTTAAGGCCAAGCTGCTCCGCGGCTCTGCTACGGAGACCTGCTACATCCAGTCGATCGGAGGTAACTTTGCATGATTAAGCACAGAGCTGACAGCATCAAAGAGCTGAACGAGAAACAGGCCGCAGAGGCCAAGAAGGACAAAACCATCGCCGAGCAGGCTGACACCATCGAGCTGCTGAAGGGCTGCATCATGGAGCTGGCCGACGTGGTCTACGGCGACGGAGGGGAGGTAACAGCATGAGCAAGATCGTCGAGCTGTACGTCAGGGAGCTGACACGTGAAGGCTCCACCATGACCATCAACGACGTCCCGAAGAAGCTGCGCAAGCAGGTGGAGGACGCCATCGCTGCCATCGAGGCAGCCGCAAACGCTGGCACCGCGAAGGAAGGGGCGAGCGAATGATCGCCCGGGCCCTCGCGTGGCTATTATTAAAAATTGCAGGAAAGGAGGAGCGTGAAATGCTGGTACGTCTGTATGCAGGCGAGATCATCATGGGCCGCATCACCGAGGACAACGTCCCCGCGAAGCTGAAGGCCCGCGTGCACAAGTATCTCGTCGACATGGGCTACTTCGACGACGTCGAGGAGTAAGCCCAACAACAAGGAGGGCCGCGTCCTGCGGCCCTCCGGCTTTTATGAGGTGACACAATGATCGAAATCAACATCGGCGCGCTCGTCGTCCTTTTGGGGATCCCGACGGCCGTGACCGGCTTCTGCTTCTGGATGCTCGAGCACAGGATCCAGAAGCGCGAGAAGCAAAAGGAGGCCGAGGAGGCCAAACGACAGAAAGAGGCAGCGGCCCGAGAGCGTGCCCGTGAAGATCTCCAGATCATCACCATTCAGGGCACGTCGGCAGCCATCGCCCTCGGCGAGGCGACGGCCCGGGCCGTGCAGCGCATCCCTGACGCGCATTGTAACGGGGATATGCACGCGGCCCTCGACTACGCTGCCAAAATCAAACACGTGCAGAAGGACTTCCTCACCAGTCAGGGGATCCACGCGATCATCGACTAAGGAGGTGAGCAGCATGGCCGCAAAGAAGCGCCGGCGCAAGCGTAAAAAGAAAATCGAGGCGAGCAAAAAGCTCGCATACTGGGCGGCCAGCGTGGCAACGCTCAGCGCAGCCAGCTCTCTGCTGCTCTCTGCCTTCGGGCGCGACCCGGTCGGTGAGCTGACCGGCACCATCTTCACCGCCTGCGTCGGCTATCTAATCACATACGCCGGCAAGAGCCTCGGCGAGAAAATCAGCCGAAACCGCCACGGGCTCGACGCCGACGGCAACCCGCTCCCGGATCCGTCCGGGGACACTCTCAACAATGAGGAGGCAAAAGGATGAACACCATCGACATCACACCCATCGTCAACGCAGCCCTCGCCCTGATCGGCGCCGGCGTCAGCGTTTTCCTGATCCCGTGGCTGAAGAAGCAGACCACCGAGGCACAGCGCAAGGAGCTGACCGCGTGGGTAAAGATCGGCGTCGCTGCCGCTGAGCAGCTCTACGTCGGACAGGGCCGCGGCGAGGAGAAGAAGCAGTACGTCCTCGACTTCCTGAAGCAGAAGGGCTTCAAGGTCGACGAGGAAAGCGTCGTCAACGCGATCGAGGCAATCGTCAAGCAGCTCAACACTGAGGGCCTGACCATCGAATAACGGAGAGGGGCGGGCTCCGACCCGCCCTTTTTCTTTTTACAGCTAAGGAGGTAAAACCATGAGCAAATGCTACGCATCGGCCGTTCTCGCCATCGCTGCGGCAGAGATCGGCTACCACGAGAAAAAGAGCAACAGCCAGCTCGGCAACCCGACCGCAAACGCAGGCAGCGCCAACTATACCAAGTACGCCAGAGACTTCGACGAGAAGTACCCGAAGTGGTACAACGGCAAGAAAAACGGCTTCGCATGGTGCGATATGTTCGTCGACTGGTGTATGCTGACCGCCTTCGGATATGCGGACGCGCTGCGCCTGCTCTGCCAGCCTGAGAGATCCGCAGGCGCCGGTTGCACCTACTCCCTCATGTACTACGAGAAGCATGGCCGCTATCATGCCAAGGATCCCAAGCCCGGCGACCAGATCTTTTTCAGCACCGCGCACTCCAAGAGCAACGTCAGCCACACCGGCCTCGTCGAGAAGGTGGACGGCAGCAAGGTCTACACCATCGAGGGCAACACCTCCGACCAAGTGGCCCGCCGCTCCTACTACCTGAGCAACAGCTACATCGTCGGATATGGCCGCCCGGCCTACGACGCGGAGCCCGGGAACGCCAACGCAGACAGCCAGACGCCGAGCAACGGCACCACCAGCGAAGTGACTTACACGGTCGTCGCCGGCGACACCCTGAGTAAGATCGCTACCAAGTACGGGACGACCTACCAGAAACTCGCATCGCACAACGGGATCACCAACCCGAACATCATCAGAGTCGGCCAGAAGATCAAGATCCCGGGAACCGCATCCCACAAGAAAACCAGCGCCGAGATCGCCAAGGAGGTCATCGCCGGCAAGTGGGGCAACGGCACAGACCGCAAGAAGCGCCTCGAGGCCGCCGGCTACGACTACAACGCCGTCCAGCGGGCCGTCAACGCAGCACTCGCACACTGATCCGCAACTTCACAGCATAAGAAAACCCGCCCGGAGATCCCGGGCGGGCTTTTTTTCTGTTATGAGGGGCTTTACTCCTCGGCGTCAGGATCCGGCGCTTCACCGGCAGCGGCGAGCTCGGCCTCTGTGGGCTGGAACCGCAGCACACGGCCCTCGGAGTCATAGAAACCGCCGAGCAGGATGGTGAAAATATCGACCAGCCAGCCGATCCCGCAGGCCCCGGCCGTCAGCAGCCAGATGACGCCCGTGCCGGTTTTACCGACATAGAACCGATGGGCCCCGAAGAAGCCGAGGAAGATGCACAGCAGCAGCGCCACCGTCTTATTTTTCGGGGACGTCGGCCTCTGCGCTGCGGGGATGCTGACCGTGCCCTGCTGCGTGCCGGACTTCCCGCCGGAGCTCGTCGTATATGACAGACCCGTCCCGGGGATCCCGACGGTCGTGTGGCTTTTCCCCGTCGTGCTGACCGTGTGCTTCAGACCCTTCGGGCCGAAGCTGATGCTCGCGCTCTTTTTGTTCAGGTTTACCCGGACACCCGGGGCCACCTTAAAGCTGCGTCTAAACCTTGTACCCATGCTTTTCCCTCCTATGTGCGCTTTTTAGCGTTTAGTCATCTTTGGCATAATATTACCACGCCAAAACTGGTAAAGTCAATATTGCATAGTCATCTTTAGCGTAAAGGGAGGCGAGGGCTGCGAAGATATACAAACCAGACGGCAGGTGCAACATCTCCGGGGAGAGAGTCAAGGAGGAGCGGCTGCGGGCAAACCTGTCACAGGAACAGCTCGCCTACAAGCTCCAGATCATCGGGCTGGACGTCACGCAGAAGGTCATCAGCCGGATTGAAAACGGCAGCAGAGTCGTCGCTGACTACGAGCTGGACTATCTGGCGACCGCTCTCGGCACCACCATCAACCACCTGCTCGGGAAAGAATGAGAAAACCGCACGGCAGCGACGCCGTGCGGCTTTTTTTGTGGAAAAACGCGGGAAAATGTTGAAAATCTGCCTAATTATGCTTGACATTATAGAGCAAATGCTCTATAATATAATCACAGGCAAGGGATAGCCGAGTACAGAAAGAAAGGAGAACAAAACCGCGGAAAGGAGGCAAAGCCGTGGATGCTGAGCAGATGAAAAAACTGCTCGAGCTGCTGGAACAGGCTCTAAAGTGTGAACAGGTTGCCACCATTACGATCACAATAAAGCCGAACCAAAAGCCCAAGCAGTAAGGTCGAAGGACGGCGGGAAAAATCCCGCCCGCCGTTCCTCTTTATTATAACCACGAAACCACGGCAAAGTCAAGCGGGAGGAACAACATGGACATCTCGATCAAAGTGACCTACAAAAGCGAGGGGCTGCAAAAGCTCCGCAAGGCTGCCGGCCTGTCTCAGTCTCAGCTCGCCGATCTGGCCGGTATCAAGGTGCAGGTGCTCCAGCAGTACGAGCGCGGCGCCCGAGACATCAACGGCGCGAAGCTGCCGACGCTGCTGAAGATCTGCAACGCGCTGGAGTGCAGGCTGGATGACATCATCACAGACGAGGAGACGCTCGAGCTCCTGAAAAAGTACGAGGAACACTGACACACAGAAGGGGCGGCCGGCGGGCCGCCCCTTTTCTTTTATCACGGAGGGGAACACAATGGGACAGCACTGGAGCCATCTGACGCCGACCAAGCGCATCCAGCTCGACGCCTTCATCCGCGCAGGAATGAAGCCGAC
>CALBUZ010000107.1 GCA_937969105.1 uncultured Collinsella sp. | reverse complement strand
CGAGCACGCGACGACGCTGCAACGGCCACTCGTCACCGACGATGGCAAGGACCCACTTACGCGTGAGCTGCATCTCGGTGAAGACCTTCTCGGACAGATCCTGGCGATCGCCCAGGTGCAGATACATCTTGGCGATGCGCTGATCGGTCTTAGCAATCGACATCTCGATGTTGTCGATAAAGGTGCGGAAGAACGGCCACTCCTGGTAGGCAGCCTTAAGCTGGTCCAAATCGCCAAACTGCTCGCAGGCGGTACCCAGGCCGTACCAAGCGGCCAGATTGATGCGCGCCTGGCTCCAGCTGAAGATCCACGGAATGGTACGCAGGTCGTCGAGCGACTTGGCACCCAAGCCGCGCTTGGCGGGACGCGAGCCGATCGGCAGCAAGCCGACCTCGGTCAGCGGCGTCACGGTCGAGAACCACGGCGTAAAGTCCTCGGTGTTCAGCAGGTCCAGATAGCGCTCGTGGCTTGCGGCGTTGAGCTTCTCGGCCATATCCCAGAACTTCTGCGTGGTCTCGGTGTTGGTCTTCTCGACACTCGGGGCCGACTGCAAAAGCGTTGCGGCGGCAACGGACTCAACATGGCGCTGAGCCAGCGTGCGGTTACCGTAACGGGCAAAGATGACCTCACCCTGCTCGGTGAGCTTAAAGAAGCAGTTGACCGAACCCTTGGGCTGAGCCAGCACGGCCTTGTTGGCCGGGCCGCCGCCACGGCCCACAGCACCGCCGCGACCGTGCATGAGCACCAGGTCGATATCGTTCTTCTCTGCCCACTTGGCAATGCGCTCCTGCGCGGAGTGCAGCGCGAGCATGGCCGTGGTAGGACCGGCATCCTTGGAGGAGTCGGAGTAGCCCAGCATGACCTCCATGCGGCGGTTGGTCTGGGCAAGGCGCTTCTGCACCACGGGCAGCGTGAGCATCTGGTCGAGCACGTCGACGCAGCCCTCGAGGTCCTCGAGCTGCTCGAACAGCGGGATCACGTCGAGCTCGGGGACATCCTCCTCGTGTGCAAAGGACAGGTGGGCAAGCTCAAAGACGTCGGCCACATGCTGGGCGCTCTTGGTGAACGAGATGATATAGCGGTGCGCCATCTTCTTGCCGTAGCGCTTTTGGATGGAGCCGATGGCACGGAAGGTGTCGATGACCTCGCGCGTCATGGGCTGCAGGTCGCCGTGGATACCGTTCTCGTGGATATCCTTGAGGGCGCGGGCGTGCACCACGGAGTGCTGACGGAACTCCATCTCGACCATATGGAAGCCGAAGGACTCGACCTGCCAGATGATGGTCTGGACCGGGCCGTAGGCAGCACGGACGGCACCGCAGGCAGCCAGCGAACGCTGGACGACACGCAGGTCATCCAGGAACTCATCGGCGCTGTGATACATCGTGTCGGTGATGCGACGCACGGTGGCGTTCAGACGATCGGCCATGACGAGCATGACGGCGCGATGCGGCTCGTGCTCGGAGATCAGCTCGGCGCGGGCCGTGTAACGAGGGCTCATCTCGACCTGATGGTTCCACAGGTTAATGAGCTCGGCAGAAGGCTTGCTGTAGGTGGCCTCGAGCGTGAGGTTGCGGCCGATGCGGCGGCACTTGTCCTCGAGCTTGAGCACCATGTGAGTGAAGTACTTGGCGGCGACCTCGCGGCTCACCTTGGCGGTGACGTTGGGGTTACCGTCGCGGTCGGAACCGATCCAGCTGCCGGGATGGAAGAACGCCGGGCACAGCGGCGGCACGGTACCGGCCTTGTCGCCCAGCACCCAGTCGTCAAAACGACGATAGATAACGGGGATGACGTCGAACAGCGTGTTATCGAAGATGTCGATAATGGTATCGGCTTCCTCGACCGGCGTGGGCTTCTTGAGCGCGATGGGGCTCGTACGCACCAGGGCGTCGATCTCCTGCAGCATATGGCGCTCGTTCTCCACCAGGTCGGAGCCGCCCAGACGCGGACGCTCCTCCAGCAGGTTGGAGATACGGCGAATCTTGCCCTCGACGGCCTTACGACGGGCCTCGGTGGGATGTGCGGTAAAGACAGGGTGGAACTCGAGCTTGTCGAGCAGCTCGTTGGCGCCCTCGACACCCATCTCGTCTACCAGCTGGTGATAGGCGACAGTGAGTTCGTTGGCGGGATCGACCTCGGTATCGGTCGACGCACCGGCCTCGCGCTCGCGCAGCTGCGCCACGCGGTAGTTCTCCTCCGACAGGTTTGCCAGGTGGAAGAAGCTCGTAAAGGCGCGGACGATAACCTGCTGCTTATCGAGCGGCAGACTGTCGATCAGATCGACGACTTCACGAAATGCCACGGCGGTGGACTCGTCGGCGGTGGGCACGCCCTGCTCGTCGACGGCCTCGTCGGCAGCACGCGTACCGGGATTACCGGCGTTGGCCACAATCTCGGCCGACAGAATCTTGTCGAACAGGTCCGCGATCTCGGGATCATACTCGCTAAGCACACGGCGCTCCAGGCGCAGGAACAGCGCCAGATCATCGCGCAGCTCCTCGGGAATCTCGATCTCGGCGAGACGCTCCCTGGACTCGGCATTCGAGCCGATTCGGTTAACGAGGCGGTTGACCACGGCAGCGACGCGCGCCGCGGCTTCGGGTACAGACTGGTTGCTTAGGTTCTCAGCCACGTTTCCTCCCATTCCTCCTTCTATGCACGTAACATGCGGTATTTATTATAGGCACTCGGCAAAAACTTTCGACGCTGATTGCGCTTTACCACACAAAAGTATTTTCTGCATTGCAAGGCTTTTTGCCCCAAATGGTCGTATTTCTCGGTGGACGGCATATGCAAACGGGGGCATTCCGCATAAAAGCGAAACACCCCCGTAACAATCGCTCTCCATGAGCAGGACACGTTGGCAGGCCCGCAGCTCAAAAAGATGTGCTACAGACGCTCGCGAACCGCCTCGACCACGTTGGCCAGATCGACGAGAACTTCGTCGTGACTCTCCATGTCGCGCACCTTGACCTTGCCGGCGGCAAGCTCGTCGCCACCCAGGACCAGGATGAGTTTGGCGCCCACCTTGTCGGCCTGCTTAAACTGGGCCTTGAGCGAACGTCCCTGATAGTCCGCCTCGGTCACGATACCTGCGGCGCGAAGCTCCTGCGTAATGTTAAAGACGTTCTGGCGCAGCTCCTTGCCGGCGTTGGCAACGTAGACGCACGGGACCTCCTCGGCACCCAGGTCGCTGCCAAAGGCCTGCAAGGCCAGCAGGGCGCGCTCAAAACCGACAGCGAAGCCGACGCCGGCCGTGGGCTTGCCGCCCTCGAGCTCGACCAAGCCGTCATAGCGGCCGCCGCCACCGATGGAGCCGACGCCGGCGCCAGGAGCCTCGACCTCAAAGACAGTACGGGTGTAGTAGTCCAGGCCACGCACCAAGGTGGGGTCCTCGACATACTCGATACCCGCCGCATCCAAATAGCGCTTGACCTGCTCGTAGTGCTCGCGGCACTCGTCGCACAGGTTGTCGCTCATCAGCGGGGCATCGGCCATGATCTCGCGGCAATGGTCGTTCTTGCAGTCGAAGGCGCGCAGCGGGTTGAGCTCGGCGCGCTCGCGGCACTCATCGCACATCTCGTCGGCGTGATCGAGGATAAACTGCTTGACCTGCTCGCGGTAAGCCGGACGGCACTGCGCATCGCCCATCGAGTTAATAAGCAGGCGAAGCTTGGAAAGGTCGAAGCCCAGGCGCTTGTAGAACTCCATGAGCATGATGATGCACTCGGCGTCTGCCGCCGGATCGGGAGCTCCGAGCCACTCGATGCCCACCTGGTGAAACTGGCGCAGACGACCCTTCTGGGGACGCTCGCCACGGAACATGGCCTCGGCGTAATAGGCCTTAAACGGCGTGGAGCCCTGGGGCACCAGGTTGTTCTCCACGACGGCACGCACCACGCCGGCCGTGCCCTCGGGACGAAGGGCCAGGCGCTGCTTGGGCTTAAGCTTGGTGTCGGTGCCTTCGGTAAAGACGCGCTCCAGGTTGGCGCCGCTAAACACGCGGAACATCTCCTTGCGCACGACGTCGGTCGACTGGCCGATACCGTGGACAAACACGTCCACCTGCTCGATTGCGGGCGTCTCGATGGGCTTAAAGCCAAACGGCTCGAATACGCCGGCCGCAATCTGCTGCATCTTCTGCCAGGCGCGCATCTCGGCGCCGATAAGGTCGCGGGTTCCCTCCGCCTTCTGTGCCTGCATGGGCAAACACCTTTCTTTTGTATCGCGTCATAGGTAGTGGTCATTATACGGCACAAAAACAAAACGCGGCGGCGCGTCTGACCGAACGAGGGTATGGGGACTCGTTCGGCCAGATGCGCCGCCGCTGTTTGTGATCCGTTTTCCTTCGCCTCTTTCGAATCACGTGATCTGTTGGGGACGGAAGAAAAGGGCTCAGTTCGTAGGCCCGTGGCCGCCTTGGAAACCGAATGATGGTACGAGCATCCATTCGGCTTCCAGGGCAGCCACGGACAGAGCGGGACAAACGGAAAAGAGCGACGGACGTCTACTCCCCTGCCACGCTCGCGCGCAACTTGGCGGCGATGGGCTCGGATGCCAGCAGGAACACGAGCATGACCACGGAGCACGCCAGGCACACAATCCAGGTGCTCGCAAAGGAGCCCGTGGCATCGAACAGCACGCCCGAGACGATGGCGCCCACGGTGCCCAAGATTGCCTTGAAAGACAAGGGCATAGGCCTTATGGCCATGCCCGCAGGCTTGAAAGGCAAGGTTGGGTGCTACCGGTGGTCGGCGATATAGCCCAAAGCGACTGCCGCATAAGCCGCGGCGCCGAGCGGCAGCTCGGCATCGCTAAAGCGTGCCTTGGGATGGTGCTGAGCAAAATGCTCGTCCGTATCAGTCGCGGCAGCGCCCACGGTAAAGTACGCACTCGGGATCTCGCTCGAGATAAGCGCGAAGTCCTCGCTCGCCATGGCGTGGAACAGTGGCAAGAAGGCGGACTTGGGCAGCACCGCGCCCACGTAGCCAAGCGACGCCTGCGTCATATCGTCATCGAGTACGAGCGGGGGAACATCCGAGAGCGTCTCGATAGTCGCCGGCGTACGATAGGTCGTGGCAACACCTTTGACGACCTCCGCGATGCGGGTCTTGAGGTGCTCCATGAGCTCGACGTCGAAGCCGCGCAGCGTTCCCTCGAGCACACAAGTGTCGGGGATGACATTTGCGGCCTGACCGCCGGCGAACTTGCCAACGGTAAGCGCGACCTCCTTGGCCGCCGGCACCTCGCGGGAGATGAGCTCCTGAAGCGCCAGATGCACATGGACGCCGGCCGTGATGGGGTCGATGCAGATCTCGGGGCTCGAGCCATGGCCACCCTTGCCCTGAAGCGTGATGCGAAAACCGTACACGCCCGAGAGCGCCGGGCTGCCGTAGAGCACCAGGCCAAGCGGCGACTGGCTATTGACATGCATGGCAAAGGCGGCCTGGGGACGCGGGTTCTGCAGCAGACCATCGGCGATGGCGGCGCGGGCACCCTCAAAGGTTTCCTCGCCCGGCTGGAACAGCAACTTAACCGTGGCGTTGGCATCAACAAGCTCTGCCTCGCGTGCTTTGAGCATACGAGCCGCACCAAGCAGTGCCGTCGCGTGCATGTCGTGTCCGCATGCGTGCATGCAGCCGTTCGTAGAGGCGAAAGACTCGCCTGACTCTTCGGCAACGGGCAGGGCATCCATGTCGCCACGCAGCATAACGACCGTACCGGCCTGTTCGTCCGTGCAGACGCCATTGCCCTGGGCCGCGACGGCACCGGCGCCGACAAGGCCCACAACACAGGAACCATCGACGAGCGTGGCAAATGGGATGTCCATCTCGGTCAGGCGCGCTTGGATATACACAGAGGTCTGTGGGAGGCTATTACCCAGCTCGGGCATCTGGTGTAGATCGTGTCGCCACGCAGCGAGCTCGTCTGCAAAAGCCTGAGCTTCTGCAACAAGACCGTCACCGATAGCGGTCTGCGCCGCTGCGGTGGCCTTGGGCGCTGATTGCGGTTGAAGATCGGACAAAGCTGGTGCCATAGATGCCCTCCAGTATCGTTTTTGCAGCAAGCACTTTGATAGCATAAAGTGTAAGGTACTACTTTAAGGGCGAGGCATAAAAAATGCCGCCCCGGGAGGGCGGCGCAACAAGTTGTTTACAATTGCGGGCGCGGCTTTCGACGCAAAAAATCGAAGTGAGTCTCGCTCAAGATAATCGACAGGAAGATGAGCGCGAAGCCGGCGAGCAGGCGCGAGGTGAGCGCCTCCCCCATCAGCAGCACCGAGAACAGCACACCCGAAGGCGACTCCATCGAAAGGAGCAGCGAGCCCGTCGAGGCCGGGACATGCGCCAGGCCGACGTTTTGGATGAGCAGAGCCGCGCATGTGCAGCCCACCGAGAGAAACGCCATCGCACTGATAAAGCTCGGCGTCCACACGGACAGAGGCGCTTGGGTCTCGAATAGCAGCGACGTTGCCAGGCTCAGCACGCCATTGCCCACAAACATCCAAAACGTGATGACGTTGATGTCCATTTTGCGACCGTACTTGGCAGTCACCGCCATCTGGATGGCGAAAAAGGCCGCACCCGCCAGCGTAATGACGTCACCGATGTTGAATTCAACGCTATCGAGTGCGACGAGGCCAATGCCCGCTAGGCACAGCAGCGCGGCACCCAAGTTGTAGCGCGTGAGCTTTTCGCCGCTCAGGAAATAGCTCGCGAACGGCACAAGGATGCAATATGTGCCCGTCAAAAAAGCATTCTTGCCCGCCGTAGTATGTGCCAGACCGACCGTCTGCAACGCATAGGCCGCCCACATGAGCACGCCCATACTCAAGCCAACGATCAGGTTGCGAGCGTTGAGGTGCGCGATGATGCGCTTGTGGAAGACGGCAAACATGACCAACGCTGCGGGCAGAAAGCGTACATAGAGCAGCGCGAACACCGGAATGGTGCCGAGCGCGTCCTTCATAGTGGTAAAGGAGTAGCCCCAGATGACCGCCACCGAAAGGAGCAGAACTTTCCAGAACAGCGGCGAGCGAGCGCCGGCGCCGCGGGAGGTGCCGCCCGCGCCCAGGTCCTCGCGAGCAACAGGGCTATCGGGCAAGTTTTCGATTTCGTTGGCAGCGTATTGGGCCATGGAACATCCTCGCACTCAATCTGGGCGTGGTGTCCGCACGCGTATGGCTGCGTGCCGCCTCATGGTCAAATAAAAACGGGGCGCACCGGACCCCCGGCACGCCCCGCTACTGTAACAACAACCAAGCAACCCGTGCAATTCACTACGCTAAAGCATCGGGTTGGAAGGCCTCGATGTTCCGACGGCGTTTACGTCGCTGCATTAAATCAATTTGGTTGATTCCAGCTTTTCGATGATCCAGTCGTTGGCTTTGATGACCGGGCGGCGGAAGACGACGCCCAGGGCCAGCGACGGAATCAGGTAGCTCGCCAAGATACCCAGCTCAATCCAGTACTCCATATGGTAGGCACCGGCCATGGCGGCGTGCATGGCGTTGATGCCGTGAGTAAACGGCAGGAACGGGTAGATCGCCTGGAACACGGGGCCGGTCATCTCGATGGGGAACGTACCGCCCGAACCGCCGACCTGCATGACCAGCAGCACGACGGCGAGGGCCTTGCCGATATCGCCAAACGATACCGTAAGCGTGTAGACGATATTGGAGAACACGAGACTCGCGACCCAGCCCGCCAGCACAAACTGCAGCGGGTCGTCGCACTGAATACCAAAGAACAGAATGTCGCCCGCACACACGAGTGTTGCCTGCAGCAGAGCCAGACCGCCAAAGAACAGGTAGCGACCCAAGTAGATCTCGTGCAGGTGCACGGGGATGAGCTCGTTGATAAGCTCATCATCAACCGAGACCTTCATCATGGCCGCCAGTACGATCGAGCCGACCCATAGCGACAGAATCGTGTAGAACGGCGCCATGGCCGAACCGTAGTTGCGGATTGGATAGACCGGCTTACGGTCGAGTGCGACAGGGCCGGAAAGCGACACGGCGAGGGCATCGGGGTCGCTGCCAATCATTGTCTTAATCATGGCCAGGTCACCCGAGATCAGAGCGCTATCAAGCTCGTCCTTAAAGGCGCTGATCTTGTCCGACGCTTCGCCCAACTGATCGGAAGCCTTGTTGACCAGCTTTGCAGCCTTGGAGAGGCCCTTTGCCAGCGAACCGGATGCGTCGGTCAGGCCGTCTACGGCGCTATCCAGATTGCCCGAGATACCATCGAGCGAGTCTAGGATGCCCGAGACGGTCTTCTTGAGCTCCTTGGCCTTAACCGAGAACGTGGAATCGTAATCGGATTTGGCGCCCGCGATGCCGGCCTTGGCATCGGCGATGGCCTGATCGACCTCGGCACGCGAGTTGTTGACCTCGGCCATGCTATCGGAGAGAGACTTCGCGGTGGCCGCCAGATCCTTGGCATTGTTGCGGTACTCAACGGCGATTCTGCCCAGCGACGTCGCGGCGGACTTGAGACCGTCCTTCAAATTCTCATCGCTCACCTGGTCGGCAAGGCTGCGGAGCTGATCGGCCATCGCATCGATATCCTTGGCGCGCGCATTAAGAGCCGCAGCGGCATCGTTGAGTTGGGACACCGTAAGGTCGACATGCTGGTTCGCGGCATCGAACGCCTTCGCGAGCTCGGCGGACACGTTGTCGAACGAGCCCGCGCTTCCATCAATCGCCGCGTCAACGGCATCGTTGGCGGCCTTGAGCGCTTCCTTGGAATCATTGATGCCGCTCTTGGCGTGCTCCATCAACTGCTTGGTCGACTCATCGACCGTACCCGTCTGCTGGAGCATACCGCTCGCCGACGTCAACGAATCGGACGTGGAGCTCAAAATGCCCGCCAGCGACGAAGCATTTGCCTGAACGTCTCGCAGGTCCTCAATCGAATCGCCAAGCGTCGAGGACAGGTTGGCGATAAAGTTGCTGACCTGGTCGGTGCTCATGTAATCGAGCAGGCTGGACACCGTCTTAAGACCGATGCTCGTAATGGTCTCGGTAAAAGTTTCGTTAACCTGGCTCTGAACGGCACTCGAACCCTTCTCGGTCACGATCTGCGCAATGGCGTTGGCCTTCTGGTTCTCGTAAAACTCGATATCGGCGTGTTTCACGTCGGTCGAGAAAAGCGTCATCATGTCAGCGCTAAACGTTTTGGGGATAACGACGGCCGCATAGTACGCGCCCGACTTAACGCCCTCGATAGCCTTTTCGCGATTGTTGAGCACAACCCAATCGAAGCTCTCGTTGCCGCGTAGGGTGGCGGTCACGTTTTCGCCCACGTTAACCTCGACGGGGATCAAATCGCTCTCGTAACCCTCATCGGTGTTGACCACGGCGATCTTAAGATTGCCGGTGTTGCCGTACGGATCCCAGCTGCCGGCGATGTTAAACCACGCGTACAGACACGGTACGATAATGAGGCCCATCACGACAACCAAGCCGATCACGGAGCGAGACACATTTTGGACATCGCGCTTAAACAAATGCAGGATGTTCTTCATTTATGCCTCACCTCCTTTGGAGTGCTTGCTGAGCGGGGCGGTTTCCCCGTCGTTTCCGTTTACGTTGTCAACGCCGTCGGCATCTTGAGCCTTACGATGCGCACCGATATGCGGCAAGCGGCCCGTGGACTGATCGCCGCCCTTGGCACCACGCTCGCTAGCGTTGAGGCCAAACATATGGCGGGCGGCAGGAATGGCGGCCGTGTGTTCGCGCATCTCGCGACGCAGGTCCTCATCCGAAAGCGCCGAGATGCGCATCTGGGTATTGAGGCTCGCACGGATATATTCGATATTGATAAGCCAGCCGCAGATGGCAATAACCGAGATGATCCAAATGACAAGCAGGATGATCTTGCCGTTATTGTCGATATCGAGAACCGTCGACAGGACAAAGAGCAGGACCTGAACGCCCACCACGGCGGCAAAACCGCCCTTGATGTAGTACGGGTAGCGATGTTCAAAGGCGACCGCATGATCGAGCAGTTCGCGACGGTACGAATCGGAATCGAGCATGACACGCATGGCCGTGCGCAGCGAGTAGCGCTGGCGCGGCAGGTCGTTGGACTCGCAAATCATCATACCGGTCGTGGAAAGCTGTTTATCAAAGAGCAGGTTAAGGTTGAGCAGCAGCGGACGCAGCTGCAGGCCGATAAAGAGCGCCACGATCAAGAACACGCCCAGAATGCACAGGTTAAACAGGTAGTTGAACGAATACATGCCGCCGACCGTCTCGCGCAGCAGATTGATGCCGTAGGTAAAGGGCAGCAGCGGGTGCAGCCACTGGAAGAAGCCGGGCATCATCTCGATGGGGTACATGCCCGACGAACCCGGGATCTGCACGATGACGAGAATGACGCCGATAGCCTTGCCGATATGCTTAAACGTGGTGGACAGCGCATAGATGATATTGACGTAGGTGAACGAAATGGCGATGCCGCCCAGCACGAACAGCAGCGGGCTGACGCACTGCACGCCAATCACCAGATCGCCTACCGTAACGATGATGGCCTGCAACGCGCCCAGGATCACCAGGAGCAACCAGCGGCCAAAGTAGCCCTGACGCGCGGTAAAGCTGCCGATGCCTTCGCGGTCGACCTCGAGCTTGTAGATGGCGATAAGCACGTAGCCGCCCACCCAAAGCGCCAGGTTGGTATAGAACGGGGCAATGCCCGAGCCGAAGCTCTTAACCGGGTAGATCGACTTGGACGCGAGCTCAACCGGAGATGCCATGAAGTCTGCGACGTCATTGACGTCGACGCCCATCAGGTCGGCCAGCTCGCCCATGGACTCGGAGGTCTGTAGCGCCGCGATGTCGTTGGCGGCGGTTGCGAGCTTGTCCTGGACCTTGGCAAGCGAGGAATCGGTCTGGGACAGCGTGGTCTTGGCCTGGCCGAGCGTAGCGTTAAGCTGCGAAAGCGTACCGCGCGCGCTTGCAATCGTGGGCGTGAGGCCAGATACGATACCCGTCAAATCACCCGAGACGGCGGCAAAGGAATCAAGCGCGCTCGAGGCCTTCGGCAGCGCGTTTTGACCCAGGTCCGTCTGGGCCTGGCCAAGGTTGGTCGCACCGGTCTGAATTGCGTTATTGATAGCGTCGCTGGCACCCGAAACAGCCGCGGCGTCATTCGCCATGGCGCTCGACTGCGCGGACAGACCGTCCTTGATGCTCTGCAGCTTCTCGTTCTGCTCACGGAGCGTATTGATGGTCGATACAATGCGCGCGTCAATTTCCTCGGAACCTGTCGACGTGTCATTGGCGAGAATCTCCAAGTGCCCGATAACGGCCTTATTGTGGTCGATCGTCGCTTGGAGAGACTCGAGCGAGTTGTCGATACGGGTGGTCGTAGATGTGACCGTGCCCGTCAGCTTGCCGATGGCAGCGTTCGCGGAGGCCGACGTCTTGGTGAGCGCAAGGCTGCCTTCCGAGAGCGCCTTGGAGAGCGAGGCGATAGAGTTGCCCGCCGTGGTGCGAGCTTCACCCAGCAGGTCGTTGCCCTGAGAGATCGCTTGCGTCAGTGACGGCGCCTGACCCTGCATGCCGGCAAGTGCCGCATCAGCCGAGGCGATAGCGCCACTCGTCTTATCGATGGCGGTGTTCATGTCGCCGATGGAATCACGTACTTCGCCCAGGGTATCAGACGCCTCGGACACCGAGCCCGCCAGCGAATCCTGGGTCTGGGTTGCCTTGTCTTTAAGGTCGATGCCAGCATCTTTGGCAATGCCCGCGACGGTCTCGCCCACCGTGGAGACAAACTCCGAGTTGATCTGCTCCTCGATGGTGTTGGCACCGGTATCGGTGACCTTGGGCGCAATGGCACTCTTTTTCTCGTTGACGTAATAGGTGAGCTTCGGCTGATGGTAATTGCCGTCGAGCATCGAAACGAGATTGTCGGAGAAGTTCCTGGGAATCACGATGGCTGCATAGTATTCGCCGCTTTCGACGCCCTCTTTGGCATCTGCCGCCGAGTCGACGAAGGTCCAGCCAAGCTGGTCGTTCTCCTTGAGCTGGTCGACCACCTTATCGCCTGCGTTGAGCTCTCCCACTAGGTCGTTCTGGGTGCCCTGATCGTTGTTGGCGATGGCGATTTTAATGCCCTGGGTATTTCCGTACGGATCCCAGTTGGCAACGATGTTGTACCAGGCATACAGCGAGGGAATGACGCACACGCCCAGGGTGACCACCAGGGCGACGGGATTCATAAGCAGTCGCTTAATGTCGCGCTTAAATATCGCAAAGGAGACCTTTGCGTTGGATAGTTTGCTGCCGAGACTCACGCTTGGACCATCCATCCTGTCGTTGAATCGAATCGTACTATCGATAACCATTGTACGTAGGCGCTTTAGCGTCTCAGAGCACAATGGTATTGAGTTTTGCGGGTAGCAATATACTACGAAGATTAGTTAGCGTACAGTTGTACAGTATCTTTAATTTCAGCAGGTCACAAAACCACAACCCGAACAAATTAGCAATTCAAATAGTCATCGGGGAAGTTCTTAAACGACTAGTCAA
>CALBUZ010000106.1 GCA_937969105.1 uncultured Collinsella sp. | reverse complement strand
GATCATTTTGGTCCCGCGAGACTTGCGGAGGCGCTCGTGCAGGACCGCCCGAACAAAACTATGTCGGTTTACTACGATGAATTCGACATCCCCGACCATGACTGCATTTTTCCAAATATCGCAAGCGCTCTACCTGCGGTTTTGCAAGCGCGCAATTTGCTGTGGTCGGAGACGGGCGATTCATCGTAGTAAACCGGCATAGTTTTGAAATGGCATTAAATCGGTAACAGCCATTTTGCTATGCCGGAGTGGTCGGCCGCTGGGTAATTACCCCCGCAGGTAGGCGATGGCGATCTGCGTGCGGTTACGCAGGCCCATTTTGGCCAGGATCGAGCTGATGTGGTTGCGCACCGTGCCTTCGCCCATATAGGCGGTGGCAGCGATCTCCTTGTTGTCGAGGCCGCGGGCGATGAGCTCGGCGACTTCGAACTCGCGGTCGGTCAGACTGGCAAAGGCGGCGGGCCGGCGAGGCGTGCCCGTCTCGACGCTCGTTCCGTCAAAGTCGATATCCTCGATCGCCTTGCCCTCGAGCACGCGTTTGCCGTCCATGACCTGCGCCAACGCTGGCGGGATGGCGGCGACATCGGTTTTGATCAGGTAACCACGGGCGCCCAATTTGAGTGCCGACACTATGTATTCGTCATCCGAGAATGTCGTCAGAAACACCACGCGCGCCGCGGGGTCGTGTTCAAGGATCTCGCGTGCCGCCGAAAGTCCGTCACGCCCCGGCATCTGGATGTCGAGCAGCGCGATATCGGGTGTGCGCTCGGCGTAGAGCGCCACCGCATCGTTGCCGTTGGCGCCGGTCCCCACGACTTCGATCTGCGGCTGGGCGCCCAGGGTTATCTTGAGTGAATCGACCACCAAGCAGTCGTCGTCGACAACAATGAGCCTCATCGGGCCTCATCTCCTTGCTGTTTGGGAACGGTGGCAAACACGCGCCAGCCGCCGACGCCGGCGCGCGGGCCGGCGGTGAAGGTGCCGCCAAGCGCCTCGACGCGCTCGCGCATGGAGCCGAGCCCCATGCCCTCGGCGACGCCGCGACCGCCCGTCTGGATCCCGCCCGTGCCATCGTCGGTAACGATGAGCTGGTAAAACGATGGATGCTCCAAGCATCGCACAGCAACGTTTTGCGCGCGGGCGTGGCGCATGGTGTTGGAGAGCGCCTCGCGCAGGACCGCCGCAAAGCAGTTGGTGATGTTGGCGGGCGCATGCTCGGCCAAAACCTCAAGCTCAATCTGCGGGCCGCCATCTGAGCACACGCCTTCCACGATGCGCTCGAGCTGTACGGAGAGGTCGGCGGCAGTGTCATTGAGCGCGTGGACGCTGGCGCGCACAAGTTGGAGCGCCTCGTCAACGGTGTGCTTGACGTCGGCGAAATCGGCGGCGACGCCGGGCTCATCGGCGTGGACTATGCGCAGGGCCTCGGTCTGTAACGAGGCACGTGTAAGTTGGTGGCCGACGCTATCGTGGATTTCACGCGCGATGCGGGCACGCTCGGCGAGCGTCGCGAGTTCGACCTCGTAGTCCTGTCGATCGGCAAGGTCACGGTTGCGCGCCTCCAGCGCCAGGGCTCGTTCTTGCAGCCCGTCGCGGATGCGGCGCATGCGCTCCTGCTCGTGTTCCAGCTGTGCGGTACGCAGTGACAGTAGGGTGGCGGCGACTGAAAGGATGGCGGTCAGCAACAGCGCGCGGGCGGGAAGCATGCCGGCGCGGAAATCCGCAGCGAGTACGAAGGCAAAAATGGTAGCCACACCCAGCGCAGGCCAGACGCGCTCACGGTGCACGCGCCGCGCGATGTCATAAAAGGCGAGGGGCGCAAACGGCATAAACGACGGCACGAAGACAGCCGCGATGATGTAAGCGCAGCTCGCGGCCTCGCTGGCGCGACGGGCGCGTTCTCCCTGCGCGACCTCGGCCAGCGCGGCGATGACAACGCCAAGGCAAAACGCCGCGACCAAGTAAGCATCCACAGCAAGGCCCAGAGCGGCTGCGATACAGCACGCCAGCACAATCGATTTGTCGAAAAGCCTGTTCATACGGGTATTGTACGCGAAGCTGCGCGTGGTGGAGGGGCCGCCCGGGGCAACCGTGACATTCCTCCCGCGCGGCAAAGCGGCATCGACCGCTCGCGCGAGCGGGGGTTTCGCCTCTGCCCCCTTGCACTCGTGACAAAGCTCACTGGTGCGCGCCGCCCGCTCCTGCGATGATGCAATCATACCGGACCGCAATCAACAGAAGGGCCGCCTCATGACAGACATCGTCCACGTCGAAAACCTCGTCAAGCGCTATGACGATCTTATTGCGCTCGACCACTTTAACCTGAGCATCGCCCCCGGCGAGATCTTTGGACTGCTCGGCCCCAACGGCTCGGGCAAAACCACGTCCATCAACTGTATCTTGCAGCTGCTTGCCTACGACAAAGGCACCATTGAGCTGTTCGGCGAACCCATGACGCCCGCCCGCTACGACCTCAAGCGCCGCATCGGCGTGGTCCCGCAGCAAGTTGCGGTGTTCGACGAACTCACCGTGCGCGAGAACATCGACTATTTCTGCAGCCTTTACGTCAGCGACCGCAAGCGCCGCCGTGCGCTGGTAGACGAGGCGATCGACTTTGTCGGGCTGGGCGACTTTGCTAAGTTCCGCCCTGGCAAGCTCTCGGGCGGCCTGGCGCGTCGCCTCAACATCGCCTGCGGCATCGCGCACAAGCCTGAGCTCATCTTCTTTGACGAGCCCACGGTGGCGGTCGACCCGCAGAGCCGCAACGCCATCCTGGAGGGCATCTGTCGCCTGCGCGATGAGGGTGCCACGGTGGTGTATACCAGCCATTACATGGAGGAAGTCGAGCAAATCTGCAGCCGCATTATGATCATGGACGGCGGCCGCGTGCTGGCGCAGGGCACCAACGACGAGCTCAAGCGCATGATTCAGATGGGCGAGCGCGTGACTGTCGAGGTCGGCGCCGTCGAGGCCGCCACGGTCGAGCGGCTGCGCGCTCTCGAGCATGTGCTCAGCGTTGAGCTTTCCGGTGGCGAGCTCATCTGCACCTGCGAAGCGAGCCCGCACAATTTGGTCGACATCCTCGACACGCTGCGCGCCGCCGACGTGGCGCTCGGCCGCGTGTGGAGCGAGCCGCCGACCCTCAACGACGTGTTCCTCGAGATCACCGGCCGCGAGCTGCGCGACTAGGGAGCAGCCATGTTCAACACCATTATCATTACGGTCAAGACGCTGCTGCGCCGGCCGAGCACGTGGGTCTGGGGCGCGATCTTTCCCGTCGCGCTTTCCACGATGTTCATGTTTATGTTTGCGAACCTCAGCTCCGACGGCAAGGTCGACCCAGTGCCGGTAGCCGTTGTCGCTGACGAAGCCTGGGGCGCTTCGTCCTTTAAGGACGTGGCGACCTCGCTTGCCAAGGAGGGCGACGACCAGCTGCTCGAGATCCACGAGTGCGAGGATGTGGACGCCGCGAACCGTGCGCTTAAGGCCGGCGAGGTCGCGGGCATCTACACGGTCGATGCCGCGGGCACGCCCAAACTCACGCTGCTTTCGAGCTATGACAGCTCGCGTGCCTCGTCGGTGCTCACAGACCGTAGCATCCTTGAGACGGTGGCAAGCTCGTATACACAAAATGCCGAGCTCATGTCCCAGATTGCCCAGGACAACCCGGCGGCGCTCGCCGATCCGGAGACGGTTGCGCGCGCCCTGTCGCTCGAGGGCGGAACCCGTCGCGTGAGCCTGACGCGCACCACGCCCGACGGCACGACCATTTACTACTACGCGCTCTTTGGCCTGGTCGCGATGATGTCTGCCGAGTTTGCCGCTTTGAGCGTCGTCGACCTGCAGCCCAATCTGTCGGGCCTTGGCGCGCGCCGCTGCGTGGGTGGCCTTTCCAAGACGGCGTCGCTAGCCGGCATCTTTGTCGGCTCGTGGCTGGTTTCCTTTGCCTCGATGGCGGTCGCGATTGGTTACGTGCGCCTGGTCGTTGGCGTCGACTTTGGCGGGCGCGAGGGGCTGTGCCTGCTGGGCGGTGCTGCATCCGCGCTAGCCGCCACGGGCCTGGGGCTCTTTGTGGGCACGCTTCCCGTTGAGGGTGGCAAGGCGTCCAAGTCGGGCATCCTCACGGGCTTTGCCACCACGTGCGCCCTGTTCGCCGGCCTCTACGGCGAGCCGGCGATGGCGCTTGCCGACGACGTCGCCCGCGCCTGCCCGGCCGAGTGCTGGCTCAACCCCGTCAAGCTCATCTGCGACATGTTCAATCGCCTGTATTTCTTTGAGGACCTGGGGCCGTTTGCCGTTCGCGCCGGCGCGCTGGTCCTGATGGCCCTGGTGTTTGTCGCCGCCGCTACGCTGATCTTTGGAAGGAGCCGCTATGAGCACCTTTAAGACCGCGCTTCGCATGGCGCTCGCGCACCCGTTCTACCTGCTCATCTATACGGTGTTCATCTCGCTCATGGGCGTATTCATCGCGGCCTCGGTGAGCTGGAACTCGTCGCAGCTTACCGAGTACAAGCCCTACGACACCAACGTGATTGTGGTCGACCGCGACAATAGCGACCTTTCGCGGGCGCTTACCAAGCATCTGAGCTCACGCTTTGACCTGGTCACGGGCGTTGGTGACGACACGTACGACCTTGCGGATGCGCTCGCCAAGAGCAACAGCGCCAAGGGCAGCGCCGACTGCGTGTTTTTTATCCCGGAGGGGTTTGAGGGCGACCTGATCGCGGCCGCCCGTGCGGGGGAGACCCTGCCCAAACTCGACGTGACGTACGGCTCCGGTACCATGGCGGCGGCGCTTTCGTCCGCCGAGGCCTCACGGTGGATCTCGCTCGCGGGCGCTGCGGCCGCACTTGAGCCCGCTGCCTCCAACGGCGATGTTGCCAAGGCGGCCGAGCATGCCGCCGCGAAGCGTGCCGAGGTCGAGATCGAGCAGGTCAAGGTCGACTCGACTGCCGTCGCCCCGCTCGAGTCGTACTTCAACTTTGGTGCGTACGCGATCATCTCGTCGGTCATCGTGTCGGTGGGATTGGTGTTCTCGGGCATGAACGAGCCCGAGCGCGTGCGCCGCATGGAGGCCGGCCCGGTCTCCGAGCGCCAGCGTTCGCTCGCCGTGTTCGTGGCCGCCGCCGTGCTCACCGTCTGCATCTGGTTTGTGTCGAGCATGATGGGCGTCGTGGGCTTTGCCGGCGCGGTTGCCGAGGTCGGCGTGGGTCGTGTGTGTCTGGCGCTGGCGGCGACGTTTGCCCTGGCGTGCACGCCGCTGGCCGTTGGCTTTACGCTGTCGAGCTTGGGCGCACGCGAGGAGCTGCTCAACGGCGTGGGCAACCTGCTTGGCATGCTCATGACGTTTTTGGGCGGCGCCTGGATGCCGCTGTCGCTGATGGGCTCGGCCGTGCAGACGGTGGCGCACTTTGTACCGACATATTGGGTGAACGATGCGATCGGCAAGGCGCTCGCCGCGGACCTGACGTCCACCGTGCTGGGCGACATCGCCTGCGATCTGGGCGTCACCGTGCTCTTCGCCGCCGCCATCGCCGCCGTAGGCCTAGCCCTCGCGCACAACAAATCCCGCGCCTAACCGCCTAGTCATTGGGGACGTTCTTAAACGACTGGCCGCTGGGGACAGTCTTTGCCGATTCGCCGGTCTGCCGGTCGGGTTGGCAAGGACTGTCCCAATATGCCGGCCTTTGGGTATGCCGGCCTTTGGGGACGTTCCTTTCCTGCCGGCACTTGGGGACAGTCCCTAACTGCCGGCAGGAAAGCGGTACTCATTTAAGTACGTCCCCAATGAGTACCCAACTGCCGGGTGGCGAAAGAGTGTCCCCAACAGCTAGTCGTTTAAGAACGTCCCCAACGACTAGTCTAAAAACAAATCCCCACTCTCGCCCAAAAATAGTTCGCCCGGTTTACTATTACCCTATAAAAGTAGCAGCAGGCTAACAATGGGGGTAGCATGGCGACAAAGCAAGCCTATGTCCAGGTCAAAGGGCTCAAGAAACACTATGGCGACGGTGATGCGCGCCTGACGGTACTCGATGGCATCGACACGTCCATCAACCGCGGCGAGATTTGCGTCATGCTGGGGCCTTCGGGTTCGGGCAAGTCGACGTTTCTCAACCTGATCGGCGGCCTGGAGGATGCCGACGGCGGTTCCATCATGGTGGACGGCTGCGACCTCACGGTGCTCAAGGCTACCGACCTTGGCGAGTATCGCCGCCGTGAGCTGGGCTTTGTCTTCCAGTTCTACAACCTGGTGCCCGACCTCACCATCAAGGAGAACATCGAGGTCACGGCGCACCTGTCCAAAAACCCGCTCAACATCGACGACCTGCTGCGTTCGCTGGGCCTCTACGAGCACCGCAACAAGTTCCCGCGCCAGGTCTCGGGCGGCCAACAGCAGCGCTGCGCCATCGGCCGCGCACTCGTCAAAAACCCGGGCCTGTTGCTGTGCGACGAGCCCACCGGCGCGCTTGACTACAAGACGTCCAAGGAAATCTTGCAGCTCATGGAGGATGTCAACCGCACCTACGGCTGCACCATCATCATTGTCACCCACAACGCCGCTATCGCCCGTATGGCCAACCGCGTGCTGCGCCTGCGCGACGGGCGCATCGTCGAGGATGAGCTCAACGAGTCGCCCGTTGCGGCCGCCGAGCTCGATTGGTAGGCGGCGCCATGACACCTCTCGCAAAACGTCTCCCGCGCGAGCTGCGCCGCAATATCGGCAAGTACCTGGGCATCTTTTTGCTTATGTGCGGAAGCATCGCCCTTACCTCGGGCTTTTTGCTCGCGGCGCATTCCATCGGTTGCCTTATCGACGGCATGCGCGATGCGTACACAATCGAGGACGGCCGCGTGACCACCTCCTTCGAGGCCACCAAAGACCAGCTCAGGGCAGCCGAGGATGCAGCCGGCGACGTCGGCGGCATCACACTCTACAAGAATTTTTCCATCGACGCCATCATCAAAAAGACCGCCGGCGACGACGGTACCAAGCGCACGCTGCGCACCTATGCGCACCGCACCAAGGTCGATATCGCGTCCTACTGTGAGGGCAGGCAGCCCAAGACGGGCGATGAGGTGGCAATCGACCGTGTCTTCGCCACCAATAACGATCTCGCCGTGGGCGATGAGGTCGAGCTTGAGGGCCGCACCTACACCATCTGCGGCATCATGACCCAGCCCGATAGCCAGGCGCTGTTCCTCAACAATTCGGACTT
>CALBUZ010000105.1 GCA_937969105.1 uncultured Collinsella sp. | reverse complement strand
CCAATCTGTTAGAGAAAGTTATAGAGCACGTCAGCTTAGCGATTCCGAAGCGAGCAATTATGGTGTTGCAAAACTTCCAGTCATCGAACTGACTCATTATGCTTACGACTCCGGAGGCAAACTAATTACAATTGTCTGCCGCACCGTCTTAACTGGGCGAATCCCTTATCAAAACTTTATTTTCAAGTCCTAATGTTCTTTTTCTTTTGTCTCGACCTGTAACACGTAGCCGAGTTTTTAAGTCCTAGCTGTTACAGATCGAGACAAACAGGGTAGACCCCGCCGAATTGTCTCAATCTGTAACACTAAGACCGGTTTTGGACGTCTAGTTGTTACAGGTTGAGACGATTTGATAGCGGAGTCCTCATTTGCGCGTCATATCGCGTAGCGCTGAAGCGCTGGTTTCCACAATGACAGGAGGTAAAAGTCCTCCCGCATCGCCTGTTGGCAATCCCGTAGCGTTAGCTAGCAGATGACCTGCGTGTGTTCCTCGATGGCGGCGCGATCCTCAGCGGTAATACCCGGCTCGCACACCACGGCATCCAGGCTGTCCAGGCGGCAGAAGGTGTAGAAGTCGCGCTTGCCGATCTTGCTGGAGTCGGCGATCAGATAGCGTGAATCGGCCTTGCTAAAGGCGAGCTGTTGGATGCGGCCCTCTTCCATGTTAGACGTAGACACGTCGCCGTCCAAAATGCCGTTTGCGCCGATAAAGGCTGCGTCGATCCCCAGTGCGCGCAAGGTGTCCTCGGCCGTGGGGCCCACAAAGGCGGCAGTGCGGCGGCGGTACACGCCGCCCACCAGGCACAGTTCGCAGTCTTCGCGCGCCTCGAGCAGGTTAAACACCGAAAGCGAATTGGTCACAATGCGCAGGCGAAACGCCGGCAGCATCGAAGCCATCTGCTCAACCGTGGTGCCCGTGCCCAAAAAGATGGTCGAGCCTTCCTCGATAAGCTCCACAGAACGGCGCGCAATCTGCAACTTTTCCTCGGCATGCTTTGTGCGCTTTTCGCTGTGCGAATACTCATGGCGCAGCATAGCGTGTGGACGGCTCTGCGCACTGCGGGCTCCGCCGTGCACGCGCTCGATCTCGCCCAGGCTCGCAAGCTCCTCAAGGTCACGGCGGATCGTCATATCCGAGACACCTAACGCATCCGAAATCTCCTTGACCGAGACCGTTCCCTGTTCCTCGAGCAGCTGCCGAACCTTATCCTGTCGCTCCGCTTTAATCACGATGAGTCCTCGCTGTTCCACGCTCACGTCAATTCAAACAATAACGAACAAATTGTATCAGACTCGCGCGCGTCAGAAATGAACGCCCGCACAGCTCCAATCATCACTTTTTTGAGAAAAATACCCCCTGCTTTAGTGGGATGTAGTGATAATCTTGCCTGTTCGCGCTACAGTTTGTCCGAAATACCTCGATGTTAGGAACCAAATGATCACTTCCGAGCTTTTCGGCACCGCGCCGTGCGGTACCCCCGTTCATCTTTACACCCTCAACGGGCCCGAGATCTGCGTTCGCATTATGGACTTTGGCGCCACCGTGCTGGGTATCGATGTGCCCGACATCCCCGGCAACGTGCGTGATGTGGTGCTGGGCTTCGATAAGCTCGAGGATTACTTTGACAATCCCGCCTGCTTTGGCGCGACCATCGGCCCTGTGGCAAACCGCACCGCGGGCGCCACGATTACCATCGACGGCACGGACTGGCATATGCCCGCCAACGAGGGCGCCAACAACCTGCACAGCGATCTTGAGCACGGTCTGCATAAACGCGTGTGGGACGTTGAGCTCGACGAAGCCCATAACGCCGTGCGCATGACCACCTCGCTTGAGGATGGCGAACTGGGCCTTCCCGGCAACCGCACCTTTACGGCCGTGTTTACCGTTACACGCACCGGCGTCTTTCGCATCGAGTATGGCTGCGAAAGCGACCGCGCCACCTACGTGTCTATGACCAACCACACATATTTCAACCTTGCCGGTCATAACGCCGGCATGGACTGCGAGCACTTCTTTGTCGCCAACGCCGCCCACTACCTGCCCATTGACGGCCAGAACATTCCCACCGGCGAAATTGCTCCGGTCGAAGGCACGCCATTCGACTTCCGCGAGCTGCGTCCTGTCGCGCCCGGCATGGAGGCCGACGACCCGCAGATCAAGCAGGCACGCGGCTACGACCACTGCCTGTGCATCGATGGCTATCAGTACGGTCGCAACCTGCGCCGCGCGATGCACGTCGAGGAGATGTGGACCGGTCGTGAGCTGGACTACTACACCACCGCCCCGGGTGTGCAGCTCTACACCGGCAATTGGCTGGGTGACGAGCATGCCAAGGACGATGCCAACTATGGCTGGGGCGCCGGCTTTGCCCTCGAGGCAGAGATGTACCCCGACACGCCGCACCAGCCGCTGTTCCCGCAGGGCATTGTGGGCCCGGGTCACCCCTATAGCAATGTGATCGAATACCACTTTATGAGGCACTAAGCCCACAGCGCGACATATCGCACAGCAGCGTCCGCCGGCACCACCGCCGACGGACGCTTTGCTACCTAGTCATTGGGTGTTCCTATAGTTTTGTCAACCGTCGGGGCTACTCCCGGTAGGGCACCCGGTCGCGCATCACGGCGTATATCGCCCTGAGCCGCTTCCTCGCGACGGCCTTGAGCGCCCGCCCGTGCCCCATTCCCCGTGCCCTGCAGGCCCGGTAGTACTCGCCGTAGCGCCCCGAGGACCTCACCAGGCTGTTGCACGAGAAGATCAGCAGGGACTTGAGCCTCGCGTCGCCGCGCCTGGACGCCCTGACCGACCTCACCGACGTGCCGGAGCTCCTCACCCTCGGGGCTATGCCGCAGTACGAGGCCAGGTGGTCGTGGTCCGGGAACCTCCCGATGTCGACCGACACCGCGAGCTGCGCCGCGGTCCTCGGGCCGATGCCGGGCACGGTGAGCAGGCACGCGTAGGTCTCGTCGCCCTCGAGCAGCGCCGCCGTCTCGGCCTCGAGGGCCCCGGCCTCGTCGAGGGCCTCCGATATCCGGGCGGCCAGGAACCTGACCTGCCTGTTCTCGGCCTCGACGAGCGCCGGCGGGGGCGCGGTGGAGGCGGCCGCGGCCTCCCCGGTGTTAGCGTCAATATAATTTTCACCATTTTCACCAACGTATTTTCGCCAATCGCGCCAACGCGGATGTGCCGGATT
>CALBUZ010000104.1 GCA_937969105.1 uncultured Collinsella sp. | reverse complement strand
GGGAAGTAAACAGGTTGACTCTCATAAAGTTTGCCAGATTGAATTTCGCATCCGGAGTACGTGCGAAGACAGGACGGCCCTCGTTGAAGCCGGTTACGTGCTCGCCGGAGAAGTAGTTGTAGGCAAGGAGTCCGCCGCAGTCTGCGTCGCCCTCCAGGGCTTTGTTGTACAGCTTGCCGAACAGATCATTCGTGCTGATTTCCATGCCGAAGGTCTGCGCAAACTCCTTAAAGATTCCTACCCATGCATTCAGGTCAGAGGTACAGTTATTGCAGTGAGCCATTGCTACCGGAAGACCATCTGGTGTTGTTACCATATCGATCTCCGGGTATACTTTGGAGAGGTTCTTCTCCAGAACGATCATAGCAAAAACGGAAGTTCCGGCAGACACGTTTCCGGTTCTGACGCGGACGCTGTTTGTTGCTGCCATACCTGTTCCGGCATCTCCCTCCGGCGGGCAGAGCGGAATGCCTGCTTCCAGATTTCCGGACATGTCGAGAAGTGCGGCACCTTCTTTTGTCAGAACACCGGCATTGTCACCTGCGGTCAGAACGTGCGGCAGAACATCGAGTGCTTTCCATGAATATGCTTTGTCTGCGACTGCCTCGTCAAATTTGGCGATCATGTCGGCAAAGTAAGTGTTGGTTTCAGAATCGATTGGAAAGATTCCAGATGCCTCGCCGATACCAACGACACGCTCGCCGGTCATTTTCCACTGAATGTATCCGGTAAGGGTTGTCACATAGTCGATATCTGCCACATGCGGCTCACCGTTTAAGATTGCCTGATACAGATGGGCGATAGTCCATCTCTGCGGGATGTGGAATCCGAAAAGATCGGTCAGCTTCTCGCTTGCTTCTTCTGTGATATTGTTTCTCCAGGTGCGGAACGGCACGAGGAGGTTTCCTGCTTTGTCAAATGCCATATAGCCGTGCATCATGGCACTGAAGCCGATGGCTCCGACGCGGGTCAGGGTGATGTCGTATTTTTCTTTGACATCAGCTGCCATTTTGGTATATGCATCCTGCAGGCCCGTCCAGATGTCCTCGAGGGTGTAGGTCCACACGCCGTTGTCGTAGCGGTTTTCCCACTCGTGATCTCCGGATGCAATCGGGGCGTTGTCTGCGCCGATCAGGACGGCTTTGATTCTGGTTGAGCCGAACTCAATACCAAGTGCTGTTTTCTGTTCGAGGATTGCTGTTTTTGCATCCATTCCCATTGTTTTTTTTATACATATTTTTGCTGGTAGAACAATCGGTATTGAGACAATACCATGATTGCTTGTCTCTTTGCTGCTCAGTTATCTCTCATATTTATCTCTCGTCTTTCAGTTATCTCTCGTATTAGTGACGAATGAGAGATGAGAGATACGTGGGTGATGGGCGAGCGTGGTTTTTTGAACGGTCGGAAAATCCCTCAAACAAAAAACGGGGCCGGCCTTACGCCGAGCCCCGTTTTCAAACGGTCAGTTAGTTATCCAACGCGCGAGCATAGCAGTCAACATTACGCCGCCGCGAACACTCCCAAACCTGTTCCGATGATGCAGATCGCGAAGATACCAATAATAATCCAAATGGTCTTGACACCCTTTTTATAGAGGGCAACGCAGGCGAACGTTGCCAGCAAGGGCAGAAGGCCAGGGAAGATCGAATCGAACAGATCCTGCAGGACAATCTCCGACCCACCCACGTCAAAGGTCAAAGCTGTGGACAGCGAGACCTGTGCCGCAATCATGGCGCCAATGACGGTCATTCCGAGAACGCCGGCAGCATGCGTCATGCGAGACATAAGGTTGTTCTCTTCGGACTGCTGCAGGAACTTGGTTCCCAGGTCGTATCCCAGATGGGCGGCGACGATACGCGTTGCAAAGTTAATCACCGAGTAGATGAGCGCGTACACGATGGGGCCGAGCGGGTTGCCCGTCGACGCGATGCCAATACCAATGCCGGCGGCGACCACGCGGAACGTTCCCCAGTAGAACGAATCGCCGATGCCGGAAAGCGGTCCCATGAGGCCGACCTTCATGGCGTTAATCGAGGACGTGTCGAAGTTCTTATCGGCAGCCGCCTGCTCTTCCATCGAAACCGTTAGGCCGGCTACAAACGGAAGCACATGAGGCGTGATGTTAAAGAACTCGGTATGGCGATCAAGCGCCGCATAGTAATCGTCGTCGTTGGGATAGATCTTTCGCAGGGGCTTCTGAATGGTGTACATGAAGCCCATTGCCATCATCTTGTCGTACGACTGCGAGCACTGGCTCGTAAACTGGCGAAGGAACATGCTCCGATACATATCGGGAGTCATAATCGCGTCCTTCTTGGCCTCTTTGAGATCGGTGTTCTGGGTAGCCATTAGAAGTCCTCTCTTCATCCTCGGCAACCGCCTGCGGACCGGCCGAGCCCTCGCGGAAGGCCAGGAGCAGCGCGACGCAGATAGCGGCAGCGGCAACACCGACAACGTCCATCTTGAGGTAGATGACCATAATGAATCCCAGGAACAGCCAGGGAAGAAGCTTGTTGTCGCCCATGGTCCTAATAAGAAGAGCGAAGCCGATGCAGACCATGACGCCGGACGCAACGTTGAGGCCGTCCATCACAAACTGCGGAATAGCGTTAAGCGCATTGTTGATGAGGTCGGCACCAAAGAACAGCGAGCAAAACACCAGCAGTGCAGACGGAATGCCAATCGACAGCGGCACGATGGTCAGATGGTACAGATTCGCCTTGGCAAGATCGCGATTTGCCAGAGCGGTCTCAATCTTCTTGCAGGCAAAAGCACCCGGAACGGCGTAGCAGAAGTTGCGCCACACCTGAAGGAAGACGGAGACGGGAAGGGCGAGTGCGACGGCAGTTGCCGTGCCCGTACCCGTAATGACGGCAAAAGCGCAGCCAAGCACGCCGGAGGCATAGACCTCGGGAGGAACCGCCGCGCCGACCATGATGGCGCCCATGAACATGGACTCCAAAGCAGCGCCGACGATAACGCCCTGCTGGACATCGCCAAGGATCAAGCCAACGAACAGGCTCGTAAACAGCGGACGACCAAGCATCGTAATGCCAAATAATTGCTCGTCCATGGACGCAATAAATGCGACCAGTGCAACTAGAAGATACTGGACAACCATTTCGATCAACCCCAGAAACAGGTCTGCAGGCGAGGCATTCTGCGCAGCTCGCCTGCAGACAACCGCAGCAATTTGAGAGGATTAGTAGTTCATCTGGTGATAGTAACGACGCGTGGTGAGCGGGTGGTTACGGACGTGCTCGAGATGGCAGCTCAGACGCTCGGTGATGGTGTAGGTGACCATCGGGGAGACGATCTTACGGAACTCGGGGTCGCTGAACGGCAGCTCGACCTCGGCGGTGTCGAACTTGTTCACGCGGACATGGACGCCCTTCTCGTCGGCGAGCATGTGAGTGAAGTTGTCCACGCGGTCCATGAGCTTGCGGGTGTCGTCCTCGCCGTAGAGCATGATGAGGCTCGTGCCCTCCTCGCACAGTTCGATGGTGCCGTGGAAGAACTCGGCGGCGTGGATAGACTTGGTCTTGATCCACTGCATCTCCTCGAGGATGCACATGGCGTAGTCGTAGGCCTCACCCCAGAGCATGCCGGAGCCGATCACCATGTGGTAGTCGGTGTCCTTGAAGTCCTCGGCCATGGCGGCGCAGCGCTCGTCCTGAGCGTCCTTGGCCTTGATGAGGTAAGGAGCGATGTTGCCGAACTCCTCCATGAAGGTGTCGTACTTGGGGAAAGCGCCGGCGTTCTTGAGGAAGCGGGCGACCAGCGTGATCTGGTAGGTGTAGATGGCCTCGCACAGAACGTCGTCCTCGGCGAAGCTGAAGAACTTGTAATCGGCGTACTCGGTGGCCGGGGTGTTGTCGTTGGAGACATACATCAGCGTGCGGGCGCCCTGCTCCTGGCAGAACTTGGCGGCCTCGATGATCTCGGGGGTGGTGCCGGTACGGGTGGAGAAGACGCAGACCGAGTCCTTGTTGAAGGTCTTGGGCGGGCATGCGAGGAACTCAGCGGCAATCTCGCAGTGGACGTCGACGTCGGCCGTGGTGGTCTCAACCCAATACTTCATCGGGAGCGTGTGGGCCCAGGTGCCGCCGCAGCCGATGAAGAAGATGTTGGAATAACCCTGCTCGCAGACCTTGTCCACGGCAGCCTCAATCTGAGGACGGAGAGCGAGGGCATCGCTCACAACCTTCTCGTAACGAGGCTCATCGAAATTGAACATCCCTTACTCCTAACTCACTTGGATGAACCCTTCATTCATCCCATGACGTTATAATACTTTATATAACTAACTATGCAAGAACTATTTCAGATTTTTTTGATTTTTCTTTAATAAAAAGC
>CALBUZ010000103.1 GCA_937969105.1 uncultured Collinsella sp. | reverse complement strand
CAGGGTATGGGGATGCCGCTACGCCTCAGGCAGGGCGCCCGCAACCTGAACCTCTTCGATAGGAGCTTTTCCCATATGGCAGACATCGCATGCGAGAAGGACCTCGCCGTCGCCGAGACCGGAATCGAGGACCTCAAGGTCATCGACCTCGCCGTACACGGCGACTCGCGCGGCTGGTTCAAGGAGAACTGGCAGCGCGCCAAGATGACCGCCCTGGGCATCCCGGACCTCCGCGTCGTCCAGAACAACGTCTCCTACAACGACAGCCGCGGCGTCACCCGCGGCATCCACGCGGAGCCCTGGGATAAGTTCATCTCGGTGGCCCGCGGCAGCGTCTTCGGCGCCTGGGTGGACCTGCGCGAGGGCAGCGTCACCTACGGGAAGGTCTACACGACCGTGCTTGACCCCTCCAAGGCCATCTACGTCCCGCGCGGCGTGGGCAACTCCTTCCAGGCGCTGGAGGACGGCACCGCCTACACCTACCTGGTGGACGCCCACTGGTCGCTGGAGCTGAAGAGGACCTACACCTTCGTGAACCTCGCCGACCCCGAGCTCGCCATCCAGTGGCCCATCCCGCTGGACCGGGCCACCGTCTCCGAGGCGGACAAAAACCACCCGATGCTCAAGGACGTCGTCCCGATGGCGCCCAAGCGCACGCTCGTCACCGGCTGCAACGGGCAGCTGGGGCGTGCAGTCCGCGCGCTGGCCGAGGAGCGCGGCGTCGCCAAGGACTTCGACTTCTGCGACATCGACACCTTCGACATGTCCGACTCGGAGGCCTACGCGCAGTACGACTGGTCGCTCTACGGCACTGTGATCAACTGCGGCGCCTACACCGCGGTGGACAGGGCCGAGACCCCCGAGGGCCGCGTGACCGCCTGGAAGGCCAACGCCACCGGCCCGGCGCTTCTCGCCCGCACCTGCGCCGAGCACGGCATCACCCTGGTCCACGTTTCTTCCGACTACGTCTTCGACGGCACCGCCGAGATGCATGACGAGGACGAGCCCCTCAGCCCGCTGTCCGTCTACGGCCAGACGAAGGCCGCCGGCGACATCGCCGTGGCCGGGTGCCCGCGCCACTACATCATGCGCAGCTCCTGGGTCATCGGCGATGGGCACAACTTCGTCAAGACCATGAAGGGCCTCTCCGACCGCGTCGCCGACCCCGAGGATAAGCTCGAGCAGGTCACCGTGGTCGACGACCAGCTGGGCCGCCTGACCTTCACGCGCGACATGGCCGAGGCCATCTTCCACGTGCTGGGGACGCACGCCCCCTACGGAACCTACGACTGCACGGGCTCCGGTGCCGTCAAGAGCTGGGCGGACATCGCCCGCTCCGTCTTCGAGGCCGCCAACGGCAACGGGGACAGGGTCGTGCCGGTCAGCACCGCCGACTACTACGCGAGCGCCGAGGGCCCCGTCGCCCCGCGCCCGGTCCACTCCGCGCTCAACTTATCCAGGCTCGAGTCGGTTGGCTTCCACATGCCAGACTGGGAGGAGGAGCTGGGGGAGTACCTCAAGACACTCGTGTAATGAATCGGTCCCTCGAGGAGTCTCGAGGGACCGATTTTTTTGGCATTCTAAACGTTGTCGGCGATTATAGATATCGCGCCGACTTCTTAAGTGAATCCGACAATTTTCTCGAGGGTAGCCGCAGGCTGCCCTCGAGAACCGAGGACCACCTAGAACGCCGTCATTCCAGCCCATGTCACGACGCCTTCCTGCCGGGAACGGGGTTGTCGGCCACGACGAGCGTGATGATCCTGGCCGCGTGCTCTGCGGCGGTGTCCTCGTCATCGCGACCAGGGGTCATGAGGTTGAACTTGGTGATGGTGGAATTGCGTGACTATCCCAAGATGCGGTGTTTGATGCTTGAGAGAACCCCTCTAGTGTAGATTCGCTTGGTCTCGGCGTCCTCGTTTCGCTCGATGTTGAGACGCGGATAGCCGCTCGTATACTCAACATTGGGATTCGCGAGTACGTCGGCACGCATGGAGGGCCAGCGGCGCCACAGGCGGTGTAGGGCGTGGGCGCTTCCGTAGGCGGCGCTGAGGTCGCGGGCTTCCATGTAGGAGCTGCCATGGGTGGTGGCGCGTGCATGCGCGGTGCTCACCACGACCCGGTTCATCTCGCGTAGGAGGAACGAGAGCTCCATAGCCTCGGTGAGAAGGTCGCCGTGTTCGCGCATCCTGTCTACCACGGCTTGCAGGTCTGCGCGGCTCACCATGAAGGCGTCCGGGGTGGAGATGCTCGTATCGTATGTCACCTCGGCGAGGCCCGCATAGCCTCCGCCCATGTTGTCCATGAAGTTGCGGTTGGGCGCTACCGGACACCCGTCGTTCAGAAGCACTGTGCCGGCTTGGGCCACTAGGCCGTCGGGGTAGAAGAGCTTGGGGTAGGCCGCGCCCACCTCCTTGCGGCAGAAGTAGGTTGCGAGGGTCTTTGCGCAGGCGGGGTCGGTGAACTCCACGGCATCCGTGGCGAAGAGGATGAGCTCGCTATCGAGCGCGTCGAGCGCGTGCTCGGCTACTGCCTTGAGGCTTTTGGGGTGCGCGACCGCGACCGTACCCGCAATCCCGTCTAGGTGCTCGATGGATGCTAGGGCGCGTTCGGTGCGCATGGTGTCTAGGCTCATGACCACGGCGTCAACGCTCTTGCCGTTGGGCGCGTAGTCCACACGGTAGACGCAGGGGATGTCCGTGGCGTGGGCGGTCGCGGCGATTCCGCGGCGGTGGAAGTGCGCGTTGAGCGCCCGCTCGCCGGCGGCGATGGCATAGGGCTTTGACTCCATAACGCCGCCGTTGGTGGAGCCGGCGTGCACGCGCCAGTGGTAGAGGACCTCGGGAATGTGGCAGATGCGGCGGGCATGCTCGGCGGCCTTGAGCGAAAGGTCGTAGTCCTGCGCACCGGACATCTCGTCGCCCGAAAGCTCCACGCGGTCCAGCACGTATCGGCTCACCATGAGCATGTGCACCACGTAGTTATACGAGTACAGCAGGTCACGGTTGAAGTCCGGCTTGAAGCGCGGCGCGTAGCCGGCTTTATCGTCTTTCTCGAAGTTGTCCTCATCGCAATAGAACAGGTCGGCATCGGGGTGCTGGGCCGCGAAAGCCATATAGCGCTCGAGCACGTAGGGCGAGAGCGTGTCGTCGTGGTCGGCAAAAGCCACGTAGTCGCCCGTGGCGGCGCGAATGCCTATGTTGGTATTGCCGGCGATGCCTAGGTTCTCGGGGAAGTCAATGGTCTTGATGCGCGGGTCTGCGTAGGTGGCCAGTTCTTCCTGCATGCCCTCGTTGTCTGGGCTCGCGTTTACCATCACGAGCTCCCAGGTGGTATAGGTCTGCGCGAGCACCGAGTTGATCATGTCGCGCAGGTAGGGCAGCGGCGTGTTGTACAGGGGGCAGATGATGCTCACGAGTGGGTGGAAGTCTTGGGGGATGGAGCCCTCCGGCAGGGGCTGGGGCTTGGGGTAGCTCGCGTACGCGCCGTCGATGCTGGGATTCACCATGTCGAGGTCGCGGCGGATCCGCATGCGTTCGCGGCGGCGGCCCGTCATGGTGTCGAGCGAAATGCCCTGGTAGGTAAGGGTGAAGTTGGCGGTGGAGCCGGTGGTGAGAATGGACAGGATGGGCGCGCGTCCGGGCGTTTGGGGCTCCAGGATGTAGAAGCGGGTGTGTGCGTTCGCGGCAAGCGGGGCGCCGTTCTTGCCGGTGAGGGCAAAGTCCGCGGGGTTGGGAAGCTGCACGTCCGCGCCGGTGCCGCAGCCGTGAAGCTCGGCGCGGTAGACCACGTGACCGTGCTCGGCTTCGAAAACCTGGGAGATGTTAGCGGTTAAGGGCAATGCAGCCATGGGGAATCCGATCTGCTAAGGAGAAATGGGGTGGCGAGGCGTCGCGGACGAGGCGAAATGCCTGCATCCCCTAAAGTATGATGTTGCGATTAAAATAATAGCAAAGGGGGCACGTTGGTGGCGTATCCTTGGTACTCTACTTCTGATATGAAATGACTTCGGGTTCTAGGAAGGCTGCTGTTCATTAAGACTTGCTGCAGCCTAACCATGCCCTATGAAAGGTCGTCCTGCATGAAATCCGACGCTTCCGCGCTCGTTTCCGTCATCATCCCCGTATGCAACGTGGAAAAGTACCTTGCTCAATGTTTGGAGAGTATTTGCTCGCAGACGCACCGCGAGCTGGAGGTCATCTGCTTAAACGATGGCTCGAAGGACGGCTCCCTCGCCATTCTGCGCGAGTTCGAGGCGCGCGATTCGCGTGTGATCGTTGTCGATAAGCCTAACGAGGGCTACGGCGCCACGTGTAATCGCGGCTTGGAGATGGCCCATGGCGCGTGGGTCTCTGTTGTCGAGCCGGACGACTGGATCGATCCGGTCATGTACGAGTGCATGCTCAGCCGTGCCGCGCTGGTGGACGTCCCCGTGGATATTGTAAAGTGTCCTTGGATCGATGTGCACGATTGGGACGATCCGGACACGCAGTACGAGCAGCAGTGCGTGTTGGCGCACCGCCTGCCCAACACCACGCGTCCCGTGACCCTGGCCGACCTGCCCATCATGGTGGAACAGCACCCCAGCATCTGGAGCGCCATCTACCGTCGCGACTTCTTGAACGAGTGCGGCATTCGCTTTGTTCCGTACCCGGGCGCTGGTTGGGCGGACAACCCGTTCCTCATCGAGGCATTCTGCCAAGCCAAGGCCATCATGACGTTCGACGAGGCGTTCTACCATTACCGCTGCGATTTGCCCGGCGCTACGTACAACCACAAGAAGGACGCGGCTGTCGCTCTGCCGTTCGACCGCTGGTGCGACATGACGGATATCCTCGAACGTCTGAACGTGACGGATCGTGGAATTCTCGAGGCGCACTACATGCGCGGCTTCAACTACATCCACGGCGGAATCGTGGACGATGGCTGGGAGAACCCCATTGTGCAGGACGGCGCACGCCGCGTGTTCTCGCGCATGGATACCGACATCGTGCTCGGACACCCCAAGCTCTCGCCCAAGCGCAAGCGCTTCTACTTGGAGCAGATGGGTATTGCCGGCCGCCGCGTGTCGGTGTGGCCGCGCGTGAAGTACTTCGCAAGCGAGGCTCGCTTCTTCGTGAAGAGCAATGGCGTTCGCGGCCTGCTGCGCAAGGTCGGTGGTTTCGCGAACGGCAAGGCCATCGCCGCCCGTCGAGCCAAGGAGAACGCAAAGGGGTAGGGGCGCCTTCGGGCATCGTTTCCCGCCCTGATCTGCCTCCGCCCTCTCGAGAACTTCGGCCGCCTTGGGTGTCAGTGCGCACCCGACTCTCCTGATTGTATGCAGCTCGTCGAGGCGAGAAATCGCGCAAGCGCCCCTGTGTTATCATACATTGTTCGGCAAGGGCGGCATCTGCCGCTAACGTGCAATCAATAGGGAGGCGTCGTCGGTGTCCTCACAGACTCTCGCAACCGAAAAGGCCCCGCGTCCGTATAAGAAGGACCTGCTCATCCTCGAGCAGCTCGTCACCAAGGACTTCAAGCTCAAGTACCGCCGTAGTTTCCTCGGCGTGTTGTGGAGCGTTCTCAACCCGTTGCTCATGATGATCGTCATGTCCATCGTGTTCTCTTACATGTTTGGCAGCAACGTCCCCAACTTCCCGCTCTACCTCATCGTGGGCAACGTGACGTTCTCGCTCATGAGTGACTCCACCAACGCGGCGCTCACGAGCATCATCAACGCCGCGCCCCTGCTCAAGAAGGTTAAGGTCAACCGGTACATCTTCCCGGTGCAGAAGGTCTTGTTCGCGCTCGTGAACTTCGCTTTCTCGCTCATCGCCGTGGCCATCGTCATGCTGTTCTTCCAGGTTATGCCCACATGGCACTTCATCTGGCTGCCCCTGTGCCTGTTCTTGCTGATGCTCTTTTGCATTGGCGTAGGCATGGCCATTGGCGCGCTCTCCGTCTTCTTCCGCGACATTATCCACCTGTGGGGCGTCGTCATCATCGCGTGGACCTACCTCACGCCCATCTTCTGGGACCTCTCCCTCCTTATCGACAAGGGTGCCCCGCACTGGATCATCATGCTGGTGAAGATAAACCCCATGTACAACTATCTCGAGTTCATGCGTGACATCTTCCTGTGGCAGCAGAACCCAACGCCCACGGTGCTCCTCATGTGCATCGCGTGGGCCATCATCGCGCTCATCATCGGTATCTTCGTGTTCAAGAAGACCGAGCACAAGTTCATCCTCTACGTCTAAGGCGGAATCATGGCAGACGCTACCAACACCGAGTACGCCATCGAGGTCGACGACGTCACGATGGTCTTTAACATGGCCAGCGAGCAGCTCAACTCCCTCAAGGAGTACTTCATCAAGCTCGTGCGCCACGAGTTGTTCTTCAAGGAGTTCCATGCTTTGGAGCACGTGAGCTTCAAGGTTAAGAAGGGCGAGGTCATTGGCCTGGTGGGAACCAACGGTTCTGGTAAGTCCACCATGCTCAAGATCATCGCCGGCGTGCTCGAGCCTACGAAGGGCACCGTGACGGTTCGTGGCAACATCGCGCCCCTCATCGAGCTGGGCGCTGGTTTCGACCTCGAGCTCACCGCGCGTGAGAACATCTTCCTCAACGGTGCGCTTTTGGGTTACTCCAAGCAGTTCATGGAGGAGCACCTGGACGAGATCGTGGACTTCGCCGAACTGCGCGACTTCCTCGACATGCCCATGAAGAACTACTCATCCGGTATGGTCGCGCGCATCGCGTTCGCCATCGCCACCGTGGTGGAGCCCGACATCCTCATCGTCGATGAGACGCTCTCCGTGGGCGACGTGTTTTTCCAGCAGAAGTGCGAGCGCCGCATCCAGAGCTTCATAGATTCCGGCAACGTGACCGTGTTGTTCGTGAGCCATTCCATCGAGCAGGTGGAGCGCATCTGCACCTCCGCGGTGTGGATCGAGAAGGGCCACGAGCGCATGATCGGTCCGGTGGACGAGGTCTGCGCGGCTTACAAGGCGCAGTTCGACTAACATGTCCGGCGCGTGCGACAAGGCGGCCGCGAGCGAGCGCCGCCCCTTCTTTTCCATTATCATGCCTTGCTATGGCGTGGCGGCTTACCTGTCCGATGCCATAGCGTGCGTCCGTGCTCAAACGTGTGCGGACTGGGAGCTCATCTGCGTTGACGACGCCTCTCCCGATAACGTGGCTAGGATCGTGGAGGCGGCCGCTGCGCAAGACGCGCGTATTCGTCTTGTGCGCCACAAGGAGAACCAAGGCCTGTCCGGCGCGCGTAATACCGGCATCGCGGCGGCACGCGGCTCCTACGTATGGATGCCCGACCCAGATGACACGTACGACCCCGAGCTTCTCGAGGAGTGTCGCGCGGCCATAGCCATGGGTGCTGGTGTTCCTATGGGAGGCGTCGTCGATCCTGCGAGCTTTCCGCTTCGCCCGAATACCCCGTGCGATGTCGTCGTGTTTGGTTGTCGCGAGGAATACCGCGCTGACAACGGGGCCGTTACGGGTACGCGAGAGCTTGTGCCGGCGCTGGACGGCGCAGTCTTCAGCACGGATGACCTCGATGCCCCCACGTGTCACGTCGTTGCAGCGGATTCTCCTGCGGCTATCGAGCTTGCCGCGGGGCGAAGCGCGTTTCTGCTGGATCGCGACGAATACCGCTCGAGCATTCTCGACCTCGAGGAGCTCACGCTCTTCGGGTACGCTTGGAACAAGGTCTACCGCCGAGAGGTGCTCGATGGCCTCTCGTTCGAGGATGTACCGCTCATTGAGGACGTCTGCTTCAATATCGAGGTTGCGCGCCGTGTGGGTTCGGCCGCCGTGATATGTCGTCCGCTTTATCGCTATCAGAAACGCGAGAATGTAAACCTTACGAACAAATTCGTGCCGCGCTATTACGAGGTGCACCGCAGGCGCGTGGCGGAGTTGTTTGAGCTGCTGCGCGGTTGGGGCCTTGACAGTACCGACGCTCGTTCGCGCTTGGGCTTTAGGTTTGCGCGGTACGTGCTGAGCGCCATCGAGCGCACGTTCGACGAGCGGGCGGGCATGGACGCGGCGGCCCGCCGTGCGTTTTGCGCCGAGCTCACGGCAGACCCTCTGTATCGTGAACTCATCGTCGAGGCTCCGGCGAGGTCGGGATGCGTCTCGCGCGCACTCCATGCCCTGCTCGCCAGGGGCAATCTGCACCTCATGCTCGCCGCGGGTCGCTGCGTGCATGTGGTGCGGGGAAGGTCTTCGCGCGCATACGCGTGCGCGAAGACGGTTGGATAGGATGCCGCGCGGTCTGTCAGCCGCGAGAGGGGTGTATGCATGAGTGCTGTTGAGAGTCGGGGCGGAAGCGCGCTGCAGCTTACCGTCGCTGTCCCTGCTTACAACGTCGAGAGCTACCTCGCGCGAGGTCTTGAGTCCTACCTCGACCCGCGATTCGTGGGCAAGCTCGAGGTCGTCGTGGTGGACGATGGCTCTACCGACGGCACCCGTGCGCTTGCGGAGGAGTTCGCCGCGCGCAGCCATGGCGTGATCCGTGTCATCTCCAAGAAGAACGGAGGCCACGGCTCGGCCGTGAACGCCGGCCTGGCCGAGGCACGCGGGCGCTATTTCCGCGTGGTGGACGGCGACGACTGGGTGAACACGGACGGTATGGCCGAGCTACTCGAGCGTCTTGCCGACCTCGATTGCGACCTTGTGGTAGACAAGAAGCGCGAGATTGACATGACTTCTGGCGAGGAGCGTCCGTTCCCGCTCGCCAAGGGCGTTGTCACGGGTCGTGCGCTCGACTTCTCCAGCGTTCTCACCAACGGCGACACCGTGTTCCAGATCATGATCCACACGCTCACCGCGCGTACGGACTACCTACGCGGTATCGGCATCAGCCTGCTCGAGCACACCTTCTACGAGGACTATGAGTACGTGGTCAAGGCAAGCGTGCCCGCCTCTACCATCTGCTACCTCGATATCGAGGTGTACCAGTACCTGGTGGGCAACGAGAACCAGTCCGTGAGCCAGGCGAACTACGTGCGCCGCTGGGACGATCACGACCGCGTGGTCATGGAGCTCCTGGACTACCTTGAGCGCTGCGAGCATGGCGAGGTATGCGCCGCGAGCGGGGAGAGACTTTCGGATGAGTCCGTCTACTACGTGCGCGAGAAGGTCCACCTCATCGTGGACACGCACTACAACATCGCGTTGCTGTTCGATGAGGATCGCAGCCGTGGGCGTGCGCGCGCCAAGGCGTTCCGACGCGAGTTGAGGTGTGCGGACATAGACCAGTGGGCGCGCGGCGAGCAGCGATACCGTATGGCCATGCTCCTCAACCGCTTGAGCTTCTCGTACAACTCCATCAAGCGCTTGGTCTCCAAGCGCCGTCACTAGCACGCTACCAAGGGATGATTCATGAGCCGCAAACCGCGCATAGCCATATTCAGCGCCGACGCCAAGCTTGGCCATGAGGTCAAGGGTGCCACGCGCTACACGTTCCTCGCGACGCTTCTCGTGGAGCGTGGCTTCGATGTCGACTTCATCACGAGCGGCTTCCAGCACTGGGAGAAGCGCCAGCGTGATTTGGCGACGTTCGACACGAGCATGCACGCGTTCAACGTGAAGTTCATTGCCGAGCCGAGCTATCCCGCCAACATGTGCCCCCAGCGCATCTGGGCGCACCATGTGATGGCCAAGCGCGTGACGGCGTACTTCGATGTGGACCACGACTACGACCTCATCTACTGCCAGATTCCGCCCAACGATGTGACGCTCGCCGTGGGACGGTCCGCGAAACGCTACGGCATCCCCTTCGTGGTCGATGTGAACGACCTGTGGCCCGAGGCCTTTCGTATCGCGCTCGACGTTCCGGTGCTGTCCGACATAGCCTTCGCTCCGTTCGAGCGCCAAGCTCGTCGCGCGTACGCGTTGGCGGACGCCGTGGTGGGTACGTCCGACGAGTACGCCGCGCGCCCTTTCCGCGACCGCTCTGAGGATATCCCCAAGCTCGTGGTGTACGTGGGTAACGACCTCGAGGAGTTCGACGCGGGCGCCGCTGAGAACGTCGGCTCCGTGGAAAAGCCCGAGGGCGAGGTCTGGGTTGCTTACGCGGGTAATATCTCGGCACTATACGACTTGGAGACGCTCGTCGAGGCTGTGGCGATAGCTGCCAAGGCGCATCCCGAGCTCAGACTCAAGATTCTTGGCGATGGCCCCGAACGCGCATCCGTCGAGGCGGCGGTTGAGCGAACCGGGGCGCCTGCTGAGCTTTTGGGCTACATGCCGTACCGTGTCATGGCGGCTTGGCTCAAGGCGTCCGACATGGTGGTCAACTCGCTGGTGGCGAACGCGCCCCAGAGCGTGCCCACCAAGATAGGCGATTACCTGGCCTCGGGACGCCCCATGATCAACACGTCCATGAACGTTGAGTTTCGCGAGAAGGTCGTGCGTGACGGCTTTGGCGTGAATGTTGTGCCGGGTGACGCCGAGGGGCTCGCCAGGGTGATCTGCGAGCTTGTCGAGGACGAGGCGGGACGCGCGCGCATGGGTCGCGTGGCGCGCGAGCTCGCGGCGGCACAGTTCGACCGCCCGCATTCCTATGAGGCTACCGTCGACCTCATTCGAGGCCTGATCTCCGAGCGCACGAAGTAGATTGCCCCCGTGAGGCGTGCTCGTCCTATATTCGGACTGATAGGAGAGTGAATGGTGTGTCGGGGTTGGGCGAGGCCGTGCTTGAGGGGGCGACCGACCGCAAGCTGTCCGATGAGCCGGCAATCGTGGAGATGGCCCGCTCTATTTCCGGGTTGCCCGACGATACCAAGATGACGCTCGTTCCAGCCGGTCCCTTGACGAACGTCACGCTGTTCCCACGTACGTACTCGGGGCGTGCCGATCGTATCGACCGCATCGTCCTCATGGGCGGCACCACGGTTGGCGGAAACGCGACCGTGTACGCCGAGTTCAACATATGGGACGACCCCGAGGCTGCGCAGATTGTGGTCTCGAGCGGGCTACACATCGTTATGTGCCGCCTCGATGTGACCCAGAATGGCGGTTGCGGCTTTGCCTTTCCGCCATTCTGGGTCACATCCGGAGTACTGGTTATGAGACGCGCTCGGCGAGCTCCAGGTATTGCGTGCGGCGCCACTTGTCCATCGTGGCGGCGTAGAGGCTTTTGGTGTTGTCGAGCTCGTACCAAGCGCCGTCTGCGCCTACTCGTTGTAGCACGGCACGACGATGGAAATGCGCGGTATGGCGGTTTACCTTGCGTTTGGGTTGTCGTTGCGATATTCACCGAAGGCGTATTTGCTATACACATTGACTTCCCACTGCTTTTTTTCGACCTTTGCCACGGAGTCGAGGATAAAACCAGTCGCGAGACTTAAGCTACACAGGAACATAAACGATGCGGCGAGCAGGGCGGTTGGGAAGCGCGGAACAAGACCGGTCTGGAAATACTCGACAATGATGGGAATGCCCAGGGCAAGACCGATTATTGCAAACAGGAGCGCAACGAGGCTGAAGAATTTGAGCGGGCGGTAGTCCTTGAACAGCGTGCCGATCATGGCGACAACTTTGATGCCGTCGCTGACGGTGTTGAGTTTGGATTCGGAACCCTCGGGGCGGTCACGGTACTCAATAGGCACATCTTTGATGCGCCAGCGGTGGTCGACGGCATGGATGGAGAGCTCGGTTTCGATCTGAAAGCCCTCGGAAAGCACGGGGAACGTTTTGACAAAGGGGCGGCTCATGGCGCGATAGCCCGTCATGACGTCATCGAAGCTGTATCCATAAATCCATTTGATCATGGCACGAACCAGATTGTTGCCAAAGCCGTGGAAGGCGCGCTTGTTTTCCTCGGCGTAGGTGCCGTTGGACAGGCGATCGCCGACGGTCATATCGGCTGTACCATTAAGAATGGGCTCGCAGAGGGCTTTTGCCGCTTCGGCGGGGTAGGTGTCGTCGCCGTCGACCATGAGGTAGCAATCGGCGTCGATATCGCGGAACATCTGACGGCAGACATTGCCCTTTCCCTGTCGGGGCTCAAAGCGCACTGTGGCGCCGTGTTCCGTTGCGATGCGCGAGGTATCGTCTGACGAGTTGTTATCGTATACATAGACCGTCGCCTGCGGAAGCTCGCGGTGGAAGTCGTCAATGACTTTGCCGATCGTGAGGGCTTCGTTGTAGCAGGGGATAATGACGGCAATAGATTCAGAATTCACTCAATGCTCCTTTTATATTCTATCGTAGAAAGTATAGCCGTTTGGCCCTGGCATCCTGAGATGTAGCCGTCTTCCACAAGTCCGAGCGCAAATTTATCTTCTACATCTAAAGGAATGCTGTGATGACTGAATCTGTTGTTGATTACAACGAGCAGCCTCTGGCTGTCGAGGTCGACGCCACCACCATGATCTTTAACATGGCGTCTGACTCGCTGACCAGCCTCAAAGAATGTTTTATTAAGCTCGCTAAGCATGAGTTGTTCTTTGAGGAGTTTAGGGCGCTTAAGCACATCTCGTTTGATATTCACCGCGGTGAGGTCGTGGGCTTGGTCGGTACTAATGGTTCCGGCAAGTCCACGATGCTCAAGATTATCGCTGGTGTGCTCGAGCCTAGCGAGGGCAGCGTTAAGGTTCATGGCAACATTGCACCTCTGATTGAGCTTGGAGCTGGCTTTGATCCCGAGCTGACGGTACGCGAGAACATTTATTTGAACGTTGCGCTACTCGGCTATACCAAGGAATTTATCGATGCCGACCTTGATGGCATTATCGAGTTCGTTGAGCTGCAGAACTTTGTCGACATGCCGCTCAAGAACTTCTCTTCGGGCATGGCTGCGCGCATCTGCCAGCGTGCGTTTGGATTGAGAAGGGCGACCTTCGTATGGACGGCCCGGTCGATGAGGTATGCGAGGCATACCGCGAACAGTTCAAGTAGGTTATACTTATTTGCGCTTGGTGGGCTCGCGCTTGCTTGGCGTGCGGTTATTTGCTCCATTAGCTCAGTTGGATAGAGCAGGGGACTTCTAATCCCAAGGTCGACGGTTCGAATCCGCCATGGAGCACCATCGTTTATTAAGCCCAGACCGCTTGGTGGTCTGGGCTTTTTCACATGCCGGTGTTCTTTATTCTTGCCGGGTATACGTTTAGGCCGAAGCGGTGATGCGAGCGTTCTGCGGACAGGCAAGCCTTGCCGTCTTTGCCTTTCATGCGGTTGACTGGTT
>CALBUZ010000102.1 GCA_937969105.1 uncultured Collinsella sp. | reverse complement strand
ACAACAAGTTGCAGCCATTTTATTGCCGTACGACCAAGGATGACCTAGGCGTCCCGAGGGCTGAGCCCGACGAGCTTATCAAGGTGTCGTCTGGCGAGCGTACGAATCTACTGCTCGGCGTTATTAAAAACCGTTACCGTCGCAACAAGCTGACCTTGATGCTGCGTGTGCTGCAGATGGAGAACGATCCGATCGACCTGCTCGAAACGCTTAATCTCGAAGACTATCGTTGGATTATCGAAGAAGACGAGGAGACCGGCGAGGTCGATGCCGTCGACTACTCCGATAAGATTGTGGGCATGATTCGCTCTGCCGGGACATCGAGCAAACGTGCTCGTTGCTGCTCTCTGATTGGCGACTTGGTGGCACAGGGGCGCTCGGTTATCGTCTGGTGCATTTTCATCAAGAGCATGTCCGATCTTCAGCGCGGTCTGGCTGATATGGGGATTGAGGCGCGTACGATTAACGGCCAGGATGACCTTGTCTGTCGTTCGGCAGACCTGGATGACTTTAGGGCTGGCAAGTTTCCCGTACTCATCACCAATCCTCATACGCTTGCCGAGTCTGTCTCGCTGCATTCGATTTGTCACGATGCCGTGTACTACGAGTACAGCTTTAATCTGGTCCATTTGCTGCAGTCCCGCGATCGAATCCACCGTTTGGGCCTGCCGCAAGATCAGCAGACAAGGTACTACTACCTTTCGGAAGATTACGACCTTGGAAAACCCGACCCGTGGTCGCTTGACGAGGAAATATATACTCGCCTGCGCGAAAAAGAGAACACCATGCTCAGGTGTATTGATTCCGAAATACTCGAGACGCAGCCTACCTCTCAAGAGGATTTGGATGCTATTTTCGCCGGTTTGTTTGATGACTAGTTTTGAGAGTTTGCCATGAAGCTTGCAGATATTACATCCGAGCTGCTGCATTTGTTTGCAGGTCAGGACGCCGATTGCGGGGGCGCCATTGTTGTATGGCATGATCCGTCCGGTGAATTTGAGGATGTGCTTGCAGATTTGGAGTTGCCGGGCGTCAGCGTTCTCGTTGATCGCGAGGGTGGTCGGTTTGCTATCAAGCGTAAGCTCAATGGTGACTTGGGCGGACGTAAGGTGCTCATATATCGTCGCTGCGCAGGGGAGCCGTCTGGCGATTGGCTGGCGGATGTTGAAGCGCGTTGCGTCCCGTTTGCCGCCGACTATGTTTCCGTGCAGCTACGCGAGATCGGCGCGGTTGATTCGTATGAGATGCGCGCGGCGCTTGAGTCCCATAAAGCCTTTTTTGCCAAGCGCCGCAACGTTATAAAGCTCAATAAGTTGCTACATTCATCGAGGGAAGTCGCTGTTGCGACCGTCGATGAGCTTGAGCTTGGCATTTTGGCTGCCTGCTTGGGTGCCAGCGAACTCGATCCCGCGGCAATCGTATCAGGCTATTTGGCACTCCTGCACGAGGGCAATGCTGATCAGGTGGTTGTCCTACTTGCTGAATATGAGATGAATGGCTATTTCTGCGAGCTCATTCGTCATTGGTGTGGTTTTGACGGGAACGCGCTCGAGCTATCTCGTGTTCCCGAGTTGTTGGTCCACGTGTTGCTCACCGCCTGCTCGCGGTCAATGACGGGTGGATGTCTGGACGCGCTGTCGGGACGTTTCTCTTCCCAGGCTGTTCATGCCGCGTTCTGCCGCGCATGCGTTGATTATTGGGTTCGTGGCGGTAATCGTCTATTGCTGTTGAGTATGACAACGGCGGTTGAGCGCGAGCTTGAGCTTGGAAAGATACTTGCTGACGTTGGTCTTGACTGTATTGCAGGAGCCGACGTCTTTCCCTGCATCGATGCCACCATTCTGCGCATGCTGTTTGAGCGGGTGCGTCTGTCTGTGGATGCTGCTGATGAGGTTTTGTCGGTCGTCGCCTCTCGTCGCGGATCGCTCTGGTATGAGGAACTTGCCTGCTATTATCGTGGCGTTTCGGCTGCAGCTCATATGCAGTGTTTTTATCGCGACCATGTAGAAGGTTTTGCGGGCATGGGGGCTTTGGCCCTTTGGGGTTCTTATGCCAGCGATTTCTATCGCATGGACGCTTGGTACCGTGAGCTGGTGACAGAGTTCGCCGGTGCCTTTAGAGCGGGGGAGTACGAGCTCGATGAAGACTTCCGGGCCTGCTTTGAGTCGATGGAAGCTTTGTATAAAGGCTGGTTTCTTAAGGAGCTCTCTCGCCGTTGGGCAAGCGCGTCGTGCGATGCATTGGGCTTGCAGGGATATGTGAAAGGTATTCCGCGTCAGGTTGATTTTGATCTGAGCTACGTTGAGCCCGCGAATCGCCGCGGAAAGCGTATTTGGGTCATCGTTTCTGATGCTTTGCGCTATGAGGTTGCTGCAGAACTTGCCGAGCGTCTTGAGCGCGATACAAAGGGTCGGTGCGAGCTTGGCGCCGTGCAAGGCGTGTTTCCTTCGATCACCAGATGCGGTATGGCTGCCTTGTTGCCTCATGGAACGATGCGTTACGAGGCATGCGGAGAGGGGGGATCGGGCTTTGGCGTGCTTGTTGATGGGGGGCGCGTCGATACTATCGAATCTCGCCAAAAGGTGATTGGCGAGCATTATGAGGGTGCTGTTGCGGTTCGCTATGACCGTTTTGTCGGCGAGATGGACCGTGCCGAACGCAAGAAGGTCGTAGGAGACGCGAGCGTTGTCTATATCTATCACGATCTCATTGATGCCATTGGTGACAAGGCCGCAACCGAGCGCAGGGCGTTTCATGCCTGCGATGAAACAATTGACGAGTTATCGGTGCTGGTCAAGCTCATCGTGCGTGAGTTTATGTCGTCTCGAATCGTCATTACGGCAGATCACGGGTTTCTGTACACCGCAGAGCCGCTTACCGAATATGATCATACGAGTGTCGCAGACGTGGCGGGCGACGTCATTGAGGCTGGACGCCGCTGGGCTGTTGCCTCGAGCGATTCTGAGTCCGATACGCTGCTTAAGGTTGCTCTACCCGCTTCTGCTGGTAGCCTCGTGGGCTTTTCGCCGCGTGAATGCGTGCGCTTGCGACGTCCCGGCGGAGGCGAGAACTTTGTCCATGGCGGTATCTCATTGCAGGAGATGTGTGTGCCGGTTTTGACCTTTAGCAATAAGCGCGCCGGAACGCGTGGCTTTGTCGCATCGAGCCCTGTTGGCTTGTCCCTCGTTACGCAACTTGAATCCATCTCGAATACGTCTTTCTTCCTGGAGTTTCTGCAAGATGAGGTAGTGGTCGGCAAGATCCTTCCTGCGAACTATGAAGTGTTTGTTGCCGATCGCAGCGGAAACCCCGTAACCGACATTGCAAGAATCGTAGCCGATTTGACCGAAGTCGATGCGAGGGCGCGCCGCTTTAAGGTAATGCTGACGGTGCGTCCAACCGTTGAACTTGATGAACGCGCGGAGTATGCACTTTGCCTGAAAAACGCGGATAGCGGCGAAGATCGTGTTCTTCAGACGCTGCACTTCCATGTTTATCTGGGTCGTGAATGGTAAGTGGGGGGCTGAATAGGGAGGTTTCACCATGGAGATCGAAGTTGATGTAGACCAACTGCGCGAGAGTCTGCTCGACCGCGCGGGGAGTGCAGCCGGCGTGGGCTTTCCGGCCGCCATGCTCGAAGTAGTAGATATCGAGGACGAGTCACCTCAAGAGCTCCTAGCCCGAGCCGAACGAGAAGGCCTCGACCTCCGCGATTTTGTCGTCGACGATGACTAGGGTAGCTAATTTGGGACGGGCATCTGTACCCGCAGCTGCGCGAAAATGCACGATGGGCAGCCGCAATGGAGTCTAATGAGCTCGTGACCGTTCTATTTTGGCTGCACGCTGACTAAGTGAGTAGGCTTTATTGGAAATCCTGAGCACCCGACAATTTTGCTTCAACAAACCCGCAGGTCACAGACTTGTGCTTTGGTGACGTGGTCGGCGATTCTACAAAAGTCTACTCACTTAGTTTTGAGAGGCACTAATTGTCCGCAACGAGACCCCAGCCGGGGCGATTGATGCTCAAATGTAGCCAATTCGGGACGGCTATCCCTGGCCGCTACGACGCTAGCGTGGCGATGACGGCTTCGTCGCCGGCGTATATGAGGGTGTTGCCGTCGGGGATGATCGTTTGGCCGTCACGCTTGAGCATTACGACGATAAACGGGTGCTTGCCCTGCGGCACGTCGCGCAGGCGCTGGCCGGCCAGGCGACCGTGGGGCGTTACGGTGACCTCGCGCAGCGTAACCTCGGCACGCTCTTCAAATGTCGGGGCAGCCATCACCAACAGGTCGCCTTCCTCAATCACGGTGTCGCCATTGGGTAACACCGGGTGCGCGCCGTCGCGCAGCACCAGGACCACGAGCATGTTTGTAGCGCTGCCAATATCGGCGAGTGAGCGACCCGCAAACGGATGACCCGCGCCCACCTTGAGCTTAACGAACGACATGCCGTCCTCGTCGCGGTAGTCGTTAAAGGTGCGGCGCACATCGCCTTCTGCATCGATCATATCGAGTTTCTTCGCCACCGCCGGCAGCAGCGAACCCTGCACCACAATGCTCGACACGGCAATCACAAAGACCAGGTCAAACAGGTCGTGCCCACCGGGAACACCGGCCACCACGGCAAAGAGGCTAAAGACGACCGAAGCTGCGCCGCGCAGGCCCGCCCAGCTTACGAGCGCAACCTGGCGAGGGTTCGTCTTAAAGGGCGCCAGTAGCATGCCCACGGCGATGGGGCGGCTCACGAAGAGCATAAACGCCATGAGTGCCAGGCCCGGCAGCAGCATTTGCGGCAGGCGGGCGGGCGTCACGAGCAGGCCGAGCAAAAAGAAGATGGTCATCTCGGCCATCTCGGTGAGGGTGTCGAAGAAGTGCGCCAGCTCGACCTTGCCGGTGATGTCGCTCGCGCCTAGCACGATGCCGGCAAGGTACACGGCCAAAAAGCCGTTGCCGCCCAGGTAGCTCGGCAGCGCGTAGGCGACGATGGCCACGGCGAACAAGAAGATGGTCTGCGCGCCTTCGGCTGTTGCATGCGCGCGCTCGATCAGGCGGCCCGATGCCCAGCCGATGACAATGCCCAGGCCCACGCCTAGGATGATTTGCTTGGCCAGCAGCACGGGGATGTTAACGTCGCCGCCCGCCGCGAGGGTCGCGAGCACCGCGGTGAGCATGTAGGCGACGGGGTCGTTGGAGCCCGATTCGACCTCGAGCAGCGAGTCGGTGCCACCTCTCAGCGACAGGCTGTGCTCGCGCAGTACGCTGAAGACGCTGGCCGCATCGGTCGACGCCACGACCGAGCCCAGCAGCAGACCGCCGATCCAGTCGAAGCCCAGTATAAAGTGCGCGAACACGCCGGTGATGCCAGCGGTGACGATGACGCCGAGCGTGCTCAGCAGTATCGCGGGCACGGCGACAGGTTTGGCGCGGTCGATGTTGGTGTTAAAGCCGCCGTAGAACATGATGAACAGCAGCGCCGTGCTGCAGACGGTTTCGGTGAGCGCATAGTCGCTAAAGTCGATGTGCGCCGGGCCGTTGACGCCCAGCAGCATGCCCAGCGCGATAAAGATGAGCAGGGTGGGGAAGGGAAGCTTTTTGCCGACGGGTTTGATGGTCAGGCACAGAATAATGACGAGGCCGATAAAGAGAAGGATCTGGTTCATGGATAGTGTCCGCTCCTGGGTGGTTGGCGTGGCACGGTCAGTTGTCTGCGGTTATTTGTACCCAAAGATGGTGGGTTTATGGGTCTGGATTGCGGGCACGCGCATTTTCGACACGAAGCGGAGGCGCGGGCGGCGCTGGTTGGGGCGCTGGGCATGGCGGCGTGGCGCGAGCGGTGCGGGTTGGCAGGCGTGCGCTGGCGACCGTTGACGGTATGCAACCCTTTCCAGCTTTATTGCAACGGAGTACAATGGGTAACGTTTAAGTTCAACTTGAAGTTTTAGTTGCGACTCAGGGCTTCGGCCGCAATGCAAAGAGAGGCGTTCCATGGCGATCTATGTGACATCCGATGCTCACGGGCACGTGCGTGCGCTTGACGAGGCCCTGTCCAAGATTTCGCTGGCGTCCGACGATACGCTGTACGTGCTGGGCGACATGATCGATCGCGGGCCCGATCCGGTTGGCGTTATTAAGCTCGTGCGCTCGCTACCCAACACTCGCGTGCTCAAGGGCAATCACGAGCAGATCATGCTCGATGCCATCATTGGCCAAGATCCGCTCGATGCCGAGACCTGGGATATCAACGGCGGTTGGACTACTCGTCAGCAGCTCAACGATATGGAGTTTGAGGCGTACGAGGAGCTCGTGCGTTGGATGGCGACGCTGCCGCTCTATGCGGTGGCCGAGACTGACGAGCGTCCGTACCTGCTGGTGCATGCCGGTATCCAGACCGAGGCGGCGCGGGCGTTTTTGCTTGAACATGGGGTTGATTGTGCCGATGGTGCGGGAGCGGTGGATGCCGATCGCGAACTGTTGAAGCAGATGCTTGCCGTGCAGTCGTCCGATGACTTGCTGTGGATTCGTCACGGCTATTGGGATTCGCCGACGGGGCTGCTCTCTGCCGAGGGCAAGGGCCCGGTCGTGGTGAGCGGCCACACGCCCACGGTGTCGCTTGGGCGTTATTGCGAGGTGGGCGGTCTGGCGGGACTCGATGAGGAGTCGGGGCGCGGGCAGATTGTGCGCCTGGGCGGCGAGGACACCGCCGGCGTGCCCGACCGCATCGACATCGACTGCGCCGCCGCCACCGGGTCGGAGTTCGGCCGCGTGGGCATCCTGCGCCTGGATGATGGTGCGGAGTTCTACGCGAATATTCGCCCCGGGGAATAACGGCGCAAAGGGTAGCTAATTTGGGACGGGGCTTTTTTGACTACTTTTGCCCTTCTGCCCATCAAATGATTTTTCTGGGACGGGGATTAAATAATCATTTGGCTGCCCGCTGGCTAAGTGAGTAGACTTTTTTGGAAATGCCGAGCACCCAACATGCTTGCTTCAACAAAACCGCAGGTCATAGGCTTGTGCTTTGCCGGTGTGGTCAGAGATTCGGCAAAAGTCTACTCACTTAGTTCTGCGTGTCGCAAATCGTCCGCAACGAGGCCCCAGCCGGGGTGATTCCATCGCAAATTCCGGTACCGGGGGCAGCTAATTAGGCGCCGTATGGGTTGCGGTCGCGTTCGATGCGTTGGCGGATGTGGGCGTACTCGATAATCAGTAGCACCAGGAGTAGGGCCATGATGGCTAGGTAGCTCACCACAGCGCCCATCAGACCCAGCAGCTTAATCAGGATCACCGGCAGCACCACGCTTACGGCGAAGCAGATCAGGTAGATCTTGGTGACGTCGCCGGCGTGGCGCAACACCGTGATGATGGCGTAGATAAAGTCGATGGCAGCGGTGGCGCCGCCGGCGACAACCATTAGCAGTGCAAGCGTTCGATAGCGCTCAAAGTTGAGGCCGTACATAAAGCTCATGAGGGGAATGCCGGGGCCTGCCATAAATGCGGCGCACGCTCCGATAATGACCACGATCAGTGCCATAACGGCAACAATAATCAGGTCAAAGCGGCGACGCTTGCGCGGATTCGCCCAAATGCTCGATAGACGCAGGAGCTGCGGTTTATAGATAAATCCAATGCTCAACAAAATGGCCTGCGCCGGAAAGAACAGGGCATTAAAGTACAGCTGATACTTGTAGGCCAGTGTGCCTTCCATCACAAACTTTGGCATGCTCTCGATGAGGTTAAACAGGAACAGCGCGCCAAAGAGCGGGGCGCACTGGATAAACAGGTGGCCAGCCTCGCGCAGGCTCATGCGGCGTGATTTTTCGGTCTCGAGCAGGGCGAGCGGGGCGGTGACCAGCACGAGCGAGGCAATGGCGGTGACACCCATGGCCATGGCCGCGATGGGCATGCTGCGCGTGAGGAACAGTGCCACGCTAAAGACCGCGATGACGCCGGCGGAACGCAACGTTTGGCTCATGCCGGCCAAATAGAGCTTGTCGGCCTGCTGCAGGCGGCCCTCGTACACGTCGGCGATGCCGTCGATCACCTTATAGAGGTAGACGCCCAGGCCGATCGTGGCCATCTGCGCATCGTAGCCGCGGGCGTTGCTGTATACCAGGCCGCATGCCAGCGCGAGCGCTCCGCAAAGCCAGCGGTTGAGCTGGTAGGAGGCAAAGGACGTCTTTTCGTCGATGTCCGAGACCTGAAAGTTGCGCACGCCGTAGTTGCACGCGATCATGATGAGCGTGCCGGTGACAAAGGCGATGGAGAACTTGCCGGCTTCCTCGGCGCCAACGAGCTGCGTCGACACAATGGTGAGCAGCGGAAACGCCATGCCCCATACGGCGGTGCCCAGGGTATTCCAAAGGTAGTCGCGACGGGTGGCGTGATCTTCGTACTCGGCTTCTTGCGTGGAGAAGCCGCCGCCGTAGACGGCTCCGAGCAGGCGGTTCCACCAGGCATTGACCATGCGGTGGATGGGGCCGGGTTGGCGATCGCGCTCGCGGCGACGGCGTGTGGCCTGGCTGCTGTCGGGACCGCCGGCGTTACGCTGGCTTAGCTCTTGGATGCGCGCGAGCTCCTCGGCGGTGTGCGATGCGGGGAACAGGCCGTTCTCGATGCGTCCGCCCTGTCCGTGCGCCCCGCCCAATACGGTGGGGTCGGCGACGCCATTGCGGCGGGCGATGGCGCGGCGGATGCTATCGAGGGGCGTGATACTCAAGGCGGTTCCTTTCTCTTACTGCGCTCTAGTATAGTCGCGGTGGTGTCATTCGTGTTTTTGAGCAGGTTGTTCAATAATTTCGGCGGGCGGCTGTAATTTGTCGGTAAACGTGCGGTAGTCGGCACTTAGGGACGTTCCTTATGTGCCGGCACAGGGGGACACTCCTTGGCTGTTGCCTGTTCAAGAGTGTCCCCAACGACTAGTCGTTTAAGAACGTCCCTAATGACTAGGCCGCTTGCGTGCGATTTTTGACCGTTGAGCGGGTGCTTCGTCGTTGCCGCAAAAACGTTTTTGCATATCGGGTACAACGGGCTTTACGTGAGTAAAGTACGCGCTGCGTCCATGTGTCGCGCTTTTAAAGGAGGCCCCATGCCAGGTGTTACCCCTGCAGAAGTTCTGTCCAACTTTGGCATTACGCTGGTCGAAGACCCTGCCGAGAACCAGCCCCGCCTGTTAGTTGACCTGCCGGCAGCCGAGCTTGTCGAGTATGCCATCCGCCGCGAAGAGGGCCGTATGGCCTCCAACGGCGCACTCGTGATCGAGACGGGGGAGCGTACCGGACGTTCACCCAACGACCGCTTTATCGTCGACACGCCCGACGTGCACGACAAGATTGCCTGGGGCGCAGTCAACCGTCCGCTGTCTGTCGAGAGCTACGAGGCCATCAAAGCCGGCATCGTCGACTATCTCAACGAGCGTGATGTGTTCGTCACCCGCGGCATGGCCGGCGCCGACCGCAACCATACGCGTCGCCTGCTTGTCGCCTGCGAGCGTGCCAGCCAGGCGCTCTTTATTAAGCAGATGCTCGCCCGCCCGCTTGCCCGCGAAATCGCGCGTACCGGTGAGCCGGACTTCTGCGTCCTTGCCGCGCCAGGTTACCAGTGTGACCCCGCCATCAAGGGCCTCAACTCCAGCGCCGCGGTGGTCATCAATTTCCAGGAGCGCGTGATTCTGGTCGCTGGTACCGGCTACTCCGGCGAGATTAAAAAGTCCATCTTCAGCGTCATGAACTACCTGCTGCCCGTCGAGGACGACGTACTGCCCATGCATTGCTCGGCCAGCATGGATCCCGTCACGCACGAGACCGCGGTGTTCTTTGGCCTGTCCGGCACCGGCAAGACCACGCTTTCGGCCAACCCCACGCGCCTGCTGATCGGCGACGACGAGCACGGCTGGTCCGATATGGGCATCTTTAACGTCGAGGGCGGCTGCTACGCCAAGTGCGAGGGCCTGGACGCGTTCCACGAGCCCGAGATCTTTAACGCCGTCCGCTTTGGCGCCATCTGCGAAAACGTGGTGCTCGATGAGAATCGCAAGCCCAACTACGATGACGTCTCGATCACGCATAACACGCGCGTGGCCTATCCCGTCGAGCATATCCCCAACGCGTGGACCAAGGGCATGGGTACTACCCCGAGCGTCGTGCTGTTTTTGACCTGCGATGCCTTTGGCGTGTTGCCGCCCATCTCACGTCTGACGGCCGATGCCGCCATGTACCACTTTGTGACGGGCTTTACGGCCAAGATCCCCGGCACCGAGGTCGGCGTCACCGAGCCTACGCCCACGTTCTCCTCGCTGTTCGGGGAGCCGTTTATGCCGCTCGACCCCATGGTCTACGCTAAGATGCTCGGCGAGCGCATCGCCGACGGCCGCACGCGCGTCTACCTGGTCAACACCGGCTGGATTGGCGGTGGCTACGGCGTGGGTCATCGCATCGAGCTTGCCTACACGCGCTCACTGGTCGCTCGCGCCCTCGACGGTACCATCGAGGACAGCGAGTTTGTGCACGACGACATCTTTAATGTCGACATTCCCACTACGTGCCACGGTGTACCCGACGGTATCCTGGTGCCGCGCCAGTACTGGCAGAGCACTGCGCGCTACGACGAGGCCGCGCACAACCTGGCGGTGATGTTCGAGGAGAACTTCGAGAAGAAGTACTCGCACCTGCCCGAGTCCGTCAAAGCCGCCGGCCCGCACGCCCAGGTGCCCGTCGAGGCCCGCCATCGCGGCCGAGGCCTGCTGGGACTCCGCCACTAGCGTCGCCTCAGACCCAAAACCACCGCAAAGGGGACAGGCACCTTTGTGGTGGTTTTGCTTGGGCGGATGACTCAGGTTACAATACGCCTGACATATCGCCCCCTTCTCCGGATGGGGGCAGCGTAAGCGCTCTTGTGGCGGCACCGTAGGACTTTGAAGGTGGCCGCTGTGAGGGCGCTTTTTGTTTAGGCGCCCGTATTGGCGCGAATCGTGAAGGGAGCACGTATGAAGAGTTTCGTTGCCGAGAATTCGTTTTGGGAGCTGTTTCCACAGGCGGCGGTCGGCGTCGTGGTCGTAAAGGGCATGAAGCCCGCGGCTCTGATTTCCCAGGAGGACGTGGATGCGATTGCCGCACTGCTTGACCGCGCCAACATCGATGCAGAGCGCCACCTGACGAGTGATACCATCAGCGAGAATGCGCCGGTTAAGGCATGGCGCGAGGCCTATCGTCTGTTCAAGACCAAGAAGGGCGCGCGTTGCTCGATCGAGAACCTGCTCAAGCGCGTGCTCAAAGGCAAGCCGGTCGGCCACATCACGCCGGCGGTGGATATCTACAACACGATTTCGTTGACTTATGCGCTGCCCGTTGGCGGTGAGGACTTGCATGCTATTGAAGGAAGTCTGCGCCTGGCGGTGACTGACGGCGGCGACGCGTTCTTGCCACTTGGCGAGGAGGCGGATGATCCGACGCTGCCCGGTGAGCTTGCCTATATCGATGATGCGGGCGCCGTGTGCCGTTGCTGGAACTGGCGCGATGGCGTTCGTACGGCGCTGTCCGATGATTCGGCGGACGCATTTCTGGCGATTGAGTGCGTGGAGCCCGAGCGGATGGGGGATTGCCAGGCCGCCATCGATCGCTTGGCCGAGCTGCTCGAGCACTATCTGGGAGCGACGGTCGTCGTTAAGACCCTAGTGACCCGCGACAATCCCTGCATGGAGCTGTAGCGGCGCCTAGAACCTATTGATGCCCCAAACCACCACAAAGGTGCCTGTCCCCTTTGTGGTGGTTTTTATGTTGATGGGTTAACAATTGGGATGTTTGGATATGGGTGTTGCCTTCTGCGTCTAAGATGTTTACCCGTTAGCATCATGTAAGCGAAAGGCGGTCGTCACCATGCAGTGGAACGACGAGACACGTTTTGAGGACTTTGTCGGACTGATCAGCGGCCTCTACAAGGAGATTCAGCGTATCAAGACGTCCGAAGGTGCAAGGCTGGGCCTCAAAGGCTCCGACGTCATGTGCCTGTACTATCTTGAGCGCAGCAAGGACGGCCTGACTGGCGCCGACCTCGCCCGCATGGCCGGCGTTACCCGAGCCGCCGTTTCGCGCACACTGGCACATCTGGAGGAGGGCGGCTACGTCGAGGTCGATGACTCGGGTGATGCGGCCGTCAAGTACCGTGCCCCGGTGCGCCTGACTGCCCTGGGCGGCGAGAGCATGAGCGAGGCCGATCGCATCATTCGTGAAGTGCTCGACACCACCGGTAAGGCCATGGGCGTGGAGCAGCGCGAGCAGATGTATGCGTCGCTGCGTACGATTCTCAACACCTTGCGCGAGATCTAAGGCCGCCAAGGCATCTGCTTCCAATTAATAACTGCATAGTCCCGTTTGAGCGCGTATACCGTGCCGGGGCATTGCTGTCAAAATTCCCCGCGCGAGGTCCGCGCAAGAAAGGATTCGCTATGTCCATTCGTATTATTACCGATTCCGCGAGCGATATGTCGTCGGCCGAGCATCCGGCACTGGCTGTTTTGCCGCTGTCCGTCACCTTTGGCACCGATGTGTACATGGATGGTGTCGACATCGATCACCAGCGCTTTTACGAGATGCTCGTGGAGCGCGACGAGCTGCCCAAGACCGGCCAGGTCAACCCGTACGCGTTTTCGCAGGCGATTGCCGAGGCGCGTGAGGCCGGCGACGAGGCGGTGATTATTACCGTGGGCGCCAAGCTTTCGGGCACCAACCAGAGCGCTCGTACGGCACTTGCCGAGGCGCCGGGCGGCGACGTGTTCGTCGTGGATAGCAATAACGTGACCTTGGGCGAGCGCGTGCTGGTCGAGTATGCGCTGCGCTTGGTGGACGAGGGCCGTAGTGCGGCCCAGATCGCGGCAGCGGTCGAGGCCGTGCGCGACCGCGTGGTGGTTATCGGCCTGCTCGAGACGTTGGAGTATCTGGTGCGTGGCGGTCGTCTGTCTGCTGCGGCCGGCGCCGTGGGTACGCTGCTCAACGTGAAGCCGGTCGTGGCCGCCGAGGACGGCCTCATCGTGCAGTTGGGCAAGGCGCGCGGTTCCAAAAACGGTCGAAACTTGTTGAACCAGAAGGTCGAGCAGGCGGGCGGCGTCGACTTTTCCATGCCGCTGGCGCTCGGCTATACGGGCCTTTCGGACGCGGTGCTCAAGAAGTATATCGATGACAGTGCGGCGCTGTGGGCTGGCCACACCGAGGGCGAGCTGCCCGTCCACACTATCGGCGCCACCATCGGCACCCACGTAGGTCCCGGCGCCGTAGCCGTAGCCTTCTTCCAGCCCGCCAATTAACCGACTTGCCATAAACCACCACAAAGGGGACAGGCACCTTTGTGGTGGTTTATGCTTTTCCGGGTGGAAGGGAGCGAGCAATGGCGTCTGAGGGCTTTTTTGAACGGGTGTACGAGGTGGTCGAGCAGATTCCCGAGGGGATGGTCGCCACCTACGGTCAGGTGGCGCTGCTCGCCGGTCGTCCGCGGAGTGCGCGGTACGTGGGGTATGCCCTGCATAGTAATCCGCGCCCCGGCCAGATTCCCTGCCATCGTGTGGTGTTTGCCGACGGTCGCATTTGCGAAGGCTTTGCCTTTGGCGGCCCCGATGCTCAACGTGAGCTATTGCTAGGGGAGGGTGTGGCGTTTAAGGACGACATGCACGTCGACTTGGCCGCCTGTCGCTGGCCTGCCGGACTCTAGCGGCTCTGCAGTGGCCAAAACCACCACAAAGGTGCCTGTCCCCTTTGTGGTGGTTTTCCGTTGCAGGTTTACCGGAGCTAACTTATGGAGAAGGTATGGCGGCGCATATTGACGCTAGAAAGTAAACCACGGTGAACTATATTGGTTTCAGCAACGGAGCAGGCAATAGGCGATGAAAAAGCCTGCCCTGTTGAGTTTGATTCGCATCCCTCCCCTCTGTGCGATTCAACGGTGTACTTCGGGAACAGGCCCGCTGGCAACTATCTGCCAGCGGGCCTGTTCCTGTTTGTCGGGGGAGTGCAACGGGCAGAGCCGAACCGGTCGGGCACCAAAAAAGGCGGACGCCGAAGCGCCCGCCCTAAAACAATCGACAGCTCAAGCCAGCAGATCGGTCTAGTACACCATGCCCATTGCGTCCCGAACCTCGGCCAGGGTCTGCTCAGCGATCTCGTTGGCGCGGCGATTGCCCTCGTGCAGCACGTCCTTGACGTAATCCAGGTCGTTTTCGTAGCGCTGGCGACGCTCACGGATTGGGGCGAAGTACTCGTTGACGGCCTCGGTCACGTACTTCTTGAGCTGGCCGGAGCCGCCCATGCCGATCTCCTCGGCAATCTCGACCTCGGAACGACCGGTGCAGATGGCGGCCGTCGAAAGCAGACCGGATACGCCGGGGCGGTTCTCGGGATCGAACGTGATCATGCGCTCGGAGTCGGTCTGGCTCTTCTTGATGCGCTTCGCCGTCTCCTCGGCGGTCATCGAAATATTGATGGCGTTGCCGTAGCTCTTGCTCATCTTGCGACCGTCAAGGCCGGGCAGCAGCGGGGTCTCGGACAGCAGCGCCTCGACCTCGGGAAATACCTTGCCGTAGCGGTTGTTAAAGCGGCGTGCGATGGTGCGGGTGAGCTCGATGTGCGGCAGCTGATCGCGACCGACGGGCACCACGTTGCCCTTGCAGAACAGAATGTCGCAGGCCTGGTGCACCGGGTAGGTGAGCAGAAGGCCGGTAAGCTCGTGGCCCGAGGCCTCCATCTCGGCCTTGACCGTGGGGTTGCGCGCCAGCTCGGCCTCGGAGACCAGCGACAGGAACGGCAGCATGAGCTGGTTGGCGGCGGGTACGGCGGAGTGCGCGTAGATCATAGTCTTGTCGGGGTCGATGCCGCAGGCAAGGTAGTCCATGACCATGTTGTACACGTTGTCCTGGATGTGCTCGGTGGTGTCGCGGTCGGTGATGACCTGGTAGTCTGCGATGAGCACGTTGGTCTTGGCGCCCATGTTCTGCAGCTCCACGCGGCCCTTGAGGGTGCCAAAGTAGTGGCCCAGGTGCAAGCGTCCGGTGGGGCGGTCGCCGGTAAGCATGGTGAACTTCTCGGGCGTCTTGGCCAGACCCTCGCGAATGGCGTTGCTCTTTTGCAGCGCGACTTCGTAGCTGTTCTCGTTTGGCATGATTGCTCCTAACGTATGCGTATTGGTCAAAATGATAACGCGTTTATCGAAAGGGGTGGGGCGTAAGTAGGCGAGGGGCGGGAGAGGGGCGGCTTGTGCGATGGGTGCGGCGCGGCTGCGCTTGGCCAGCGTTGCCTGGGCGCATCCTCGGCAGCTTATCCTAGAGCTTGTGGTGGCGCTCTTCTTTACGTTCCTCGGCTGCTTGCTCCTCCTGCTTAAAAGCGGGGTCGTCGGGGGTTACCAGCTCGTCCTCGTGTGTGCGCTTGTTGTAATGGTGGCGCAGGACGGGCTCAAAAAGGTGCAGGTGCTTGGCGAAGGCGGCCGAGCCAATGGCGAGCACGACAAAGATGAGCACGCGCGTGGGCACCTCGACCTGATTGATCGCGGCGGCGCCGGCCGAAAGCATGATGCACCAGGCGTAGATGAGCAGCACGGCCTGCTTTTGGTTGTAACCCTCTTGGATTAGGCGGTGGTGGATATGGCCCTTGTCGGCCTGTCCGATGCTAATGTGGGCCCGCTTGCGGCGCACGATGGCGCTGAACGTGTCGATGATGGGCACGCCTGCCACGATGAGCGGGATGATGAGCGAGGTAAGCGCGGCGGTGCGGCTCACGTTGAGCAGCGAGATGGAGCCCAAAGCGAAGCCCAACAGCAGCGACCCCGAGTCGCCCAAGAAGATGCTCGCGGGGTTGAAGTTGTAATGCAGAAAAGCCACGCACGAGCCAAAGAGCGCGATGGAGAGCGCGGCGGCGTCGATGCGGCCCGAAAGCATGGCCATCGTGAACATGGTGAACGATGCGATGCCGCAAATGCCCGTGGCCAGGCCGTCGAGGCCGTCGATAAGGTTGATGATGTTGGTGAACGCCACCAGGTAGACAATGGTGATGGGGTAGGCGAGCCAGCCGAGCATAATCTCGCCGGGGGCAAACGGGTTGATGATGACGCCGATTTTTAAGCCGCCGATGCAGGCGATGAGCGCGGCGAGCACCTGGCCGGCCAGCTTTTGCTTGGGCTTGAGCTGGAAGACATCATCGATCGCGCCGGTCGCAAAGATCACGGTAAAGGAGAGTGCCAGCACGGGGTAGCTGATGTGCAGGCGCGGGTGCGGTACCAAAACGGGCGGCCAGCCCAGGTACCAGGTGCCCAGGATCTGCACAATACAGGCGACGACGAGGCCCAAAAAGACCGCGGTGCCGCCCATGCGCGGGATGGGCTTAGTGTTGATACGGCGCTTGGAGGGATAGTCGACGGCGTCGAGCTTGATTGCCAGGCGCTTGACCAGGGGCACCGTGAGGAGGGTCGTGATAAAAGCCGCGGCCGCCACGCATAGGTACGGTATGAAGCTCGTGGATGAAGCCATGAATCGAAAAACCGCCAAGCGTCGAAGGAAAAGGTCAAAGGGCGCTACGCGCAAAAGGGCATAGCTGACCCATGATACTCGACCGAGGGGGTGCGGGGGTTTGCGCCGTGCGATTATCACGCGCTTACCAAATATTGGGATGGTGGCGGGGGTTCTGCCGAGTGTCGTTGGGTGTCATACGGGATCTGCGATGGCAATTTTTGGCAAAATCGGCAAAAGAAAACCACCCCCCACGTTACGAAAATGAACCCACCTAAAACAGGTGGGTGCCCTCATCGACTGTTCCAGCGTCCTTAACAACGAAGGATACCTGTACTAAGTACGACTGTGTGGGCTCCCTAAATAAACGCGACGGTTCACCCAGTTGCTCCGCGGGGGGCGGAATACCTACATCATAAAGCGGCACTTTGTTGATTCCAGTCTTGACATTACAAAAATCGTGTCGGACGATTACGGCGCCTTGGGCTTTGAGCCGTCTGCGCGGTCCGGGCCTTTACGTTTGAGCTGCTGAATCGTTGTTTTGGAGCATGTTTTTATGCCGACGTCGTTGACCGAACTTTTTTCGCCTGCCTGTCATTTGTGTCCGCGCCGTTGCGGTGCGGCGCGCGATGAGGGCGCGCATGGCGTGTGCGGCGCCGACGACACGCTTAAGGTCGCCCGCGCGGCGCTCCATATGTGGGAGGAGCCACCCATTTCGGGCGAGGCCGGCTCGGGCACGATCTTCTTTAGCGGCTGTTCGCTCAAATGCGTCTACTGCCAAAACCACGAGATCTCGACGGGCAATTTCGGGCTTGAGATTTCGCCAGAGCGCCTGGTCGAGATTATGCTGGAGCTGCAGGACCAGGGTGCTAACAACATCAACCTGGTGACTGCGACGCATTACGCTCACCTGCTGCCGGCCGCGATTGCCGCAGCGCGGGTGCGCGGGCTGGACATCCCGATCGTCTACAACACGAGTGGCTATGAGCGGGCGAGTGCCGTTGCTGCCCTGGGTGACCTGGTTGATGTGTGGCTCACCGACTTTAAATATGCTGATGCCGAGCTTGCTCAGTCGCTTTCTCATATTAAGGATTACCCGCGCGTGGCCGTGTCGGGCCTGGCACAGATGGCGCGCGAGATTAAGCGCCGCGGGGGAGAGCTGGTAGACGACGAGGGACTCATGAAGCGCGGCATCATCGTGCGTCACCTGGTGCTGCCGGGTCATGCGGACGATTCGTGCCGCGTGCTGGACCTGATGTGGCAGACGGTGGGCGACGTGCCGATTTCGGTCATGAACCAGTACACCCCCAATGCGCTCATGCGTGAGCAAGGCGGCGAGTTGGCACGCGCCGTGACGCGCGAGGAGTACGAGCAGGTGCTCGATCATGCCGACGACCTGGGCTTTACGACGATGTTCTGGCAAGAAGGCGGAGCGGTAGACGAGAGCTTCACCCCGGCGTTCGACACCACCGGTGTCCTCACCAGCGCAAAGTAGCGCGTTCGCCGATGATTTTTTAATCCCCGTCCCAGAAAAATCATCGGGTGGCTCGGGCGTTCGAAAAGCAGTCAAAACAGCCCCGTCCCAAAAAGACTGGGTATTGGGCGTTGACAGTTGGCGAGCCGTAGGTAAAATATCGACTTGTCCTGGGGACGTAGCTCAGTTGGGAGAGCGCTGCCGTCGCATGGCAGAGGCCGAGGGTTCGATTCCCTTCGTCTCCACCAGGAATTGCCGAGCGGGCCACGATGTGGTCCGCTCTTTTTGTATCGAGCCTCGTCGTGGCGGCGGGGCCGTTGGGAGGCCCCATGGAGCAGATGCCGCGCGAATACGCCTCTTGCCACCTCTGCCCGCGCTCGTGCGGGGCGAACCGTGCCGCGGGGGCGCGGGGAGCCTGCGGGGCCACGTCGAGCCTGCGCGTGGCCCGCTCGGCCCTGCACTTCTGGGAGGAGCCGCCCATCTCGGGCGAGGCCGGCTCCGGCGCCATCTTCTTCTCGGCCTGCACGCTTCGCTGCGTCTTCTGCCAGAACGCCCAGATCAGCTCGGGCAACTTCGGGGCGGACGTCTCCGTCGCCCGCGTGGCCCAGATGATGCTCGAGCTCCAGGACCAGGGCGCGCTCAACATCAACCTCGTGACCCCCGGCCACTTTGCGCCGCAGGTCGTCGAGGCGGCGCGCTTGGCCCGCGAGGCCGGCCTCTCCATTCCCATCGTGTGCAACACGGGCGGCTACGAGACGCCCGAGTGCGTCCGGCTGCTCTCGCAGGTCGTGGACGTGTGGCTCACGGACTTCAAGTACGCGAGCGCAGACCTTGCCGCCAGGCTCTCCCGCGCCCGCGACTATCCCGAGGTGGCCTCACGCGCCCTCTCGGCCATGCTCGAGAGCGTGCGCGCCCGCGGTGGCGCCGCCAATGGGCAGGACGGCAGGATGCTGCGCGGCATCATCGTCCGCCACCTCGTGCTCCCGGGGCATGCGCAGGACTCCATGGCCGTGCTCGACCGCGTGTGGGAGCTTGCCGGCAACGACGTGGACATCTCCGTCATGAACCAGTACACGCCAAACGAGGCGTGCCGCGCCCGCGGCGGGGAGCTGGCACGCGCCGTTACGGACGAGGAGTACGAGCTCGTGCTCGACCACGCGGACGACCTGGGATTCGAGCGCATGTGGTGGCAGCAGGGCGGCACGGTCTCGGAGAGCTTCGTGCCGGCCTTTGACATGACGGGCGTCGATGGCCCGGAGCTGGAGCTGCCCCGGCGCGACTAGCGCCCACCCGGAACGGCTAGACTAAAGGCCGAGAACTCAGCCAACCAAACCATGCCCCATGGGGCAGACACGAGGAGCATCCATGGCAGACGAGACACCCCTGACCGACGAGGAGCGCGAGGAGCTCCGGCGCCTGCGTGCCGAGAAGGCCGCCCGCGAGCGTGTCCAGGCAGACGCCGCGCAGAAGGCCGAGCTCGAGCGCCTGCGCGTCGAGAAGGCCGAGGCCGAGCGTGATGCGCTCGATGCCCAGCGCCGCGAGCGCGCCCGCGAGTACATGGAGCCCGACGACGACCTCAAGATGCCCGTTGGCCAGAAGATCGTCCTGCTCGCGCTCGCCGTCATCGTGGCGCTGTTCGTCGTCAGCGTCGTAGGCGGCGGCCTCATCGCCAACTAGGGTCACAGCCGCCCGCATCGGTGCGGCGGGTGCCACGCGCGCAACACATCCGGCGCAACGCAACACACGAAAGAGGGGAGCGCAATGTCGCTCACGGACGCAACGAGGCCCACGGACGTCTCGCTCAACACGGACCTGTACGAGCTCACGATGGCCCAGGGATTCTGGGAGAGCGGCCTCGTGGACGCCGAGGCGTGCTTCACGGTCTTCTTCCGCGACGCGCCGTTCGACGGCGGCTACGCTATCGCCTGCGGCACGGGCCAGATCGCGGACCTGGTCGAGAACTTCCGCTACACGGACGAGGACATCGCCTACCTTGGCTCCATCCAGGCTCCGGGTGGCGGCGCGCTGTTCAAGCCGGCATTCCTCGAGTGGTTGGGCGACTTTGCGATGGACGTCGACGTCTGGGCCGTGCCCGAGGGGCAGGTCGTGTTCCCGCGTGAGCCGCTCGTGCGCGTGCAGGGACCCATGGCCGCCTGCCAGCTCATCGAGACCGCCCTGCTCAACCTCGTGAACTTCCAGACGCTCGTGGCCACCAAGACCGCGCGCGTGGTCCAGGCCGCCGAGGGCCATGCGGTCTCCGACTTTGGCCTGCGCCGCGCCCAGGGGCCGGACGGCGGCCTTGCCGTGGCCCGCGCCTCCTACGTGGGCGGCGCGAGCTCCACGTCCAACTGCCTTGCGGGCAAGATCTACGGCATCCCCGTCTTTGGCACGCACGCCCACTCCTGGGTCATGGCGTTTCCCTCCGAGCTCGAGGCCTTCCGCGCCTTTGCCCGCACGAGCCCCAAGAACTGCGTGCTGCTCGTGGACACCTACGACGTCCACCAGGGCGTGGCCAACGCCATCACCGTCGCCAAGGAGATGGAGGCGGCTGGCGAGCGCCTTGCGGCCGTGCGCATCGACTCGGGCGACCTCGCCAAGCTCTCCAAGTTCGCGCGCAGGGCGTTTGACGAGGCGGGCCTTCCCTACGTGAGGGTGTCGGCCTCCAACGACCTCGACGAGTACACCATCCAGTCGCTGTTTGCCCAGGGTGCGCCCATCGACTCGTTTGGCGTGGGCACCAAGCTCGCCACGTGCGACCCGCAGCCCTCGCTCGGCGGCGTCTACAAGCTCAGCGCCGTCCGCAAGGCCGGTGAGGGCTCCTGGCGCCCCACGATGAAGCTGTCCGAGGTTGCCTACAAGCGCACGATCCCCGGCATTCAGCAGGTGGCGCGCTTCTATGACGAGGCGGGCTGCCCGGTGGGAGACGTCATCTACGACGAGACGATGCCCCAGGCCACCCCGAGCGCCGCCGTTGACGCCATGGACGCCGAGACCACCTATGACTTTGCCGGCTACGAGTGCCAAGACCTTCTCGTCCCCGTCGTGCGCGGCGGCGTGCGCGCGGGCGAGGCTCCGACCCTCGAGGAGTCCAAGCGCGCGTGCAAGGATGCCCTCATGCACCTTGACCCGGCCGTTCGCCGCTTCCTGAACCCGCAGGTCTATCCCGTGGGCATCGAGGCGGAGCTCTCGCGCCTGCGCCAGCGCCTCGTGCGCGAGGAGCGCGCGGCCCAGCGGGCCTAGCCGCCGGCACCAGAGGGGCGCCAGAGGGGACGGGTTCCTTTGGTCCCGAACCTGACAAGGCGCCAACGGGACCCGTCCCCTTTGGTTCCGAACCTGACAAGGCGCCAACGGGACCCGTCCCCTTTGGTTCGCCTGCCCTTGCGCATCTGCTAGAATCAACCAGTTACATCGCGCACGTAGAAGGGATACATCGTGGTCGAGACGATCGAGAAGCTGGTCCGCGCGGCGGTCGAGGAGGCGCAGGCGGCCGGTGAGCTGCCTCAGTTCGAGGTCGCTGACCTCGGTCTCGAGCGCCCGGCCGATTCCTCGCACGGAGACTGGACGAGCACCGTTGCCCTGCGCAGCGCCAAGGCCGCCCACATGGCGCCCCGCGCCATCGCCGAGGCCATCGCCAAGCACCTGCCCGACTCGCCCGAGGTCGACCACGTGGACGTCGCCGGACCCGGCTTCGTCAACATCTACCTGTCCGCGGCCGCCGGCAACGAGGTCTTTCGCACGGCTCGCGTCCAGGGCGCCGACTTCGGCCGCTCCAACCTCGGCGCCGGCCAGCGCGTCCAGGTGGAGTTCGTCTCGGCCAACCCCGTGGGCCCGCTGCACATCGGTCACGGACGCTGGGCGGCCCTGGGAGACTCGCTCTCCCGCGTCCTCGAGCACGCGGGCTATGACGTGGAGCGCGAGTACTACGTCAACGACCACGGCAACCAGATGAACACGTTCGGCAACTCCGTGTCCGAGCGCTACCTGCAGCTCGCCCAGATCATGGACGAGAAGGGCGTCGACGCCCACGCCGCCCACGAGGCCCTCATCGCCGACTGGAGCGCCTTCGTCGAGGACGAGGCCGACGAGCACCCCGACTCCCACCCCTACATGGACGCCTTCCGCGCCAAGCTCGGCGCCGACTCCTACGGCGGAGACTACATCATCGACCTCGCCGCCCACTTCATGGAGGCCGACGGCACGCGCTGGGTCAGCGCGGACGCCGAGGAGCGCATGCTGTCGTTCCGCGAGCGCGGCTACAAGCTCATGCTCGACGACATCCGCCAGACCTGCACGGACATGCGCACCGACTTTGACCAGTGGTTCTCCGAGCGTTCCCTCTACGAGAAGGACGCAAACGGCACGAGCGCCGTCGACCGTGCCTTCGCACGCCTGCGCGAGCAGGGATACCTGTTCGAGAAGGACGGCGCCCTGTGGTTCCGCTCCACCGACTTCGGTGACGACAAGGACCGCGTGCTCGTGAAGGCCGATGGCGCCTACACCTACTTTGCCTCCGACGTGGCCTACCACTGGAACAAGTACGAGCGCGTCGACCACGTCATCGACGTGTGGGGCGCCGACCACCACGGCTACATCGCCCGCGTGCGCGCCGCCACCGACGCCCTGGGCTACGAGGGCAAGTTCGAGGTGCTCCTCGGCCAGCTCGTGAACCTGCTGCGCAACGGCCAGCCCGTCAAGATGAGCAAGCGCAAGGGCACCATGGTCCCGCTGCGCGAGCTGCTCGACGAGGTGGGTGCCGACGCCACGCGCTTCACGCTCGTGTCCAAGAGCTCCAACCAGATGATTGACTTTGACATCGAGGCCGTGAAGCGCCAGGACAACACGAATCCCGTCTACTACGTCCAGTACGCCCACGCGCGCATCTGCTCCATCCTGCGCCGCGCCGCCGGCGTGACGGCCGAGCAGGCCGCCAAGCTCGGCATGGACGAGATTGCCCTGCGCGCCTGCCCGATCGACTGCGACCTGTCCGTGCTCACCGACCCCACCGAGGCCGCGCTTGCCCGCAAGCTCGGCGAGTTCGGGGAGCTCGTCGAGGGGTGCGCCCGCGATCGCGCTCCGTTCCGCCTCACGCACTACGCGCAGGAGCTCGCCGCGGCGTTCCACGCCTTCTACACCGTCTGCCAGGTGCTGCCCAGCGAGGGACGCCCGGTCGACGCGGCCGTCTCCACGGCCCGACTCGCCGCCTGCGACGCCTGCCGTCGCGTGCTCGCGCTCACGCTCTCGCTCATCGGCGTCAGCGCCCCGGAGCGCATGTAGCGCACGCGCCGTAACGTCAGCTCATTAAACCTTTGAAGCCCGACACATGTCATGTGCCGGGTTTTTTCATTGCCGAGCAACAAATCCGACTACTATCCCTAAATTTAGTGCTCAACGGAGATAATTAGGGGTATCCTAGGGATGAGCTAGTACGCTGCTTCTCGGGGGTCTTGTCGTTGAAGGTGTGTGAGTATCTATCCGTACGCCGGGCCTTTGGCCTGGTGCGCCAGTCCACGCCTGCCTCCGGCCGCGTCACGTTCGACGAGCTCGGCATCATGTGCCACCTCGCGAACGTGGGCAAGCCGCTCCGCACTTCGGAGATAGCCGAG
>CALBUZ010000101.1 GCA_937969105.1 uncultured Collinsella sp. | reverse complement strand
AGGAGCGTCAAGCTGAATTGCACTTTGTCGTGCTGGGCTCTTTTCCCAATAGAAGCCCTGCTTGATAAGGCCCCAATATAAGTTGCGGTGAAATAGGGACTGTTTTTGCGGTCAAAAGCCCTCATCAGTCCCTATTTCACCGCAACTTATATTGGGGGTCATTGTTGCGCAACTTTGGTTGGGGATATCGCTTTACAGTTGAGTTAGATGGATGGTTCTAGGCTTGCTGGAGGTTGGTATGGTTTGTCCGTATTGTGGTGCTGAGCTTGCTGATGGGGCTCGGTTTTGCGTGGGATGTGGGGCTGCGCTTACTGATGGGGCACAGGCTATGCCCGTAGCCGAGCCTGCGGTTGCGCCGGCACCTGTGGGTTCTTCCGCTCCCGGTAAGAAGTCCAAGAAAGGCGTCGTGATCGCTATCGTCTGCGCGGCGGTAATCGTTGTTGGCGGGGGCGGTGGGCTGGCGTATCACCTGTATCAGCAGCATGTCCAGGAGCAGGAACAGTATGAGTCGGCGCATTCCAAGCATGCGCTCGTGGTGAGTGTAAAGGCTGAAGGGTGGGATACCGATGATGGAGCTTCGCGCGTGCCGGTGCGCGTAAAGGGCAAGACGGTCGACGGAAAGAAGGTCGATAAGGTCGAATATGTCGCATCCGACGGCTCGGGCATCAAACTTATCCAGGGCAAGTACACGCTCAAGGCGGCAGGCTCCCCCATCGCCGCCGATGGCACTATCTACCAGGTGCCTTGCACAAAGGCCGAGCTTACGATCGACGATGTCTTTGCCAAGGGCGAAAAGATTGACCTGGGCGAGCTCGCCGAGCAGGATTCGGTTTTGGACTTTACGCCCATCGACGCCGCTGAGGTAACCGACGACGAGATCAATGACGCTGTGACGCTCGCCATGGCATACAAGGGCAAGAACGCGCCCAACGTCGATGCGCTGCAACACGCCGCAACGAACCGCCGCGACACCGCCGTCGCGGCCAAGAAAGCCGCCTAAGAGGAAGCGGCGCGCCAGGCCGAGGAACAGCGCAAAGCCGCCGCACGCCACATCGAGGCCCAAACCTTCAGTGTCGACCTGCCCGAGTATTGGGATGGCAGGGTCACGGCAAAGGTCAACGGGGATTCGATAGGGCTGTACTCGACCGCCTTTCCAGATAAAGAGCTTGGATATCTTGCCATGAAAAATGAACCGTATGGAAACGCGGGAGATATCGAGTGCGGCCGTATTCGCGACATCAAGCTCGACGAAAACCACTATGTAAAACTAGTAATTTATCGTTGGGCCTTTGATGCGGGGCAAGACCATTTATTAAAAGCTGCATATCGTCTTAACTTGTGTTCGGATGATGCCGCACGCGAGATAATCGACCTCCAATCGTTGGGGACAATCTCCTACGACTCCATTCTTGCTGAAATAGTTGCAGCAAATGACCCTAATGTCGCAGCGGTATTCTGGCCGGACGACATCTTTGCCAACGCCCTCGCCCCGACCGTGAAGCTCCTCTAGCTTCTTCTCTGCCTCCCCCAAACACAAAGCCGGGGTGCCCCCACACGAAAGGCACCCCGGCTTATTTATTATCCAATGCGGGAACGGCTCTCAGGTCAAGGCCAAAGCAAAATGCCTTAGGCCAAGAACTCCTTGGTGGTCGCCACGATGTTGGCGGCGTCCAGGCCGTACTTGTGCAGGAGCTCGGCACCCGGGCCGGACTCACCGAAGGTGTCGTTGACGCCAATCTTCTTAAGCGGCGTCGGGCACTGCTCGCACAGGACATCGGCAACGGCGCTGCCCAGGCCACCGATCACGGAGTGCTCCTCGACGGTCACGACGTGGCCGGTCTTGGTGGCGCTCTTGACGATCAGGTCGGCATCGATGGGCTTGATGGTGTGCATGTTGATGACCTCGGCATCGATGCCCTCGGCGGCAAGCTGCTCAGCGGCCTCAAGAGCCTCGCCGACCATCAGGCCGCAGGCGATGATGGTGACGTCAGCACCCTCGCGCATGACGATGCCGCGGCCCACCTCGAACTTGTAGGTCTCGGGATCGTTGATAACCGGCGAGGCCAGACGGGCAAAGCGCATGTACACGGGGCCGTCGCACTCGTAGGCGGCGCGCGTCACGGCGCGGGCCTCGACGTCGTCGGCGGGAACAATCACGGTCATGCCGGGGATGACGCGCATCAGGGCGATATCCTCGCAGCACTGGTGCGTGGCGCCGTCCTCGCCCACCGAGATACCGGCGTGCGTGGCACCGATCTTAACGTTAAGGTGCGGGTAGCCAATGGAGTTGCGGACCTGCTCAAAGGCGCGGCCGGCGGCGAACATGGCAAAGCTGCTCGCGAAGGCAACGCGGCCGGTGGTTGCGATACCGGCGGCAACACCCATCAGGTTGCTCTCGGCAATGCCCACATCGAAGAAGCGGTCGGGGCAGGCGGCCTTAAACTTGCCGGTCTGCGTGGCGGCGGCCAGGTCGGCGTCGAGGACCACAAAGTCATCGTGCTCGTTGGCGAGCTCGACGAGGGCCTCGCCGTAGCTTACGCGCGTGGCGATTTTCTTGACGTCTGCCATCCTAGAGCTCCTCTCCGGCGGCCGTGAGCTCTGCCATGGCCTGCTCAAACTGTTCATCGTTGGGGGCCTTACCGTGCCAACCCACCTGGTTCTCCATAAAGGAGACGCCCTTGCCCTTCATGGTCTCGGCGATAATGGCGGTCGGCTGACCCTTGGTGGCGCGAGCCTCGGCAAAGGCGGCGCGGATCTGATCGAAGTCGTTGCCGTCGGCGAGCTCCACCACGTGGAACTTAAAGGCGCGGAACTTGTCGGCGAGCGGCATGGGGTCGTTGACCTCCTCGACGGGGCCGTCGATCTGCAGGCCGTTGTGGTCGACGATCACGCAGAGGTTGTCGAGCTGCTGGTTGCCGGCAAACATGGCAGCCTCCCAGACCTGGCCCTCCTCGCTCTCGCCGTCGCCCAGCAGGGCGTAGGTGCGGTAAGTATCGCCCCAGTGCTTGGCGGCAACGGCCATGCCCACGGCAGCGGAGATGCCCTGGCCGAGCGAACCGGTGGACATATCGACGCCCGGGGTGTCGTTCATGTTGGGGTGGCCCTGCAGGTGGCTACCGATATGGCGCAGCGTCTCGAGGTCCTCCTTGGGGAAGAACCCGCGCTCGGCGAGCACGGCATACAGACCAGGCGCGCAGTGGCCCTTGGAGAGCACAAAGCGATCGCGGTCGGCCTTGCGGGGATCGGCCGGGTCGACGTTCATTTCCTCAAAGTACAGATAGGTCATGATGTCGGCAGCGCCGAGCGAACCGCCCGGATGGCCGGACTTGGCAGCGTGCACGCCGGTGACGATGCCCTTCCTTACCTCGTTGGCAACCTTTTTGAGCTCTTCGTCGCTCATTGTGCCTTCCTTTCATCCTCTTTAGACAAGATGCGCACGGCACAGAAGGTCGTCCCAACCCAGCCGCGATGCACGTACGTCATTCATTATGCTGGAAACTGGAAGCTTTACCAGAGTATTTATCATTATTTGAGCAATTGAGCAGGCAGAATCGCTGATGAAACGGTTTACCAATGTGAACGTCTTTTGGATAGAACGCAGTCGGCCCTACGCGTTAATGTCCTTGAAGCCCTCGCCGAAGGTTTCCGTAACGTCGGCCACGGTCACGATGGCGCGCGGGTCGCGCTCGCGCACGATCGTCTTGAGCGTATTGAGTTCGCGACGGCTCACGATGACCATGATCACCGGTTTCTCGGCACCCGAGTACATACCGGTCGCCTTAAACTTGGTGCAGCCGCGGCCCAGGCCATACATGATGTCGGCCGCGATATCGGGAAACTTGTCCGAGATGATGAGTACCATACGCCGCCTGTTGCCACCATCGACCACGGCATCGATTACGTAGCCGCTAATGACCATCGAAAGGCCCGCATACAGCGCGTTTTCGACCGAGAAGACCGGGGCCGAGAGCGCACACACGGCAACGTCGATCGCCATGACGGTCGAGCCAACCGGTAGCGACGTATTGCGCGAGATGATCTGGCCGATTGTGTCGGAGCCGCCGGTGTTGGCACCGGCGCGCAGCACCATGCCGTAGCCGATGCCCGTGATAATGCCGCCCCACATAGCGGGCAGCATCAGATCGGCATGTGCCAGCGGCGCCACAAACGGAGCGAACAGGTCGGTGAAAAAGCCGAGCAGCACAAAACCCGTCGCCGTCTGCACCACGTAGAACATGCCACCCTCGCGCATAACCACCAGCAGCAGCAAGGCGTTCATCACAATGGTTTGAATACCGACAGGCAGCGAGATGCCATGAGACGCACCGACCGCCTGGATAATCGTGGCGAGACCCGTAACGCCGCCGGCGGCAAGACCGTTGGGGATCAAAAACAGGTCCGTCGCGATAGCGGCCAGAGCACAGCCCAGCATAATCTTGGGCAGATCGTGAAAGAAGTTCATCGAAAGAATGCGCTTGATGTCCAGACGATATGCCATGCTGCCTCCCTCAAAAAAGCGCACCCAAACGAGTGCGCTTTGAACTTCTTGCTGTATTCGATTCTACCGATTCACCGAGCAAATACCACCCCTGCGAAGTGTTTGCATCGACCCGGAGCCAACCATGTGCCTAGGCGTCCGAGCCTTCCGCATCGGCATTGCCGGTTGCCCAGCGATGGTAGCCGATCACAAACGGATCCAGATCGCCATCGTCGAGAACGGCCTCGACGTTGCTGGTCTCCACACCCGTACGCAGGTCCTTGACCATCTGATACGGGTAGAGCACGTAGCTGCGAATCTGGTTACCAAAACCGATCGTGGTCTTGGGTCCACGAATCTCGTCGAGCGCCTCGGCGCGCTTCTCGAGCTCGATCTCGTACAGACGGGCCTTGAGAATCTGCATGCACGCGGCCTTGTTTTGAATCTGGCTGCGCTCGTTTTGGCAAGTGACCACGATGCCGCTGGGGAAATGCGTCACGCGTACGGCGGAGTCGGTGGTGTTGACGCCCTGGCCGCCCGGGCCGCTCGCGTGATACACGTCCACGCGGATATCGTCGGGACTGATCTCGATGTCGATATCATTGGGCAGCACCGGAATGACCTCGACGCCGGCAAACGTGGTCTGGCGGCGCTTCTTGTCATCGGTGGGGCTAATGCGCACCAGACGGTGGACGCCGGCCTCGGCGCGCAGCATGCCAAACGCGTCCTTGCCCTCGACGGTAAAGGTCGCACGGTCGATGCCGATGACCTCAGCCGCGGGGCAGTCGTTAATGGTGACCTTCCAGCCGCGACGCTGGCAGTACTTCATGTACATCTTAAAGAGCATGAAGGTCCAGTCCTGCGCCTCCAGGCCACCCTGTCCGGGCTTGATGGTCACAATCGCGTCGCCGTGATCGAACTCACCGGTAAACCAGCTCGAAAGCTCAAGCTCGTCGATAGCTCGGGCCAGGCGTTCTGCCGTAGTGGCAGCCTCCTCGCGCAATGCGACGGCATCGGGGTCGTCGCCCATCTCCTCGGCAAGTTCCAGCGCCGCGCGGGCGTCAGATAGCTCGCCGCGCGCGGTATCCACGGCAGCGATATCTTCCTTGGCGCGAGCGATCTCCTCCATGGTGGCGCGAGCGGCATCGGCGTCATCCCAAAAGCCGGGGGCCACGCTTTTGGCCTCGAGCTCGGTCACGCGCGTGCGCTTCTCGTCCAAATGAAGATACGACTCGACCTCGCCGAGCCGGTCCGCAAACGCGTCCAGCTCGGCGGGCGTTACCTCTAAAGCCTCGGCCATTAACGATTCCTGCCGTGGCAGTACTTGAACTTCTTGCCGCTGCCGCAGGGGCAAAGGTCATTGCGGCCAACGTTGACGTACGGATCGTCGCTCTCGTCCTTGCGGTAGGTGGTCACCTTGCCACCGTTGTTGACGGCAGCCGGGCCTCCCTGGACGGCCGTACGGGCCTGCACCTGTGCCTGCTTGCGCAGCACCGAGTTGCCGTTGTCGCCATCGACATCGGCGGGGCCGGAGAAGTGCGCACCCTCGAGCGCGGGGTCCTCCTTGTGCTCCACGGCGTGCGGGGCGGCCTTGATCTCGATGCGCAGGACGGTGCGCAGGTAATCCTCGTACATGGTGTCGACGAGCATCTGGAAGGCACCATAAGCCTCGGTCTTGTACTCGACCAGCGGGTCGCGCTGACCAAAGCCGCGCAGTCCGATACCGGTCTTGAGGTAGTCCATCTCCTGCAGGTAGTTCATCCAACGCGTATCGATGACGCGCAGCATGACCTGGGTATTGAGCTCGCGCATGAGGTCCTCACCCAGGCGCTCGGCCTTCATGTTGTAGCACTTCTCGACGTAGGCCAGGACATCGGCAGCCAGGTCCTCAAAGTCCTCGTCGGGGAACTTGGGCGTATCGATATGCCCGGTCAGCTCCACGACCCACTTGCGCAGGCCCTCGAGATCGCGCTCGCCATCGTGGCTGTCCTTGGTGCAGAACTCCTGCACGCAGCGGTACACGGTGTCGTGCATGACCTCGGTGATGTGGTCGGTCAGATCCTTGCCGTCCAGAATCTTGTTGCGCTCGGCGTAGATGACCTGGCGCTGCTTGTTCATGACGTCATCGTACTCGAGGACGCTCTTGCGCATGGAGAAGTTGATGCTCTCGACCTTGTGCTGGGCGTTCTCGACGGCCTTGGAGATGATCTTATGCTGAATGGGCATGTCGTCGCCCATTTCTGCCGTGACCATCATCTTGGAGACGCGATCCATCTTGTCGCCACCGAACAGGCGCATCAGGTCATCCTCAAGCGACAGGTAGAACTGGGTCTCGCCCGGATCGCCCTGACGACCGGAGCGGCCGCGCAGCTGATTGTCGATACGACGGGACTCATGGCGCTCGGTGCCGATGACGGTCAGGCCGCCGGCGGCAAGCACGCGCTCGCGCTCGGCCTTGCAGGTCTCCTTGGCCTCGGCGTTAAACCGCTCGAGCTGCTCGGGCGTTACGTCCTCCATGGTCAGGCCCTCATACTCAAGGCGCTCGCGCACCAGCTCGTCGGGGTTGCCGCCCAGCAGGATGTCGGTACCACGACCGGCCATGTTAGTAGCGATGGTCACGGCGCCGTAGCGTCCGGCCTGGGCAACGATATGAGCCTCGCGCTCGTGATGCTTGGCGTTGAGGACCTCGTGTGCGATGCCGCGCTTGGTAAGGGCGGCGGACAGCTTCTCGGAGCTCTCGATGGAGACGGTGCCCACCAGGACCGGCTGCCCCTTGGCGTGACGACGCTCAACGTCGTCGGCAACGGCGTTGTATTTAGCCTGGATGGTGCGGTACACCAGGTCCTCGTGGTCCACGCGCTGCACAGGCTTGTTGGAGGGGATGACCTCGACGGGCAGCTTGTAGATCTCGCGGAACTCGGCATCCTCGGTAAGTGCCGTTCCGGTCATGCCGGAGAGCTTGTCATACAGACGGAAGTAGTTCTGCAGGGTGATGGTAGCCAGCGTCTGGTTCTCCTCGCGCACGAGCACGCCCTCTTTGGCCTCGATGGCCTGGTGCAGACCCTCGGAATAGCGACGGCCTTCCATGATGCGACCGGTGAACTCGTCGACGATCTTGACCTCGCCGTTAGTGACCACGTACTGCTTGTCGCGATGGAACATGTACTGGGCCTTCAGCGCCTGCTGCAGGTGGTTGACCAGCTGGCCCGAAAGGTCGGCATAGATGTCCTCGATACCCAGACGGCGCTCGATCTTCTTAAGGCCGCGCTCGGTGGCGGCAATGGTGTGCTTGGCCTCGTCCATGACGAAGTCGCCCGTGGGCTCGACGTCCTCGGTGGCGGTGAGCATGTCGTGCGACACGTCCTCACCGCGCTCCAGGCCGCGCACGGCACGCGCGAAGTCCTTGTAGGTGCTAGCGGACTTGGTGCCGGCACCCGAGATGATGAGCGGGGTACGTGCCTCGTCGATCAGGATGGAGTCGACCTCGTCGACGATGGCGTAATGGTGGCCGCGCTGCACGCGCTGCTCGGGGCGAGTGACCATGTTGTCGCGCAGGTAATCGAAACCGAACTCGGAGTTGGTGCCGTAGGTGACGTCTGCCTGGTAGGCCGGACGCTTGAGCTCGAGCGGCATGTTGTTCTGGAGCAGACCGACGGTCATTCCCAGGTACTTGTAGATGCGGCCCATCCACTCGGAGTCGCGCTTGGCCAGGTAATCGTTGACGGTAACGACATGTACACCCTTGCCGGCAATAGCGTTGAGGTAGCCGGCCAGCGTGGAGACCAGGGTCTTGCCTTCGCCGGTCTTCATCTCGGCGATATGCCCCTCATGAAGCGCCATGGCGCCGATGAGCTGTACGTCAAAGTGACGCATGCCCGTGATGCGCTTGGAAGCCTCACGCACGGTGGCAAAAGCCTCGGGGAGCATGTCGTCGAGCGACTCGCCGTTGGCGTAACGCTCACGGAACTTATCGGTCTGGGCGCGGAGTTCCTCCTCGGTCATCTTCTCAAACTGGGGCTCAAGACCGTTGATCTGATCGACGATCTTGTAGTAGCGCTTAAGGTCCTTATCGGATCCAAAGGACAGCAGCTTTGACATGAATCCCATGTGGTTTTCCTTTTTGGCCATCGCCCACGCCATGCAGCCTCGGGCGAGTTAAACACAGATAAATGTACTTTAGCCAAACATCAGAAGGTGACCGCAGAACTGCGCCATACCATCAATCCCCAGGATATCCTCATCCGACCATTGGGCGAGAATGG
>CALBUZ010000100.1 GCA_937969105.1 uncultured Collinsella sp. | reverse complement strand
AACCTGTTGAAAAGCTGTTGAGAACCCAAATTCCGGAAGGGCGGAAAATCGAAAATCAGGCGCGAAATTAAAGGGCGATAAAGAAAGAAGCAAAGAAAGTAAGACTTCTTTGTTACATAACGCCACAAGCAAGTTGCGGGTTTTTGGCTTTGGGTTAGGGTCTAAAGACCCAAACCCAAAAACCCGCCCTGTATTGTTATGTACTGTATTGTTAGGGTTTAGCCAATCTAAAACCGATGGTTTAGCGACGCTTTCATGCTTCATTGTCCAATTCACCGCCTTTGACCTGCTATTCCGTTGGCTTTGTTTTGTTCTTCTTCGGCCTGCCGCCCTTGGCTCCGTTCGCCCTTTGCATGCCGAAATAAAGAGCGTTTTTTTGCATTCGCGCACTCTCGATGCGGCCTTTTCCGTCCCGGTTTAGCAAGCCGATTTCCAGCAGGCAGCTGATGAAATCGCGGCAGTCCTCGACGCTCGACATATCGTCGAAGGCACCCACCTTGCGCATCCCGATCTGCTCCGCGAGAATCAGCCAGTCCTCGTCGGTCTCGACCGGCAACGAGTGCGTCGTGGTGTTCGCCAGAATCTCGCAGATGCGCCAGAACGCCCCGTATCCGGCGTTGCCGTAGCGGAACAGCAGCCTTTGGCACTTCTGGTCTTGCGCGGAGTTTGAGTCGTGCTGGAACCACGCCATCGGCTCTTGGGCTTTGTCGCTCACGTCCTTAGTAATCATTCCTCTTCACCTCCATCATCGATAGACAGGCCATCGCACGTGCCGCGCTGCCACCAGCCGTCCCACAGGCAGTGGCCGCACTCGCGGCAGTTAGTCCAAACGACAGACCCGCGAAACGTGCATTTGCTCTTGGGCTTTGCGCCGCCCTCGTCGAGTACGCCGCGCTCGTAGTCGCACCGATACGGCGCCGGCATGGGCGGATCGTCGAACAGACTCGGCTGGCTAGAGTTCGCGGGCATAGATATCGGCGGCGAACATGATGATCGACAGATACCCCTCGTCGGCATCGCAGAGCTCACAACTGCCGTCGATGATGGTCGCGGCGTAGGCCAGGGCCGCGACCATCACGGATGAGGCAAGACGGCTATCAAGCTCGATAACCTTGCCCGTCTCCGTGTTCTCCAGCGTCATCTTGCCTTTGTTCTTGGCGGCATATCGGGTGATGTCCTCGAAATGCTCGACCGCCTGCTTCTTCTTAGTCATGTCAGCCCTCCTTGGTGTCATAGATGGACTTGCGCGTCTCGATATTCAGATCGGGATGCTTGTCGAGAAGCCAACGGCTCAACAGCGGCGTATCCGTATTGTTGATGCCGTAGACGTGCTCTTCCCCGTTGCCGTCCACGAACGGAACGCCGACGAGCTTGTAGGAGCCTTCATAACGCTGCTTCTCGATGAGGTACTTGGTCGACACGCGCATACCGCGCTTATCGATGGCCAGGGCCGTCAACTCGATGCTGCGGAGCGTCTTGGGGTTGAGCTCGCACCACTTCTTGAAAAGCTCGGCGCGGTCTTGGAGCCTGAGCGGCATCGGATAGACAGCCATCTTCTCCTGGGCGATGACGCTCTCAAGCGGCTGTGCCATGTTGTCGAGATCCATTAGATATCACGCTCGATGATGCGGAAGATGAGCCAGATGACCGCACCGCAAAGCACGAAGATGAGCCATTCGCAGTGGTATGTCTCGCAGAAGGTGATGAGACCGCCTGCAATTGCCATGGGGATAATCCCGCACATGAAAAGAGCTGCAAAAACGTAGACAAACCAACGGATA
>CALBUZ010000099.1 GCA_937969105.1 uncultured Collinsella sp. | reverse complement strand
AGATCTACACTCTGTCCCTACACGACGCTCTTCCGATCTACTTTCTAAGGTTTGTCGCGCAGATGTGTCTCGCCTGTGTCGGGCATCTGGATGGCTAGTTCCTAGCGCTGCGGCTCTGCGGCGCGCACCTGCTCGATGACCTTTTTCATCGTGGCGTCGATGCGGTCTTTTTTGAGCTCGCATTCCCAGATGGTTATGGGCGTCCAGCCCATTTGAGTGAGTGCTGCCACGGCAGCGCGGTCGCGCTCGACGTTGCGGCGAAACTTTGCCTCCCAAAACTCAACGTTGCGCTTGGGCTTGCTAGGGTTGCATTTGGGACAGCGGTGCCAAAAACAGCCGTTGACGAAGATGGCGATCTTGCGCCCGGGAAAGGCGATGTCGGGTTTGCCGGGAACCTTCCATTCCAAGCGATAGCCCGTAAGGCCCGCGGCGCGCAGGCGCTGGCGAACGAGCAGCTCGGGCTTGGTGTTCGCACGCTTGTTGCCCTTCATGGACTTTATTATAGCGGCGCGACGGCGTACCAGTTCGCGCTCGTCAGCGGAGAGGTCCGAGGTATCGATGCCGTCGAGCAGACCGGGCTTGGGACGCTTTTTGCTGCGGCGCTTGGCTTTGCGCTTGGGTTTGGTAACGGGCTCGTCGGCTGTGGTGGACTCGGTGCGGTTGGCGGCGTTGGCCTCAAGCCGGTCTTCCTTCAGCTCAATCAGGGCATCAATGAGCCCCTTGTCGGCGGGCATCCATTCCACCGTGGCAAGCGAGGTGCGCGGAATCCAGCGGATATCGAGTTGGCGGTCGTGCTTCTGCGGCTCATCGGATTCATCGGCGAGCGAGCAGTAGTAGCACTCCATGGAGAGATGGAAATCGGGGTAGTCGTACTCAACGGTGTAAAAATCGCGCAGGTTGGTGACTTTGACCCGTAGCTCTTCCATGAGCTCGCGGCGTACAGCGTCCTCGGGCGTCTCGCCGCGCATGAGCTTGCCACCGGGGAACTCCCAAAGTCCCTGCATGTCGCCATAGCCGCGCTGCACGGCAAGCAGCTCATCGGATCCTTCCTTGCGAATGATCCCAGCGGCAACATGAACAGTCTTCAACAGGAGTCCTCCCTCAACATCAAAACATAACAGGGTGGCTACCCGTACCTTACACAACGGTAAGGCAAGCGTAAGCCATATCGATGGTAGCCGACTCGTCTTCTTGCGACTATAGATGCCGTAGACTAATCGCAAGAAAGGACTCGGTATGCAAACCACGCACATGGCGACCCCGGTACTGGAGGTCGCGCATCTCGAAAAGGTATATGGAGCGCTGGGCAACGTGACCCGTGCGCTCAACGACGTCAGCTTTACCGTCAACCGCGGTGAGTTCGTGGGCATCATGGGCGCTTCGGGCTCGGGCAAGTCGACGTTGCTCAACTGCGTGTCGACCATCGATAGCGCCACGAGCGGCACGATCCGCATCAACGGGCAGGACGTAACACGCATGAAGCAGGCTAAGCTTTCGCAGTTCCGCCGCGAGGAGCTCGGCTTTATCTTCCAGGACTCCAACCTGCTCGATACGCTCACGGCACGCGAGAACATCGCCCTGCCGCTCACCATCGCCCGCACAAACTCGGCAGAGATCTCGACCCGCGTGCAGGATGTGGCAGCGCGCCTTTCCATCAGTCAGGTGCTCGACAAGTATCCCTACCAAATGTCCGGCGGCCAGCAGCAGCGCGTCGCCGCGGCTCGCGCGCTCGTCACCGACCCCACCATGATTATGGCCGACGAGCCCACCGGCGCCCTCGATTCCAAGAGCGCTCGCCTGCTGCTCGAGAGCCTAGAGGCCCTTAACCGCCGCCTACGTGCCACCGTGCTCATGGTCACGCACGACAGCTTTGCCGCCAGTTACACGAGCCGTGTGCTGTTTATTCGCGACGGCAAGATCTTCACCGAGCTGCGCCGCGGCGACACCGACCGCCGAGAGTTCTTCGACCGCATTATGGAGGTCGTTGCCATGATAGGCGGTGAGGGCTCCGATGCTCTGTAAACTCGCTTGGGGCAACGTCCGCCGCGCCGGCCGCGACTACCTCGTCTACCTTTTGACGCTCACCCTGGGCGTCACGGTCTTCTATGCCTTTAACACCATCTCGATGCAGGTCGACATCGCCGGCATCGATGAAAAGGGCTTAGCGCAGGTAATGGGCAGCATGCTCGGCGACCTGACGTACTTTTTGGCCGGTGTCATGGCCTTTTTGATGGTGTATGCCAATAACTTCATCATGAAACGCCGCAAGAAGGAGTTTGGCCTGTACCAGGTGCTCGGCATGGGGCGCGGGCGCGTCGCCACGATCATGGCGCTCGAGACGGTGATTGTCTCGGTCGGCGCCTTTGTCGCCGGCATTGTGCTGGGTGTGGGACTCTCCCAGCTCATGACGTTCTTTACGGCCTCGCTCTTTAAGACACAGATCGCCAATTTCCACTTCTTTTTCTCGGTGCATGCGTTCAATCTGACCCTTGCCTGCATGCTCGTAATGTTTGTGCTCACGCTACTGCTGAACCTTCGCGCCGTGCGTCGTACCAAACTCATCGAGCTTATGGGTGCCGAGCGTCGCAACGAGAGCATCAAGACGCGCAACCCCTGGATCGCGATTGCCATCTTTGCCGTGGGCGTGGTGCTTGTGGGCGTGGCCTATTACCGTCTGCTACGTGATGGGTTCCCGCTAACCGCGACGGACAGCAAGCTGCAAGAGGCCATGAACCAGTTTGGTATTACGACCGCTATGGTTACCGTGGGCACCTTTGCCCTGTTCTGGGGACTCTCGGGCATGCTTATCAAGCTGCTGCAGAGCCTGCGCGGCGTGTATTGGCGCGGCCTCAACATGTTTACCGTGCGCCAGCTTGCGGCCAAGGTCAACACGGTGTGCTTTTCGATGGGCGTCATCGCGATGCTCCTGTTTTTGGCCATCACCTCGGTGACGTGCGGTATGTCGATTGCCAACGTGATGAACGAAAACCTGGAGCGCTATAATCCGGCCGACATGTCGCAGACGTATGTCTATTACACGCCCGATACGCTCGACTTCTACAAAGAGTATTTCAATCCGTCTGAGGCCGATCGAATGGTGCTGGCCGATAGTACGGTCGATTTGTACTCCGCATGGCACGGCGATCCATGGCACGGCGATCGTAAGGGCAAGTCGGCGGACAACAACGACGAGACCGGCAAGAAGGTCAATATCGCCGATGTTGCCGGTGAGCACGTGCAGATCGATTCGTATCTGAGTTACCCGCTTGGCGGCTCGGATCCTTCGGTGACTCCAAGTGAAATGTGCAAGACCATGGGCGAAAAGCTTCCCAAGGCATTCGGGGGTAGCAATGCCGATACGATGGGCCTGTTTGTGACGCCGGCGAGCCAGTACAACAAACTGCGCCAGATGATGGGCGAGGAGCCGGTGCACATCGGTCACGACCAGTATCTGCTCACGTGTGATATGGGCGGCGAGCTGGTCGACCTGTACACCAAGTATATGGCTGGCGGCCATGCCCTTACCTTGGGCGGGCATGAGCTCAAGCCCGCAACCGATAAGTCGGACGAAGATACGGCGGCCATCGCCAACTCGGCGATGGGCAGTAATGGGGGTACCGTCGTCGTTGCCGACGAGCTGTTGTCCCAACTTAATCTGCAGCCGTATTCCAGTAGCCTGCTCGTTAACTACAAACAGGGGATGGATACGACCGAGGCAGACGAGAGCATTAAATACACTGTGCTCGACAATCTGCTCGTTGACGGCAAGGAGCCGGGGTCGTGGGGAACCTTCATCACACGCTCCGAGATGTACACGCAAGCAGCGCAAATGAACGGTCTTATTAGCTACCTAGCCATCTACATCGGCTTTGTATTGGTCGTTGCATGCGCGGCGATTCTGTCGATTCAGCAGCTCTCCAATGTGGCCGACGGCAGCCGCAGTTATCGTGTACTGGCACAGATCGGCTGCGACGACCGCCAGATTCGCCATTCGGTGATGGCGCAGCAAGCGGTATTCTTCCTGTTCCCGCTGGCAGTGGGCCTGGCGCACTCCTTTGTGGCACTTAAGGTGATCATCGAGCTGGTGAGCATTTTCGGAAATATGAGCATTGGCGGCACCGTGGGCCTCACCTGTGCAATCTTCCTGGCAGCATACGGTGGCTACTTCCTGGTGACCTACCTCATGAGCACCGGCATGGTGCGAGCCGCCATCGCCGCGCGCTACAGCGAGTAACAAGCGGGCAAAATCGTCGCAAAATCAGAGACGTATGACCGCCGCGAAGGGACCAGGGGCCCTTTCGCGGCGGTTTTTGCCAATCTGGCGCGTCTCAGATACAAGTGAGTAGACTTTTTTGAACCTGCCGAGCACATCGCGACAAATGATCTATAAAACTGCAGGTCAGAGCTGTGGCGTTTTAGGGCGTGCTCGGCCTCCTGCAAAAAGCCTACTCACTTGGTTTTTCTGCTAGAAGACCGCCACGAGGGAAGGCAACTCCCTTACGGCGGTCTGGACGTTTGCCCAGATAGTCGTTGGGGACGTTATTAAACGAATAGTCAAACAAGAACGTCCCCAACGACTACTTTGTGGGTAGCTAAAAGAGCCCCATCCTAAATTAGCTATCCCGCCAACACCGCAGGTAGAGCAAAAGTCAGCGAAAGCCCGCCAGAGCGAGCAAGGTGCCTTGAAGCGAGGCGGCATTGACCTTATGGTCATGCCGTCGAAGCTGAAAGGCAGATTGCCGCTCTGGCGGGCTTGCAGCGTCGGCCGGTTACGGCGTTTGGTAAAACGCCGTAACTCTAAATCCGCTCCGCGATCTCGTGGATGAGGTAGTCGGTCTTTTCCCAGCCTAGGCACGGGTCGGTGATGGACTTGCCAAAGACGCCGCCATCGACCGGCTGGTTGCCGTCCTCCAGGTAGGACTCGATCATAAAGCCCTTGACCAGATTGGAGATGGACTCGTTGCGGCGGCAGCTGTCGAGTACCTCCTTGCAAATGCGATACTGCTCCAGCGGACGCTTGCCCGAATTGTCGTGGTTGCAGTCGATGACCGCTGCCGGATTGGCATAGCCGGCGTGCTCGGTGTAGCGTTCGGCCAGGCGCTCCAGGTGCTCGTAGTGGTAGTTGGGGTAGGTGCGACCGTCGAGACCGATGTAGCCACGCATAACGGCGTGCGCGAGCGGATTGCCGTCGCACTCGACCTCCCAGTTGCGGAAGATGAAGCTCTGGTGCGCCTGCGCGGCGTAAATGGAGTTGAGCATAACGGTGGTGGAACCGGCAGTGGGATTCTTCATGCCGACGGGTACCGAAATGCCGCTCGACACCAGGCGATGCTCCTGGTTTTCGACCGAACGCGCACCCACGGCAACATAGCTCAGCAGGTCAACGAGGTACTGGTAGTTGGACGGATAGAGCATCTCGTCGGCGGTGAAGAAGCCCGTTTCCTCAATAACGCGCAGGTGCATATGGCGGATGGCCTTGACGCCCTCGAGCAGGTCGTCGGGAGCCTCGGGGTTGGGGTTGTGCAGCAGGCCCTTGTAGCCGGTGCCCTTGGTGCGCGGCTTGTTGGTGTAGACGCGCGGAATGATGATGAGCTTGTCCTTGACCTCTTCGGCGGTCTTGGCCAGTCGGTTCATGTACTCAAGCACCGAATCCTCGCGGTCGGCAGAGCACGGGCCGATGATGAGCACCTTGCGTGCGTCCTCGCCGGTAAAGACTTTGGCGACCTCGGCGTCAAATGCCTGCTTTTTGGCGGTAAGCTCGGCAGAAAGCGGCATTTCCTCG
>CALBUZ010000098.1 GCA_937969105.1 uncultured Collinsella sp. | reverse complement strand
GCGGCTATTACCCGGCTTATCAGCTGAAAAAATACGAGCGCGAGGGTGTGACATTGACTCTGACCGCGCTGGAGCAGGCTGACCTGAAAGCGGGCACAGTGGACTTTATCAGCTTTTCCTACTATATGTCGGCCTGTGCTGCTGCTGACCCCACCACTGGTCAGGCGCAGGCAGGTAATATGATGTCTGGTGTGAAGAACCCTTATCTGGAAACCAGCGAATGGGGCTGGCAGATCGACCCAACCGGCCTGCGGATGTCGCTGGACTGGCTGTATGACCGCTACCAGAAGCCGCTGTTTATCGTAGAAAATGGTCTGGGCTTGCATATCGGTGGGAAATCCAGGGAACGGAAGCGTCTGGATGTCCGCAGGCAAAATAGGCCCTTCTCGCCAGCAGGTGCATTCTCGAGAGCCACGCTCGACGCGAATGCCCATCTGCTCGTACTTCTTTAGAACAAGGCCGAGGTGAAGCGGGTCAAAGCCCTTGACCTTAACCGGATCGCCGCACAGTGCGCCAATGGCGAGGAAAGTACCGGCCTCGATGCGGTCACCAACGACCGCATGAGTAACGGGATGAAGCTCGGAAACGCCGTTGATCTCGATGACGGGAGAGCCGGCGCCCTTGATGTCGGCGCCCATCTCGTTGAGAAGATTAGCGAGGTCGACAATCTCGGGCTCGCGCGCCGCGTTGTCAATCGTGGTGGAGCCCTCGGCGAAGACCGAGGCCATCATAAGGTTCTCGGTAGCGCCGACACTAGCAAAAGCAAGCGTCACCGTGGCGCCATGAATACCGTTGGGAGCGCTGGCGTGAATATTGCCGTGATCGATCTTGAATTCGACGCCCAGCGCCTCAAGGCCGAGGATGTGCATGTCGATCTTTCGGGCACCGATGTTGCAGCCGCCAGGCATGGCAACGACTGCACGCCCGAAACGAGAAAGAAGCGGGCCCATCACAGCAGTGGAGGCCCGCATCTGAACGACGAGGTCGTAGGGAGTCTCCCACGAATCGACGTTGGTGGTATCGATTTTTAGCTCGTGCTCGTTGACGACCTCGATAGTGGCGCCGAGGTTCTTGAGAACCTTGCCCATCACGTGGACGTCAGCGATGTTGGGGACGTTGGTGAGGGTGGTCACGCCCTTGGCCATGAGCGTCGCGGCCATGAGTTTGAGAGCGGAGTTCTTCGCGCCCTCAACGGTAACCTCTCCAGTGATGCGGTGACCGCCCTCGACCTTAATGACGTCCATGAACCCTCCGTATCCGCTAGGACCACCTACTGGTCCTCTGCTACTGCATGCTTCAACAGAAGATTACACCAATTGATTTTGTTCTCGTAGTACGCGCGCCTGGGGTCGCCCTCCTCGCAGGACTCGAGCGTCCGGATGACCTCGTCGCGCGTGCGACGAACCGTCTCGGGCTCAATGTCGTCGGTGCGACGAGCGTGGTCGGCCAGAATGATGACCTGGTCATTATCGACCTCAGCGTAGCCACCGGAAACAACCACGCGGCGAATCCCGCCGCCTTCTGCCTCGGTGAGCATCATTCGGACGACGCCGTCGCCGAGGGCAACTATCTCGGCCGCGTGGCCGGGATAGATGCCCATCTCGCCGGTATACGTTGCGAGGAGGAGGCTGGCCGCCGGGCCCTCATAGAGGGCCCGGTCAGGACGAACGAACTGTACGTTCAGCTCTGCCATCGGTACACCTAGTTCTTCTGGTCGTCAGAGGCCATGGCGGCCGCACGGGCACGGACGTCCTCGATGTTGCTGGCATAACGGAACGCCTGCTCCGGGAGATCGTCGCACTTGCCATCGACGATCTCGGCGAAGGAACGGACCGTGTCCTGAATCGTGCAGTAGACGCCGGGGTTGCCGGTGAACTTCTCGGCCACGTGGAAGGACTGAGAAAGGAACTGTTGAATCTTACGGGCACGGGCAACGACGTTCTGCTGCTCTTCGGACAGCTCGTCCATACCCAGGATGGCGATGATGTCCTGAAGGTCAGAGTACTCCTGCAGCGTCTCCTGAACGGCCATGGCCACGCGGTAGTGCTCCTCGCCAACGATGGACGGGTCAAGCGCGGAGCTCGAGGAGGCCAGCGGGTCAACGGCGGGGTAAATGCCCAGCTCGGTGATGGAGCGGGAAAGAACCGTCGTCGCGTCGAGGTGCGTGAAGGTGGTGGCAGGGGCCGGGTCGGTCAGGTCGTCAGCAGGGACGTAGACGGCCTGGACGGAGGTAATGGAGCCCTCCTTGGTCGAGGTGATGCGCTCCTGCAGCTCGCCCATCTCGGTTGCCAGCGTGGGCTGGTAACCAACGGCGGAAGGCATACGGCCAAGAAGCGCGGAGACCTCGGAGCCGGCCTGGGAGAAACGGAAGATATTGTCGATGAACAGCAGCACGTCCTGGCCCTGGTCACGGAAGTACTCGGCCGTGGTCAGGCCGGAAAGGGCCACGCGCATACGGGCTCCAGGCGGCTCGTTCATCTGACCGTAGACCAAGCACGTCTTGTTGATGACGCCGGACTCGGTCATCTCGAGGAACAGGTCGGTACCCTCGCGAGTACGCTCGCCTACGCCGGTGAACACGGAAGTGCCGCCGTGCTCCTGGGCGAGGTTGTTGATGAGTTCCTGAATAAGGACCGTCTTGCCTACGCCGGCGCCGCCGAACAAACCGGTCTTGCCGCCGCGGACATAGGGCTCGAGCAGGTCGATGGCCTTGATACCCGTCTCGAAAATCTCGGTCTGGGTGGTCAGCTCGTCGAACGCGGGAGCCGGGTGGTGAATCGGGTAATAGGAAACGTCGTCGGGAATTCCCTTGCCGTCGACCGGCTGTCCCATGACATTCCAAACGCGGCCCAGGGTAGAGGGGCCAACGGGCATGAGCATGGGGTGGCCCGTATCGTGTACCGTGAGGCCACGAGTAAGGCCGTCGGTCGAAGACATGGCGACCGTACGAACGACGCCGCCCTCAAGCTGGGACTCGACCTCGAGCACGGTGCTGACGTGGCCCACGGGCGTGTCGCCGTCGACCTCAAGGGCCGTGTAGATACCGGGGACATCGTGGTCGAACTTCACGTCGACAACAGGGCCGACGACTCGGACGATCCGCCCCGTTCCCACACTTTTGTTGAGCTTCTTGTACGCGGCCTCTTCGAGGGCGGTACGCGGCTCTTGGGTTTTGTCTGACATTAGTTGTCCTCCAATGCGGACGCGCCGCCGATGATCTCGTTCAGCTCGGTGGTGATGGCACCCTGACGCTCGCGGTTGTACGTGCGCCCGAGGTTGCCAAGAACCTCCTTGGCGTTGTCCGTCGCGGACTGCATGGCGCGACGGCGCGCGCCGTGCTCAGCCGCTGCGGAATCGAGAAGCGCGTGGAAGATGACCGTCCTGAAGTAGGCGGGCAGAAGCTGTCCCAAGACCTCCTCTGGAGAGGGGTCGAAGGCAAAATCCGTGTACGTCTTGGCGTCGATCTTTCCAAGCGCCTCGGGGGTACGCGGCTTGTTGGGCATCGTGAGCTGCTCTTTTGTGATGGGCAGCAGCTGCTCAACGACCTGCGTCTGCTCAACGCGGTTCTTCGCGTGCCAGTAGACGAGGACCACGCGGTCAAAGTCGCCGCGCGCATATCCCTCCATGCAATAAGAGGCGATGCGGTCGGCCTCGTCCATGTTCGGCTCCGAAGAGATGCCCACAAAGGACATGACCGGCGCCGAGTCACGGTACGTGAAGTACTCCGTGGGCTTGCGACCGCACGTGATGACCGAGGACTTGACGCCCTTGGCGGCAAGCTTGGTCATCTCGTGCTCCACCTCGCGCTGGGGCGAGATGTTGAATCCGCCGGCAAGCCCGCGGTCCGAGGCGATAAGCACGTAAAGAACGTGCTTCTCCTCGGCATGCTTTGCAAGAAGAGGCTGCGAAGCGTCAAAGCCGGCGCTGGCCACATTGGCGAGCATGCGCGTGACGGCGTCCTTGTAGGGCTCCGCCTGCTCCGCCCTGTCAAGCGCCTTGCGAATCCTCGCGGTGGAGATCATCTCCATCGTGCGAGTAATCTGCATGGTGCTCTTGATGGAGCTCATGCGCCTCGATATCTCGCGAAGGTTTGTCATCTTCTGCCTACTCCTGGCCCTTCTTCTTGGTGGAGTCGGGCTCGCTGGTCTTCTCGGCCGCGTGCTCAACATCCGCCTCGGACTGCTTGTTCGGGTGCTCGAGCAGGAACTCCTGCTTGAAGTGCGCGATGTGGGTCTTCAGGCGCGCCTGCTCCTCTTCGCCGATCTTGCCGGAGGCGAGAGAGTTGCGAAGAGCGGGGTGCCTCTCGGCCATGTACTTCGCAAGGCCGTCGCGGAACAGGGTCACGTGGTTCAGGTCGACGTCGTCGAGGAAGTTCTCCTTGGCGGCGAAGATCGCGATAATCTGGTCGCGGACGTCCAGTGCGGA
>CALBUZ010000097.1 GCA_937969105.1 uncultured Collinsella sp. | reverse complement strand
CTCCATCGCCGCCGAAATGATCCACCTGCGTCGCACCAAACTCGTCCCCCGCAAGCGCTAATCGCATCCCCACCAATTAAGTTGCGGTGAAATACGGATTGTTTAAGCCTGTTAGGCCGCCAAGCAGTCCCTATTTCACCGCAACTGCTTTTTGGGATCCATTTGTGCGGGGGAGTTGTGGAGTTGTGCAGGCAGACGAGGTTTTTCTGGAAATACGCACCCAATGCGCGTATAGTACCGATTGTTTTGTCGGCTCCTGCTGCGTCGAGTCCAAACCGCAAAATGCCATGAGCGGCGCGAATGCAGCCAGGAGGCACGAGGACAACCCATCGTGGCCACGCCCCGTGCTTAAAACCCCAAGAAGGAGTGAACAATGGCAGAAGAGAAGTATGTGCCGCGTCTGAAGACTAAGTACAACAACGAGGTCAAGCAGCAGCTTCAGGACAAGTTCCAGTACGAGAACGTCATGATGATCCCCAAGTTTGAGAAGATCGTCGTGAACATGGGTGTCGGCGAGGCCGCTACCGATTCCAAGGCCATCGACGGTGCCGTGCGCGACCTGCGCGCCATCACCGGCCAGCAGCCGATGATCACCCGTGCCCGCAAGTCCATCGCTACCTTCCGCCTGCGCGCTGGTATGCCGATCGGCTGCAAGGTTACCCTGCGTGGCGACCGTATGTGGGAGTTCTTCGATCGTCTGACCTCCGTCGCGATCCCCCGTATCCGCGACTTCCGCGGCATCTCCGCCAAGAGCTTCGACGGCCGTGGTAACTTCTCCATGGGCGTCACCGAGCAGCTCATCTTCCCCGAGATCGACTTCGATTCCGTCGATCACCAGCGTGGTATGGACATCACTTTCGTGACCACCGCCAATACCGATGAGGAGGCCAAGGCCCTTCTGGACGCCTTCGGTTTCCCGTTCAAGAAATAGGTTCACCTGCCCTAAAAGCGCCGTTCCCACAAGGGGGCGGCGTTTGGGGCGAACAATACTCTATGTGAGGAGGATATAAGTGGCTAAGACATCGATGATCGTCAAGTGCAATCGCAAGCAGAAGTTCTCTACTCGTGAGTACACGCGCTGCCAGCGCTGCGGCCGTCCGCACTCTGTGTACCGCAAGTTCGGCCTGTGCCGTGTCTGCTTCCGCGAGCTTGCACTCAAGGGCGAGCTTCCCGGCGTTAAGAAGGCCAGCTGGTAAGTCACTACCAGCGTTTCAAGCATCCGTTTGGAACAGGGAAAACGCGCTAGTTAGGCTTTGCCGTTAAGGGCGGCGAAGAACCAAGAGCACGTGTTCATCAAGAACGAAGGAGAATCTGTATGAACCTTACAGACCCGATCGCAGATATGCTTACGCGCATCCGTAACGCTAACTCTGTGAACAAGGCCACGGTCTCCATGCCGAGCAGCAAGAAGCTCGTCGAGATCGCTCGTGTTCTGCACGAGGAGGGCTACATCGAGGGCTACGATGTCGAGGACACCGTTCCCCAGAAGACTCTGCACATCACGCTTAAGTATGGTCCCAAGAAGGCTAAGGTCATCAACGGCATCCGCCGTATTTCCAAGCCGGGCCTGCGTAAGTACACCGGCGTTGCCGACATGCCCCGCGTCCGCGGTGGCCTTGGTACCGCCATTATTTCCACCAGCCATGGCGTCATGACCGACCGCGATGCTCGCAAGCACAACGTCGGCGGCGAGATCATCGCTTACGTCTGGTAATTCGCTCGGTAGGTAGAAGGAAAGGAGATCACCGTGTCTCGTATCGGTAATAAGCCTGTCCAGATTCCCGCCGGAGTCGAAGTGGCAGTCAACGGCAACAACGTTGTCGTCAAGGGCCCCAAGGGCCAGCTCGAGCTCGATGTCTTTGAGAAGCTCACTATCAACGTCGAGGACAACGTCCTCACCGTTTCCCGTCCCGACGACGAGCGTGAGACCCGTGCCCGCCACGGCCTCACCCGCGCCCTCATCCACAACATGGTTGTTGGCGTTTCCGAGGGCTTCGAGAAGAAGCTCGAGCTCGCCGGCGTCGGTTACCGCGTGCAGCAGAAGGGCAAGAACCTCGAGTTCTCCCTGGGCTTCTCGCACCCCGTGATCGTCGAGGCTCCCGAGGGCATCACCTTCGAGGTTCCCGACAACACCCACGTGAACGTCAAGGGTATCAACAAGCAGCAGGTCGGTCAGATCGCCGCTGAGATCCGCGGTCATCGTCCTCCCGAGCCTTACAAGGGCAAGGGTATCCACTATGTTGGCGAGCACATCCGCCGCAAGCTGGGTAAGGCCGCCAAGTAGTCGTAACCGACTCACTCGCATAAGACCAGCACCCCGTCAGGTGCTGGCAAGATCAACCTTTTTAGGAGTTTACGTATGAACAAGCATAAGGCGAAGCTGGAAGGCCTCAAGCGTCGTCAGCGTCGTGTTCGCGGCAAGGTCTCGGGTACCGCCGAGCGTCCGCGTCTTCGCGTGACCCGTACTAACGCCAACATCTATGCCCAGATCATCGACGACAGCAAGGGCTCCAGCCTGACGCTCGTCTCTGCCTCGACCCTCGAGGCCGAGTTCAAGGGCACCCACACCTCGAACAAGGAGGCTGCGGAGAAGGTCGGTCAGCTCGTTGGCAAGCGCGCCATCGAGGCCGGCATCACCAAGGTCGCCTTCGATCGCGGTGGCCGTATCTACCATGGCCGCGTCAAGGCCCTCGCCGACGGTGCTCGTGCCGCCGGTCTCGAGTTCTAGGAGGTATGTAGCACATGGCTCGTAATCAGAAGCAGCAGCGCGAGGCCTCCGAGTTCGAGGAGCGCGTCGTTTACATCAACCGCGTGTCGAAGACCGTCAAGGGTGGTCGTCGCATGAGCCTCGTCGCTCTCGTCGTCGTTGGCGACGGCAAGGGCAACGTCGGCGTTGGCATGGGCAAGTCCGCTGAGGTGCCCCTGGCCATCTCCAAGGCGTCTCTCGATGCCAAGAAGAACATGTTCCACGTGCCGGTGACCGATCAGGGCACCATCCCGCACGAGGTTCTCGGTCACTTTGGTGCCGGCCGCATCATCATCAAGCCCGCTGTCGAGGGTACCGGCGTTATCGCCGGCGGCGCTGTGCGTCCCCTCTTCGAGCTTGCTGGCATCAAGAACGTCCTGTCCAAGTCCCTCGGTACCGACAACGGCCTCAACATCATCAAGGCTGCCGTCGAGGGCCTCAAGGAGCTCTCCAGCCCTGAGGACGTCGCGGCTCGCCGTGGCCTGACGGTCTCCGAGATGTTCGTCGGTAAGGAGAACTAAGCATGGCTGACACCATCAAGATCAAGCAGGTCCGCAGCACCAATGGTTGCAAGCAGGACCAGGTCCGTACTGTCCGTGCCCTCGGTCTCCACAGGATCCGCGAGGTTCGCGAGATTGCTGACAACGAGTCCGTCCGCGGCATGATCTTCAAGGTCAAGCACCTTGTCGAGATTGTAGAGGAGTAGCAAATGCAGCTTCACGATCTTACTCCCGCGCCCGGTTCCACCAAGAACCGCAAGCGCGTCGGCCGTGGCAATTCTTCGGGTCACGGCACCACTTCTGGCCGCGGCCAGAAGGGCCAGGGTTCCCGCTCTGGTGGCACCAAGGGTGCCGGCTTCGAGGGTGGCCAGACTCCGCTGGCTATGCGCCTGCCCAAGCTTCCGGGCTTCCGCAACCCCCGTCGTATCGAGTACACCGCCGTCAACGTCGAGCGTCTCGAGCGTAAGTTCGAGGACGGCGCTGTGATCGACGGTGCCGCTCTTAAGGCCGCTCGCATCACCAAGAGCGAGTTCGAGCCCGTTAAGGTGCTCGGCAATGGTGAGCTCACCAAGAAGTTCACGGTCAAGGTCGACAAGGTCAGCGCTTCTGCGCAGGCCAAGATCGAGGCCGCCGGCGGAAAGGTCGAGCTGCCGTGCTAAATGGTCTTAAGAATGCTTTCCGCATCAAAGAACTGCGCGAAAAGATTCTTTTTACCATAGCTATGCTCGTCGTGTACCGCATTGGTGCGCACGTTCCTGTGCCCGGCATTCCCTTCCAGGGGATGCTGGGCCTTTTCTCGACCGGGAGCAACTCGGTCGCCGCAGGTGCTATGGCCCTCCTGAATCTTTTCTCTGGTGGCGCGTTGAGCTATGTCTCGGTGTTCTCTTTGGGCATCATGCCGTACATCACGAGCTCGATTATCCTCCAGATGCTCCAGGCCGTCGTGCCTTCCCTGCACGAGCTTGCCCGTGAGGGCGAGGTCGGTCAGACCAAGATTACGCAGTATTCGCGTTACCTCACCTTGGCTCTGGCTATCCTCAACTCCGTGGGTTACCTCTTCCTCTTTAAGAGCTTCGGCATTAGCTTCAACGGTGCCGGTGCTCCCGAGATCATCTTTGACCTCATGATCGTCGGTACGCTCACCGCGGGCGCCATGCTGATCATGTGGATTGGTGAGCTCATCACCCAGCGTGGTATCGGCAATGGCATGTCGCTGATCATCTTCGCGAACATCATGGCCGGTCTTCCGCAGGCGATTTTCTCCAGCACCGAGGGTAACGCCGGTGGCATCATCACCATGGTGATCATCTGCGCCATCATCCTGCTGGTCATTCCGCTGATCGTTTTCCTTGAGCGCGGCCAGCGCCGCATCCCGGTCTCCTACGCCAAGCGCGTCGTGGGCCGTCGCATGATGGGTGGCCAGACCACCTACTTGCCCATCAAGGTCAACACCGCGGGCGTCGTGCCGATCATCTTCGCTTCGGCGCTGCTGTACTTCCCGGCCCAGATTGCCGTGTTCTTCCCCGGCATCGGCTGGATCCAGGCAGTTGCCTCTGCGCTTTCGACCGGTTGGCTCAACTGGGTGCTTAATGTTGTCCTCATCGTGTTCTTCGCGTACTTCTACACCTCCATGGTGTTCAACCCCGATGACACGGCCGACAACCTTAAGAAGCAGGGCGGCTTTATTCCGGGCGTCCGTCCGGGCAGGGCTACCGCGGCCTACATCAAGAACGCGCTCAACAAGATCACGCTTCCCAGCGCTGTCTTTTTGGCGCTCATCGCCATCGTGCCTTCGATCATCTTCTCCTTCACGGGTAACCATCTGATCCAGGCATTTGGCGGCACGTCCATCCTCATCATGGTCGGCGTCGTGCTCGACACGGTCGATAAGCTCGAAGGCCAGATCAAGATGTATGATTACGATGGATTCTTTAAATAGGCTAGAGGAGGATTGCTCATGAACCTCGTATTGCTCGGAGCTCCGGGTGCCGGTAAGGGCACTGTCGCACAGGAGCTCGTCGCCGAGTTCGGCGTCGCTCACATTTCCACGGGCGACCTGCTACGTGCTGCCGTCAAGGGTGGCACTGAGCTTGGTATTCAGGCTAAGAAGTACATGGACGCCGGCGAGCTCGTTCCCGACCAGCTCGTTATCGACCTTGTCAAGGAGCGCCTTGCCGCCGATGACGCCCAGCAGGGTTTCATTCTCGATGGCTTCCCGCGCAACACCGCCCAGGCTGTGACGCTCGATTCCGAGCTCTCCGCCATGGGTCGCGAGATTGACTGCGCCCTTCTGGTCGACGTGGCCCCCGAGGTCATCATCGACCGTCTGTCTTCGCGTCGCACCTGCCGCGCCTGCGGTTACACCGGCACCGCTGCCGATGCTACCTGCCCCAAGTGTGGTGGCGAGATGTATCAGCGCGACGACGACAAGCCCGAGACCATCAAGAATCGCCTCGACGTCTACGAGAAGTCCACGAGCCCGCTCGTCGACTACTATCGTGGCCAGGGTCTGCTCAAGTCGGTCAACGGTGACCAGGCTCGCGAGACCGTGTACGGGGATGTCAAAGAGGCTCTCGGTCTATGATCAAGATTAAGTCTGCAACGCAAATCGAGCAGATGAAGAAGGCAGGAGCGCTATCTAAGATGGCGCTCCGCCACGTTGGAGCCATGGTTCGCCCTGGTGTTTCGACCTTTGAGCTTGATCAGCTTGCGGAGCAGATTATCCGCATGCATGGTGGCACCCCGGCCTTCAAGGGCTACGGCGGGTTCCCCGGTACCATCTGTGCATCGATTAACGATGCCGTGGTGCACGGTATTCCCAATCCCGACATGATCCTGCGTGATGGCGATATTATCTCCATCGATACGGGTGCTGTTGTCGACGGTTGGGTCGGAGATAACGCTTGGACGTTTTTCGTCGGTACCCCCACGCCCGAGGCCAAGGCCCTGTGCGAGGTTACGCGCGATTGCCTTAAGGCTGCAATCGAGCAGGCTGTTCCCGGTAACCATATTGGGGACATTGGCTATGCCGTCCAGTCTCTCGCCGAGTCTCACGGCTATGGCGTGCTTCGCGATTATGTGGGGCACGGTATTGGCCATGTGATGCACGAGGACCCCAACGTTCCAAATTATGGAAAGAAGGGAAGGGGCGTTCGTCTCCAGGCCGGTATGGTCATTGCCATCGAGCCGATGGTCACGATGGGATCCAATCATGTGAGCACGGGCTCCGATGGTTGGATCGTCACGACCAACGACCACCTGCCCGCCGCGCACTACGAGAACACCGTCGCTATCACCGATGACGGTCCGGTGATTCTCACCACCGACGCGCAAGGATCCTGGTGTTCGCTCCAGGGCGGAGAAATGTAACAAGTTCCACGTAGTTGTGGAGCCATTACGAAGTTATTACGATGCGTGCATACGTGTTGTAGAATACTCAATCGCTGTCGTTTTCTAGAGAAAGATGATTGCTTGTGAAGAAGGAAGACGCAATTGAGCTCGAGGGTACGGTAAAGGAACCGCTGCCCAATGCCATGTTTAAGGTCGAGCTCGAGAACGGTCATTCGGTTCTGTGTAACATTTCTGGCAAGATCCGAATGAATTACATCCGTATTCTCCCCGGTGACAGGGTTGTCGTGGAGCTTTCCCCGTACGACCTGACCCGCGGCCGCATCACCTATCGCTATAAATAGCGGCACGCATACACGCACTCCTTTTCCGACTGCAGGCTTAGCTCAACCTACGGTCGGATTGTGTGTGAAGACCAGCCATAGTTTTAAACGCCTGCGGCTGGGCGAGTAGATAGTAGGGAAGTAGTTTGAGCGCTACCGAAAGGAAGAACGATGAAGGTACGTCCTTCGGTCAAGAAGATGTGCGATAAGTGCAAAATCATTAGGCGCCATGGCAAGGTCCTCGTCATTTGCGAGAACCCCCGTCATAAGCAGCGTCAGGGTTAAGAGAGGAGACTACGTTGGCCCGTATTAATGGTGTCGACCTCCCGCGTGAGAAGCGCGTTGAGATCGGTCTGACCTACATTTACGGCATCGGCCGCACCACTGCGACGAAGATTTGCGTCGAGTGCAACGTTAACGTGGATACGCGCGTTAAGGACCTCACCGAAGATGAGGTTAACGCCATCCGCGATTATATCGACAAGAACCAGATCATGGTTGAGGGCGACCTCCGCCGTGAGCGCAACCAGAACGTCAAGCGCCTTATGGACATCGGCTGCAACCGCGGCCTTCGTCACCGCAAGGGCCTCCCGGTCCGCGGCCAGCGCACCCACACTAACGCTCGTACCCGCAAGGGCCCGAAGCGTCAGATCGGTGCTAAGAAGAAGAAATAAGGAGCGCTAGATAGATGGCTACTGCTAAGAAGAACGTTCGCGCTGCCCGTCTGAAGCGCGCGGACCGTAAGAACATTTCCGTGGGCCAGGCTCACATTCGTTCTACGTTCAACAACACGATCGTTTCGATCACCGATCCCCAGGGCAACGTCATTTCCTGGAAGTCGGCTGGCCAGGTGGGCTTCAAGGGCTCCCGTAAGTCCACGCCGTTCGCTGCCCAGATGGCTGCCGAGGCTGCTGCCAAGCAGGCCATGGAGCACGGCATGAAGAAGGTTTCCGTCTTCGTCAAGGGCCCCGGCTCCGGTCGTGAGACCGCCATCCGCTCCCTCCAGGCTGCTGGCCTCGAGGTCTCGAGCATCCAGGACAAGACCCCCATCCCGCACAACGGCTGCCGCCCCAAGAAGCGTCGCCGCGTGTAACTGAAAGGATCGTATCAATATGGCAATCGACAGGACTCCTGTTCTTAAGCGCTGCCGTCAGCTCGGGATCGATCCCGCTGAGCTCGGTTACAGCAGCAAGAAGGAATCTATCCGTCAGCCCAAGCGCCGTCGCAAGGAATCTGAGTACGGCATGCAGCTGCGCGAGAAGCAGAAGGTCAAGTTCATCTATGGCGTTCTGGAGAAGCAGTTCCACGGCTACTTCAACAAGGCCCGTAAGATGAACGGCGTCACCGGTGAGAACCTCATGATCATCCTTGAGTCTCGCCTCGACAACGTCGTCTTCCGTCTTGGCTTCGCCCGCACCCGCAAAGAGGCTCGTCAGTCCGTCCGTCACGGTCACTTCACCGTGAACGGCAAGCGCGTGGACATCCCGTCCTACCGCGTCAAGGCCGGCGACGTCGTCGCTGTCGGCGAGAAGTTCCGTGACCTCCTCCCCATCAAGGAGGCCCTGATTTCCTCCGAGCGTTTCGAGGTCCCTGGCTGGCTCGAGGTCGATATCGAGAAGCTGTCTGGTAACGTGCTCGCTCTGCCGACGCGTGAGCAGATCAGCGGTGATATCAACGAGCAGCTCATCGTCGAGCTCTACTCTAAGTAGTCCATCCGGGCTGCTGAGGCTGGAGGTAATACATGTCAGAATTCATTAGGCCTCAGGTTCAGGTCGAAGAGATTAACGAGACGTCTGCTCGTGTCTCCGTTGAGCCGCTCGAGCGTGGCTACGGCGATACGCTGGGTAACTCCCTTCGTCGCGTTCTTCTGTCCTCGCTCGAGGGTGCCGCCGTCGAGGCTATTCAGATCGATGGCGCGCAGCACGAGTTCATGACCATCCCTAACATGGTCGAGGATGTCACCGACATCGTCCTGAATGTCAAGGGTCTTGTCTTCAGGGCTCTCGGCACGACCGACGAGGCGACCGCCACCATTTCGGTTGACGGCCCCTGCGAGGTCACCGGTGCGGACTTCTTTATTCCGTCCGAGTTTGAGCTGGTCAACCCCGAGCAGCACATCGCTACGCTCACCGAGGGTGGCCATCTCACCATGAGCATGCGCATCGGCTATGGCCGCGGCTATGTCTCTGGCGAGGCTAACAAGCGCGACAACGATCCCATCGGTGTGATCCACGTCGACTCGCTGTACTCGCCGGTGTCCCGTTGCGCCAAGCTCGTTGAGGCTTGCCGTGTCGGTCAGCACACCGACTACGACCGCCTTGTCCTCGAGATCGAGACCAACGGCTCCATCGCCCCGCGCGACGCCGTGGTCCAGGCTGCCAATATCATCAACCAGCATATGGCTGCCTTTATGAACCTTGCCGAGACCCCCGAGGTCGAGGAGGAGGCTTCGATCTTCGCTCCCGAGGTCACCAACGACAACGCCGAGCTGGACAAGCAGATCGAGGATCTGGACCTTTCCGTCCGTTCCTACAACTGCCTTAAGCGCGCCAGCATTCACTCGGTCCGTCAGCTCGTTGAGTTCTCGGAGAACGATCTGCTTAACATCCGTAACTTCGGTGTTAAGTCGATCGAGGAAGTGAAGGACAAGCTTGAGTCCATGGGCCTGAGCCTGAAGGCTTAATGCTTCGCATATTTGAGGAGAAACTAGACCATGCGTCACAACGTTAAGAAGGGCCTGAAGCTCGGCACCGATGCGAGCCACACCAAGGCCATGAAGAAGAGCCTGGCCAAGGCCCTCTTCGAGAACGACCGCATTAAGACCACCGAGACCCGCGCTAAGGCGCTGCGTTCGGTCGTCGATCCGATCATCACCTGGGCCAAGAAGGGCGACCTGCACTCTCGTCGTCTGGCCATCGCCAAGCTCGGCGATAAGCAGCTCGTTGCCGAGATCTTCGACAAGGCTGCCCAGGGCATGTGGCAGGACCGCAACGGCGGTTACACCCGCATCATGAAGCTCGGTAACCGTAAGGGCGACAACGCTCCCATCGTTATCATGGAGCTCGTCACCGAGCCTTGCACGCCTAAGGCCAAGAAGGCTGCTCCGGCCCCCAAGAAGGCCGCTGCTCCCAAGAAGGCCGAGGCCGTCGAGGAGACTCCTGCTGAGGAGACCGCTGAGTAGACAATCCGTCTGCATAGGCTATATTCGAGGGGTACGTTCGCGTACCCCTCTTTTTTTGTCGCGATACCGTTGATTGTTTGTTGGGAGCGCCCATGACCGCGCCGTCTGATTTCAATTCGATTCCAGAGCTCGATGCCACGCTCGTATTCCGTGTTGCCTATGACGGCTCATCGTATAGCGGATTTGCCGAGCAGCCGGGCCAGACGACCGTTGCGGGCGAGTTGCGCCGTGCTATCGAGACGCTGCTGCGCCGCCCGATCGACCTGACGTGTGCGGGGCGTACCGATGCTGGCGTGCATGCGGTGGCCCAGTACATTAGTGTGCCCGTAACGGACGCTGAGCTGGCTCTGACGCGCCGTAGATGGCTGAGGGCTATGGATGCCCTCCTGCCCAAAGATATTGCCATAAACGAGGTCTACAAGGCCCGTAAGGGATTTTCTGCGCGCTTTGACGCGCGGTCCCGTACGTATACGTACCGTATTGCCGATCGCGACGCGCGCCCCGTGCTCTCGCGCGGTGCGGTGTGTTGGCAACGCTTTCCCTTGGATGTCGATGCCATGGCTGCCGCGTGCCCTGCGCTCTTGGGCGAGCAGGACTTTAAGAGCTTTTGCAAGGTCGCCTCTGCCGTGGGCAAGCCCACGCACCGCTGCGTGATGCGTGCCGAGTTTGGCCACGAGGTCGCTTTTGGCGAGGATATCCTGACCTTCACTATCGAGGGCAACGCATTTTTACATTCGATGGTGCGCACTATTGTGGGCACGCTCGTAGAGATTGGCATGCATCGTCGCGATCCCGAGTGGATGCGCGAGGTCATTGATGCCTGCGACCGTACCGCTGCGGGTCCCACGGCGCCTGCCTGCGGCCTTACGTTTATGGGTGTGGATTACGATCCAGCCGAGCTTGTCGTGCTCGACTAGGGGAGTGCTCGGCGCGTCCGTGCCTGGCACATACTATGTGTGAGCTGCGCGTGTGCAACATCTGTTCTTGGCGTGCAACATGTTAGGCGGCTCGTTGCTTTTATAGCCCGGGTGTACCATGAACGACGGTTTGATTTGGCGCTGTCGAGAGGACGGAAAACTTGGTTCGACGTGGTTCGCATCCGCGACTTTCGGTGATCCTTATTGTTGAGGGTTCGCCCAGCTATGCGATGCGCGCGCTCGAGAGCGTCCAGAACCAAGACCTCTATGACCTGCAAATTGTCGTGGTTTGTCGCGACGTTGCGCCGGGCGTGCGCCATTCACTCGAAGTTGCCGCTGGCAGGGATATTCACATCGATTTGATCGACGTCGAGGATTCGGCGCGCGGAGCATGTCTCAAGGCCGGTTTTGCCGCCTCGCGTGGATTGCAGATTGTCGCCATGAATGCCGACGAGTGGTTTGCCCCACAGTCCCTTTCCAAGATGGTCGATGTTGCGTGCGATGCTGCGGCAGACATGGTGATTCCCACGGCATCGCTCGACCGCTACGATGCTCATCGTGAGCGCCATTCGCGCGTACTGGATGCCACCTCTCTTGCGATCGATGATCGTGCCTCTTTGGCGGCTGGTCTGTCTCAGATGATTTCCGGCGGCCTGATTGCCCAGACTTCCGGTGTGATGTGCAGCCGCTCGTTGTTCGAGACGTGCTTGTCGCGCGACCGTGCGCTTCGCTCGATTGGGTTTATGACATGCGCCCTTTCGCAGGCGCAGCGCATATCCGGGTGTGGTGGCGCCTGTTTCCATACGGTGGCGCCACAGCTTACAGATGCTTTTGACCCCACATTGTTTGCCAAGCTTACCGATGACGCCCGGGCGCTCGACGAGCTTACTGATTCGCTTGTAGAGGCGGGCGGTGACACGCAGCTAAAGGTTGCGAGCCATATGTTTTACTTCGCCGGGCTGGTCGCGTGCATCGAAAATTTGTGCTTGAGCCCGCATGGGGTTTCTTCAATCGAGCGTTCCGCTCGTATGCGTGATATGCTCGAGGCATCTCGAACTCGTCAGATGGCTGTGGCACTCAAGGATAACCATCGTGGACTCGGCCTGTTGTTTGGACCGATTGCCAGTGCCAAGCCTGCGCGTTGCGTGATGTATACGCACCTGGCCGCTTTTTTTAACCGGACGGGCGTCAAAACTGCTTAAGACGGCTATGTTCGAAACAATCTTGCATGGAATTGTTTCGAAATGCGTTCTTATTCACAAATACCATCAAATAGCGCTAAACTATTCAATTACTGATTGATTGTCTCCGCCATCTATGGAGTGAGGTTTTGTATGGCTAAAAAACGCAATGGGCGCCAGGATGCCATCAGAGATATCGTGCGCAACAAGGATGTTCGCACGCAGCGCGTGCTGGTGGACGAGCTTCGCGCTATGGGTTTCGATTGCACACAGGCAACCGTTTCGCGCGACATTGCCGATATGGGTCTGCGCAAGCTTCCCGAGGGTATCTATGTTCTGGCCGAGGACTTGCATCTGCAGCGTATGGTTTCCGAACTGGTAACGGGCGTTCTACGCACTGACAACCTGGTTATGATCAAGGCCCAGCCCGGTACCGCTTCGGGCATTGCCGCTGCGGTCGATGCCGCCGAGCTGCCCGACGTGCTCGGTTCGCTCGCCGGTAACGACACCATCTTGGTTATCGCCCAGACCGCCGAGGACGGCGAGCGCCTGGAGGCCCTCATCAACAAGCTGAGCAACTCTCGTAAGTAGCGAGGCGGCGCGTGAGGATAGCACCGCACGAGCGCATATAGCGACTTTTATGGGGCGTCGACGATGGTCGGCGCCTTTTTTTGTCGCATCGTGTTGAGGCGTGTGCGAGGTTTCTCGTGACAAAAAGGCGCCCGAGCAGCATTGATCTGCTCGGGCGCCTTTGATTGGCTATGGCTGGGTGCCTACTGACCCGTAGAGGGATCGGGTGTGGGCGTAGGCGTTGGAGTGGGGGAACCGCCCTCGCCGCCGCCTTCGCCACCGCTACCGTCGCCGCCCGTCGAGCCGCCGGTCGTTCCGGTGCCACCCGTGGTGTTGCCGCCCGTGGTCTCGGTGGTCGTGGTGGTCGTCGTCGTGGTCGTGGTGGTCTCTTCCTCGTCCTCTTCGTTCTCGTCCTTGGACTCTTCCTTCTTGGCGTTGTTGGTGCCGTAGAACTTCCAGACGTTGTTGTTCTTGTACGTGGGGGCAGTGCCCGTCGGGAACTCCTCGCGGTTGGTGCCGGCAAGGACGGTGTTCATGAACTTCTTAAAGACGGGCAGGTTAGTGCTGTCGCCCAGCAGGTCCGTGCCGTACTTTTGGATGGGAATCTCACCTGCGGAGTAGCCGGTCCACAGGGCGCATGCCAGCTGCGGGGTGTAGCCGCAGAACCACAGGTTGGTGGTGTTGTCGGTGGTACCTGTCTTGCCGGCATAGGGCTGGTTCACGCTCAGAGCGCCGGCGGCACCCGTGCCGCTGCCCTGCATGACGCCGGTCAGGACGTCGGTCACTGCCGCGGCCTCGCCGGTGGAGAGCACCTGTGTGGGGTTATCGGTGTGCTGGTACAGTACCGAGCCGGTTCGCGAATCAATCTCGGTGATGGCGATCGGCTGGCGATAGTAACCGCCGTTGGCAAACGTGGCATAGGCCGCGGCCATCTCGAGCGGCGAGATGGAGCCGGTGCCGAGCGTCATGACGGGAACGTCCTCGATATTGTCCTTAGAAGGATCGATGCCGAGCTTTTTGACGAGCGACATGATCTTGTTATTGCCGATAGCCTCTGCAACCTGGATATAGCCGGTGTTGGAGGAGTATGCCGTCGCCTGCTTGAGCGTGATGGTGCCGTAGCTTTGGTTGGCGTAGTTTTGCACCTCGGTCGTGGTGCCCTTGGCCTTGAGCGGCGAGTTGCAGTTGAGGGTGACGTTGGGGTTCATGCCGTTTTGGATGGCAGTGGCCAGCGTAAAGGCCTTAAACGTGGAGCCCACAGGACGCTTGGCCGTGGCGTGGTTCACGTGGTTCTCGTCGGCGTTATAGTCGTAGCCGCCCACCATGCACTTGATGTAGCCGGTCTTGGGGTCGACGACGACCATGCCCATGTCCAGGCCGTCGAGCGAAAGCGTGTCGAGCTGGGCACGCACGGCCTCCTCGGCAGTCTGCTGCATCGTGGGGTCGATGGTGGTCTTGACAGTTAGGCCGCCCTTAAACAGCACGTCGGTGGAGAACTCCTGCTCCAGCAGCTGCTTAACATAGGCGACAAAGTAGGGCTGCGAATACACGTCGACGCCGCTGCCCGAAATCTCGGTTACGTTGAGGGTGATGGGATCTGCCTGCGCGGCGTCGTGCTCCTCCTGGGTGATGTGGCCCAGGCGCAGCATGTTGTCGAGAACCTTGTTGCGGCGAGACAGTGCCAGATCGGGATTGACCGTGGGGTCGTACTGCGAAGGCGAGTTGGGAAGGCCGATGAGCAGCGCGGCCTCGCTCAGGGTGAGGTCGGCGGCGCTCTTGGACAGATACGTCTCGGCTGCGGCCTCGATGCCGTAGGCACCGTGGCCGTAATAGATGGTGTTGAGGTACATCATGAGGATCTCGTCCTTGGAGTACATCTCCTCCATCTTGATGGCGATATAGGCCTCGCGCACCTTACGCTCGATGGTCGAATCGAACTGCTCCTCCTGCAGGATGGTGTTGCGTACCAGCTGCTGGGTGATGGTCGATGCACCCTCGTGGCCACCGGAGACGGTTGCCACGGCGGCACGCGCGATACCCCACAGGTCGATACCGCCGTGCTCGTAGAAGCGCTCGTCCTCGACGTCGACGGTGCCCTGCAGCACGTACGGAGAGACCTGGTCCTTGGTGACGGACTTGCGGTTTTGCGTGTAGAAGCTCGCGATCTTGTTGCCGTTGCAATCGACGATCTCGGTGGGTTCACTCACCAGATAGGCGTTGGCGTCGGTATAGTCGGGCAGATCGGACAGCCAACGGTTGACGTTGCCGATCATGCCGATGCCAAACGCTACGCCCGCGATGAGCAAAAAGCCCAAGAACGAGAGCAGAATCATGGGCAGGGCATGCGTCTTGGAACGACTGCGTCCCTGTCGTTGGCGAGGACCCATATATTGACCTCCAGGTATGTCGTGCCGGGCGGCGGGTGCGCCGCTGGGGCAGGATGGACATAAGTTATTACACGATAAACCAAACGAGGCGCGCGAGGCCTCGTGTATGCTGGATGACGGCATTTTTCAGAGTGAATGCATACCTTGTTGGTAAGGAGTTTGCCGATGGCGATTCGGACGATGGGGCCGAGCGGACAATGCGATAACGAGCCGGGGGCTGCCGAGGCGGCGCTGCCCGAGCTGCTGGCGCCTGCCGGGGGACTCGATCAGATGCTCGCGGCGATTGCGGCGGGCGCCGATGCCATCTATGCGGGCCTGGGCGGGTTTAACGCCCGCGTGAGCGCACACGGCTTTACCGACGACGAGTTTTTGCGCGGCTGTGCCGTGGCGCATGCGCACGGCGTGCGTGTATATGTGACGCTCAACGTGTTTGTGTTCGATGACGAGTTGGCCGACGCGGTGGCGCTGGGGGCGCATGCGCATGAGTTGGGTGCCGATGCCTTGATCGTGGCGGATGTCGGTCTGGCCTGCGCGTTGCGCGCGGCGATTCCCGGGGTCGAGATTCACCTGTCCACGCAGGCGGGCGTCCATAGCGAAGGCGCCGTGCGCCTGGCTGCCGACGAGCTCGGGGTCGAGCGCGTGACGACCGCCCGCGAGCTAGCGGTCGACGAGATTGCCGCCCTGTGTGCTACCGGCGTGCCTATCGAGGTGTTCTGCCACGGCGCGATTTGCATTGGATATTCGGGCGCCTGCGAGTTTTCGGCCCTGCGGCGTGGACGATCGGCGATGCGCGGCGACTGTACGCAGCCGTGCCGCCTGGCGTACGACCTGGTGGACGAGGCGGGGGAGAGCGTCGTTTCCGTAGAGGGCGATCGTCTGCTGTGCCCGCGCGACTATCTGGGCATTGCGCACCTGCCCGAGCTTGTTGGGGCCGGGGTGGCGTCGCTCAAGATCGAGGGGCGCATGAAAAACCCCGACTACGTGTTCAACGTGGTGCGGGTGTGGCGTCGTGCACTCGATATGCTGCGCGATGGCGCGTGGGATGCCGCTGCCGTGTCGGCGCTCGAGCGCGAGCTGGGCAGGTCGTTCAACCGCGGGTTTACCGATGCATATCTGCGGGGGCGATCGGGTGCTGAGCTCATGAGCTTTGAGCGTGCGATTAACCAGGGCGTGCGCGTGGGTCACTTGGTGACGGTGGGCCACGAGGAAGTGACCGTCGAGCTCGATGCCGCCGTGGCCGCGGGCGACACGCTCGAGATCCGATTCTATCCGGGTGCCGATGCACGCCCCGATGTGCCCAAGCGCTGGCCCCAGGTGCCCTGCCCGGTGGGTGCCGCGGCGGGGGAGCGCGTTGTCGTGCACTGCAAGCGCAAGGTCGATGCGGGATGCGAGGTGTACCTGATTCGCAGCGCCGGCGTGTTGGAGCAGACGGCTACGGCGCTAAAGCGCATGCGGGTCGAGGCGGACGCGGTCGTACCCGTTGCACGAGCCGTTGAGATACTGCCCTTTGAGGGCGCCGTGACTGTTGACGACGTGCCCGAGGCGGCGTTGGCGGAGCCGACGGAAAAGGAAGCTTCCGCCCGCATGGTTTTTGCCTGGCAGCTGATGGATGCCGACCCGTGCGGCGAGCGCGATCTGTCCGATGCGACCGTGGTGCTCGACGAGGTCTGTCGCGCAGTCGATGCCTCGCGTACCCGCTCGCTTATGCGGCGTGCCGGTCGCGTCGTCTGCCGGAATTTGGGACAGGTGGCGATGGCGCGTGAGCTGGGCGTGGCGTTTGACGTTGCGGCACCGGTGTTTTGCGCGAACCGGGTTACGCTTGCCTGGCTACGCAGACTCGGCGCGGGCCGTGTGTATTTGCCTGCCGAGCTTGTCGCCGACGACGCGGAGCGCGTTGCCGAGCTTGCCGCTTGCCCCGGTGTCTTGGGGGCTGTCGACGCCGACCGTCCCGAGCTCATGGTGTGCGAGCACTGCTTGCTGACTGCCGAGGGCGCCTGCGCCACCGATACGACGGGGCAGGTCCGTTGCCGTGACTGCTCGCGCCGTCGGCAGGCGTGCTTTTTGGTTGAACGTGACGACACGCGTTTGCCGGTCGTTATCGACGCGTGCGGCAGGACGAGGATTTTCCTGTCGTAGGTGTTCGGTCGCGCCGTTTTGGTTATTATTAGTGGGTTTATGAACTTCGAGCACCGCCGTATCCGGTGAGGGTGCTATAGCAAAAGGAGGATACCCAATGCTGTCTGTCGACGAGCAAATGCGTATCATCACCTCGGGCGCAGCACAGATCGTCCCCGAGGCCGACCTTCGCAAGAAGCTTGAGAAGGGCGAGCCCCTCAACATCAAGCTCGGCGTCGATCCCACCAGCCCCGACCTGCACCTGGGCCATGCCGTGCCCCTGCGCAAGATGCGTCAGTTCCAGGACCTGGGCCACAACGTCACCCTCATCATCGGTAACGGCACCGCACTGATCGGCGATCCTTCGGGCAAGAACTCCACCCGCCCGCAGCTTTCGCAGGAGCAGATCGAGGCCAACGCCGAGACCTACGTGAGCCAGGCCATGAAGATCCTGGATCCCGAGAAGACCACCATCGTGCACAACGGCGACTGGATTCTGTCGATGGATCTGGCCGGCCTGCTGCAGGTGTGCTCCAAGTTCACCGTCGCCCGCATTCTCGAGCGTGATGACTTTACCAAGCGCTACCAGTCCCAGACGCCGATCGCCCTGCACGAGTTCCTGTACCCCGTGATGCAGGCATACGATTCGGTCATGATTAAGGCTGACGTGGAGATGGGCGGCACCGACCAGCTTTTCAACCTGCTCGCCGGCCGTGAGCTCATGGAGAAGATGGGCATGGAGCCGCAGATCGCGCTCACCATGCCGCTGCTCGAGGGCACCGATGGCGTCCGTAAGATGTCCAAGTCCTATGGCAACTACATCGGTCTGACCGATGCTCCCAAGGACATGTTCGGCAAGACCATGTCCATCCCCGACGAGATGATCGGCAAGTACTATCGCCTGGCGAGCTCGCTCACTCCGGCCGAGGTCGACAAGATCGACGCTGCCCTGGCCGATGGCTCTGCCGATCCCTATGAGCTCAAGCGCGCTCTGGGCCGTGACCTGTGCGACACCTACCACGGCGCCGGTGCCGGCGACGAGGCTCAGGCCGAGTTCGACCGCGTGTTCAAGGAGGGCCAGCTTGCCGACTTCCCCGAGAAGCACGTTGAGCTGACCGTCAACGACGAGGGCCAGATCTACCTCGCAGGCCTGCTTAAGGACCTGGGCCTTTCGGCGAGCGCCGGTCAGGCTCGTCGCGACATCGACGGCGGCGGCGTCAAGATCAACGGCGAGGCGGTGGCTCCCAAGAGCTACAACATCGACCCCAGCGCCCTCAAGCTGGGCGACACCCTCTCCGTAGGCAAGCGCAAGGGCTTCAAATTGGTCTAGCAAGTAGGTCAACTTAACATGTGCAATAGGGCCGCAGCCGGGAATCCCGACTGCGGCCTTTTTGGCACTTGGGGACGTTCCTTTTGTGCCGGCACTTTGGGACACTCCTTGGCATTGGTGCAAAGTAACCTGCCCCCATTGCGCTGAGCGGCGTGTGCCGTTAAGCGGAGAGGCGTATTGTTGACCCATCGTTTGGGCATACAATGGCTATTGACTTGCTGCGGTGAAGGCCTGTCCGCTCCGCAGCTGTTTTCTACGGTTAAAGGAGTATGTATGTCCGTTGAGGTCATGAGGTCTGTGATCGAGGCCGCCGAGGGCCGCGTGCCCGTCGACACGCTGTTTACCAATGCACAGATTGTCGACGTGTATGGCCAGCGCGTGGCACCCGGTAGCGTTGCCGTCAAGGACGGTGTGATCGTCGGCGTGCTCTACGACGGTCGCGACGATGCCGCCGGCACCTACGAGGCGACCGAGGTCATTGACTGCCAGGGTCGCTATCTTGCCCCCGGTTTTATTGACGGACACTTGCATATTGAGTCTTCGAACATCCGCCCCGCCGAGTATGCTCGCATGGCGGCGACGCGCGGTACTACCACCGCCATTGCCGACAGCCACGAGATTGCCAATGTTGCCGGTCTCGACGGCTTGCGCTTTATGATCGAGGACGGCCGCCGCGCACCCATCTCCATCAAGTATATGATGCCTTCGTGCGTGCCCGCGCTGCCCGACGAGCAGGCCGGTGCCGTTATTTCGGCTGCCGATATGCAGGCGTTTTTTGCCGAGCATCCGGGCGATGTTTTTGGTCTGGGCGAAATGATGAACTTGCCGGGCGTCTTTATGGCCGACCCCGAGACCTGTGCTCGCATCGATGCTGCCAACCAGACGCCGTCCAAGCAGGTTGACGGCCACGCGCCGCTCGTTGCCGGTAAGGACCTCAACGCCTATGCCGCAGCGGGCATTATCGCCGACCACGAGTCGACGATTCCCGAGGAGGCACTCGACAAGCTGTCTCGTGGCATGTACGTGATGCTGCGCGAGGGTACGTGCAGCCATGATCTGGCCAACCTGTCGCCGATGCTGCTGGAGAATCCCGCGCGCGCCCGCCGCTGCTGCTTTGCGACTGACGACCGCGCTCCTTCCGATGCACTTGCAACCGGCATGATCGACAATGCCTGCCGCGTGGCGATTGAGGCCGGTATCGACCCCGTGGTCGCTATCTCTATGGCGTCCCTCTCCACGGCCGAGGCGTTTGGCCTGGATCACGGCTGCCGCGACCCGCACGAGCTCCGCGGTGCGATTGCCCCGGGCAAGCGTGCCGACCTGCTGGTGCTCAATGACCTGACGTTTGCCACGGCTCCGCATCGCGTGTATGCCGCCGGCGCGCTCGTGGCACAGGACGGCACCTTTGTGGGCGAGATTGCACCCGAGATGGCCGAGGTCGCGGCCCTTGCCGATGAGCTGCGCGCCTCCGTTAAGCTGCCGAAGCTTTCGCTCGACGTATTCGACTATGCCTTTAAGCCGGGCGAGGCCGTGATTGACGTGGTGCCGGGTAAGGCCATCACGGGCATGGTTCGCCCCGAGAACGCCGAGGGCCTGCGCCGCATTATGCTGATCGAGCGCCACGGCCGCGGCGTGTCGCTGCAGGCCGAGGGCGCCGACGGTGACGGCCCCGCTGGCCTGGGACTCGTTGGCAAGCATATCGGCCGCGGCTGGGTGCGCGGCTTTACCATCACGGGTGGTGCCATCGCCTCGACGATCGGACACGACTCGCACAACGTGTGCGTCGTGGGCGACAACGCCGCCGATATGATGGCCGCCGTTGAGGCCGTGGGCCAAGGTGGTCACGTGCTGGTGCGCAACGGAGAGGTCGTGGCGCGCATTCCGCTGGCGCTCGGTGGCCTTATGAGCGAAGGCACGGCCGAGGACGTTGCCGCGCAGCACGACGACTTTATGGTCAAGGCGCGTGCCATGGGCATCGAGCCGCCGCTCGACCCCATCATGGGCATCATCTTCCTGCCCCTGCCGGTCATCCCGACGCTCCGCATTCGCCCCGAGGGCATGTTCGACGTCACGACCTTCACCTACGCCGACTAGTCATCGGGGACGTTCTTAAACGACTAGTCATCGGGGACGTTCTTAAACGACTAGTCGTTGGGGACACTCTTTGGCGTGTTGCTTGACGCTGCGACCGTGGGGCTTCTGGTGAGCGTGAGCTATTTGCTAGGTCCTTGTAACGTTTACGCCCGCGGAGTCTTATCTGAGCTCCCTTTGGGTACGTTGGAATCGGATACACGTTCGATTCCAACAAGCCCGAAGGGAGCTTTTCTATGTTTAAACTGATTGCATCCGATATGGACGGCACGCTGCTTGATGAGAATAGCCAGGTACCGCCCGAGACATATGAGTTGATTGAGGCCCTGCGTGAGCACGGCGTGCATTTTGCTGCGTCCTCGGGCCGCCGCTACGATCGCCTGTGCGAGTTCTTTGCGCCCGTTCGCGACAAGATGGACTTTGTCGCAGCTAACGGTGCCCAGGTCTTCGCCGACGGCAAAATGGTAGACCGCGAGGTATATTCGCACCTGGCGATTCGAAAGCTCGCCCAGGCCGTCGCGACGTTTTCCAATCTGCATCTTGCGCTCTTCGACCGAACCAAGTCCTTTTTGCTCGATGACGAGTGCAAGTTCGTGCGCGAGGTCGATAAGGACCTTCCCAATGCCGAGCGCATTTGGGAGCTGCCCGATCCCAGCGTAAATATCATCAAAGCGAGTATCTTTTGCGACGACGGTGCCGTTATGGACAGTGCGTACGTGCTGCAGCGCGAACTCGGTCAGCTCTTTACTTTTGCGCCTTCGGGCAACGCGTGGATCGATGCCATGCAGCCCGGTGTATCGAAGGCCTCGGGTATTGCACAGCTCGCGGAGCATTATGGCATTGGGCGCGACGAGGTTATGGCGTTTGGTGACTCTATGAACGACTACGAGATCATTCGCTTTGTCGGCACGGGCTGCGCGATGGAAAACGCGCGCCCCGCGCTCAAGGCGGTGGCCGATCGCGTGGTGGGGCGCAACCGCGACCACGCCGTCCAGCAGGAACTTCGCCGTGTTCTGGAGAGCCTCGCTTAATCCGGCAGTTAGGGACGTTCCTTTTCTGCCGGCAGCCGGGGACAGTCCTTGCAGCTTTTTCGCGAAGAGTGTCCCCAACGACTAGTCATTTAAGAACGTCCCCAATGACTAGTCGTTTAAGAACGTCCCCAATGACTAGTCGTTTAAGAACGTCCCCAATGACTAGGCGAGAGCGGCCATGATGGTGCGGGCGACGCCGTCGTGGTCGTTGTCGTATTCGGTGATGGCGTCGGCGGCCGCGCGGTCCTCGGGCTCGGCGTTGATCATGGCCGTGCCGTGGCCCGCTGCCTGCAGCATGGGGATGTCGTTGATGTTGTCGCCGAACGCCCAGGTGTCGGCGAGACGCTCGCCCAGGTGCTCGCAGAGCCACGTGAGGGCCGTTCCCTTGGTGGCGCCCGCGCCCATGACCTCGATATTCATGGCGTACGAACGCGTGACCTCAATGCCTCCGAGCGTGTCGAGCTCCGCCGCGATGGCGTCGCGATCAGCCGGGTCGTGCCAGTACATGGCGATGCGCTCGAGCGTCTCGACCTCGTCGATCTTGCTGTCGATATCCATGTCGATCGGTGTTCGTGTGCGCTTGAGCGAAGCCGCGATGTGGGGGTCGCCGCCGCAGAACTCATCCAGGCGCGTGTAGAGCGAGCGGGGGAGGAAGCACTGCCCATCCGCGAAGATATCGAAGGTGACGTCATGGCCGGCGGCGATGCGGCGGATGCGATGGGCGATGCCGCAATCGAGCGGTCGGCTCAAGATGCGCGTGGCGCGCGAGGCATCGGTGGGCACGTCGTCGTCGAGCTGCCAGACACTGGCGCCATTGGCGCAGACGGCATAGTGCACGGCGGGATGGGCGAGGATGGGCTCAAAGATGCCCGACAGCGGGCGCCCCGTGCAGGGCACAAACTCAACACCGCGGTGCGCAAGCTCGTCGAGCATCGCCCAGGTGGCGTCGCTCATCTGCTTGTCACTCGTCAGCAGCGTTCCATCCATATCGGAAAACACAATCATTCGATGCAGCCCTTTCTGCTGGCATAAAAAGCGTGGCCGAGGGCGGTGATGCCCTGGCCACGCTCGGGTTCTATAACGGTCCGCGTCCTAGCGGTCGGCGAGCGGCTTGTATTCCAGCGGCTCGATCACCGGACGGTATGCCGGGCGGATGATGCGATGCGCGCAGAAGAGCTCTTCCATGCGGTGTGCCGACCAGCCGGCCATGCGGGCGACGGCGAAAAGCGGCGTAAAAAGCGTCTCGGGCACGCCGAGCATCTTGTAGATAAAGCCTGTGTACAGGTCGATGTTGGCGCAGATAGGCTTGGTCATGCCGTGGTCGCGCATCACCTGCGGTGCCAGGCGCTCGATGCGCTCGATGAGTGCGAACTCTTCGCCCAAGTTCTTCTTGGCTGCCAGTGAGCGCGCGTAACGGCGGCAGACCTCGGCGCGCGGGTCGCTGAGCGTATAGACGGCGTGGCCCATGCCGTAGATGAGGCCCGTGCCGTCGAAGGCCTGCTTGTCGAGGATCTTGCCCAGGTAGGCCGCGACCTCGTCCTCGTCCTCCCAGTTGGAGACATGCGCGCGGATGTCCTCGTGCATAGACACGACCTTGGCATTGGCGCCGCCGTGGCGCGGGCCCTTGAGCGAGCCGATAGCCGCGGCGTAGGCGGAATACGGGTCGGTGGCCGAAGACGACAGCACGCGGCAAGCGAAGGTGGAGTTGTTGCCGCCGCCGTGCTCGGCATGCAGCATGAGCATAACGTCGAGTAGCATCGCCTCATCGCGGGTGAACGCCATGCCGCCGCGCAGGACCTGTAGGATGGTCTCGGCGGTGGAGAGGCCGGGCGTGGGGTGCGGCACGTGAACCTCGGAGCCGCGAAGCTTGGCGACCGAGGCCATGTGTGCGAAGGCGGCGATGCGCGGGAGACGTGCGAGCATGGAAATGGCGACGTCGATTTCGTGCTCGGGCGTGATCACGTCTGGTTCGGCATCGAAGGCGTAGAGCAACAGTACGGCGCGCTGGAGCACGTTCATGATGCTCGACGACACCGTGGTCATAGGGAACTCTTTAACGTACTCGTCGCTCAGATGTCTAAAGGCGCCCAGGCGCTCGCAAAAGCCGTCGAGCTCTTCCTTGTTGGGCAGCGAGCCCGTGATAAGCAGATAGGCGACTTCTTCGTAGCCGTAGCGATTCTCGGCCTGGGCATTGTTGACCAGATCCTCGATGCTGTAGCCGCGAAGCGTGAGCTTGCCCTGATCGGGCACGACCTTTCCGTCGACCTTGTTGTAGCCGTGCACATCCGAGATACGAGTGAGGCCCGCGACCACGCCCGAGCCGTCGGCATTGCGCAGGCCGCGCTTGACATTGTGCTCTTCGAACAAGCCCTCGTCATAAGGGTCGGTCGGCAGGCCGTGGTAGAGGCTTTCGCTCTCAGACGAAATCTGGCGGCTTGCTTCGTAATCCAGAACCAGTCGGCTCAAGTGGTCATCGAAGCGGTAATAGATTTTCTTGGCGTCGTAGGCCATGCGCGCTCCTCTCCGGGCCGCATCGGGGTGGCTTGCATGGGCATGCGCGCGTCAGGCTATCCCCAGCGGCTTGTTCGCTACAGGCGGTACATAAAGTTAAAGACGTCCTCGCGCTGGATGGACACGTTGACGCCCGAAAGCTCGCCGGCCTCGGCCAGGGCCTTCTGCAGCTCAGCGAAGTCGAGCTTGGACTCGGCGGTATCGGCCAGCATGGTCATGGTGAAGATGTCCTCGATAATGGACTGCGTGATGTCGCGGATGTCGACGTTGGCCTCGCCCAGGACGCGGGTGACGCCGGCGACGATACCGGGGCGGTTCTTGCCAAGGACGGTGATGACGATGCGGGAGGACGAGATCTCGGCCATGGGAAACCCTTTCGCGTGGTTGCGGCGCGCGGGGGCGCTCCGCTACGGTACAGTGTTCATCATTGTACCTGTCTGGCGCAAAAAAAGGCGCGCTCGCTGCGGCGTTACATGCCTGCAACATGAGCGTAAGGGGGAAGGCCGCACGGGGAAGAGCCGTCTGGCGCGTGTCCGGCTCGTGTTGGGTTGATTTCCGATCTCAGCCGAACACATTGAGCGGACAGGCCGTTCCCGCAGTCAGCCGAACGCCTCCGACGGCTGATTCCGAACTGGAAGCGGAGGGCATCCCCGCCCTTCGGTAGGGGATACCGCTCCGCGGCGCATGCCGCGGGCGGCGCCCCTATCGGACCACCGTGACCTCAGTTGGGATGGGCCCAGCACTGCCGCGTACTCGGTGAGCTAGAGCCAACTGTTCGTCTTCACGTCGCGTATGGCGATATTTCGGTCGTCCGGCTCGGTGATGCCGTAGCCGAACGCCTGGAGCGTCTCGATGGACTCCTGGATCCTCTGTTGGAACATGGGACCCGGATCGACCCTCGGCCCGAGGTGCCCGCGCCAAAGGCACGGCGTGGCGCGCAGCATGTTATGGATTTTGGAGATGGGCTCGATGTCGGCGTAGACGTTGAGCGTCGCCATGGCGTCCTTGTGGCCGAGGATCGATTGGAGCGCCTTGATATCGCCGCCTTGGCGGATCCACTGCGTTGCGAACGTGTGGCGAAGGCCGTGGAACGTGATCAGCTCGTCGTTGGTGCCCATGAGACCGTTGGTCTCCGAGAACGTCTTGAACGCCCTGCGGATATAGCTTGTCGTCGCGAAGGTCGCGCCCGGCTCCGACAGGATGTAGCAGTCCCCGATCTCGACCGCCCCGGTAAGGCCGCGCAAGCGCAGCTTTCCGCAGTCGATCTCGTGGGTCTCCTTCAGGAAGGGGAGTAGGCCGACCGGGTCGATGGGGATACCCCTGGCGTCATGGGTCTTGGTGTCCTTGATGAACGAACCCATTCCCTTCGCGTACGCCACCGAGTGTCTGATCGAGATCAGGCCCGTCTCGAAATCCACATCGCACCACCGAAGGCCGCAGACCTCGCCGATTCGCATCCCCGTGTGCAGGGCGAGTACGACCGCCCTCTAATCCTCGGCGGACCAATCGAGTCCGAACTCCTTTCGGGCATCCTCTTCGCTCATGACTTCGAGAAGGTCTCCGGGTTGGCAACGAAGGGCGAGGCATAGCTGCTCGAGTGTGTTGAAGCGAATGCCGCGAATATGCCCTTTTTTAATACGGGACAGGTTCACGGGCGTGGTTCCAATCCTTTCGGCAAGTTCGTTCGAGGAAATCTTTCGCTCGGCCATGATCTTGTCGAGGCGAACAATTACGGGCATGGCGTTTCCTTACGCAATCTCGTCGGAGTCGAGGTACAGCTCTCGGGCGTACAAGAAGAGCTGGGAAAGCATGAACAGGACGATGCCGAGAACCAGAGAGGTCCAATCGAATGATGAAGCGATCTCTTGGGCGCCGACGGCCCCCTCGCCGCCAAACATCGAAACGGAGGTTTTGAGTGAGCCGGCGTAGAGGCTGGTGGCAGCTTGAACAACGAAGAGAATGCCGAGCACCTTCAAGCATGTCGCAGACCCTTTCTTGAAGGGGTCTCCGCTCTTGATCGTCCACACGAGAACGGCGCTGAGGATGGTCGTAGCGATACCGATGACGGCAGGGACCAATGTCGAGATCGCAAGGGCTGGATACGCGGGGGAGTCTGCAATTACAGGGTTGTCGAGCACTTCGATTGCTGGCTTTAAGGAGAACGCCACTTGTGCGATGGCGGTGGCGCAAAGGGTCGCAGAGGCTATCGCACATGCGATGCGGAAGGAATGAAGCCGGGGAGTGCGATTGTCGGAACTCATAATAACCTCCGAAGAATTTAAAAAACTCAGGTTACTTTTTAACAGTTTATGTTAAATTGACTTTGCCGGCAAGTAATAAGGGCCGAGCATTTTGTTCGGCCCCTCTGTTCCGACTGGATGAGGTTAAGGTTGGCGATGAATATGCTCAAAATCTCGAAGGCGATCTTTAGGTCGCTTCTCTCCTCCAGGTCGCTCTGTGTTGTCGTTGTTGCGTTGATGGTTCTTTGTGCTCTGCCCGTCTTCAGGAGCGCGGCTGGCATCGACGGACGGGTCGAATACCTCGAGTCGGGAATAACCCGTGTTGAGCAGGAATTGTCAGCATCCTATGCGGATGCGCTTGTGAATGCGGGGGAGGACGGTGTCTATACCTCTTCATCAAGCATGCCCGCGCTTCTGTACCCTCTTGCCGCGGGACGTCTTATCTTGGCACCGCTCTCTCCCCTACTTCCGTTTCTGCAGATATCGGATGGAGAGTACACCTATTATGACGGATCGAAGGAGTACTTGCTATGGGTCGCAACGGCCGTTGCCGTCTCGTTCCTTGCCGCGCGTCTTAACAAACGTGAAAAGCTCATCATCCAGGCACCGATGGGCGAGCTGGGTAGACTTGTTGCATCGAGCGTATGGGCGAGTGTTTTTGCAATGCTTGCCGTCCTCGCCATCAATCTTCCAGGGATAATCGCCGCGCTTGTGAAGAATGGCCCGGGCTCGCCGTTCTATCCGATAGGCTACATTCAATATGCGACTCCGGTTATCAAACCGGCTTGGCTGGTGTTCGCGCAGACGGCCATCTTGCAATTCTTGGTGGCAGCGTTCATCTCGCTTGTCGTTCACCTTGCCGTGAAGATTGCCAATAACCCTACGCTTGGAATCGTGTTCGTATGTGCCCTGATGGGGGTGACGATGGTTCCCGGGTATTACGGAAGATCCATCGCTTTACGTGAGTTCGCCCTGTTGAATCCCCTTACGTATGCGAACACTGAGTTGACCGTCGGCGCCTATAGCCCGTACCCGACAACGCAGATAGTGAATCTGCCTGGACTTTGCTTCGAGCGTGGCGCGATTGCCCTCGTATGCGCAATCGGGATCGAGGTGCTGGCAATTAGCCTGCTTTGCGTTGCTGGAAAGAGCGGCTGCGCGTGCCCGATATCCCCGATTTGTCTTGAGAGAGGTTCCTTCACTGCATCGAGAACGGCAACTCGTTCGAGCGCTTGTGCCTCCGCCGTTGCATACGTAAGAACGATGGGGAAACTGCTCCTGCGTTCTCCTACCCTCGCCGTATGCGCGATTGCAATGTCGACGACGATGCTGGCCCCGGCTCTGGTCGAGATGTTTCCTGACGCTGATAACGTTTCCGCTGTTCGGTATAGGGATGGGGAGCTCCGTTCAATAGATCGGTATCTAGAGCAGAACGCTGCGAATATGGACGTCGAGGGCAAAGCGGCCCTGGAAGACATGCGGGATGCTCTTTCGGGTTTCGTGTACGCGCCTATGCCTGCGGAGGGGTTTCGAAGCCTTGCGACGTACGAGCGCGCTCGAGGTGAGCTGGGCGCGGCAGATGCGACTCTCCTGCAATCGATCGGAATCGAGCCGGAGACTCCTTCTCGTGCGGAGGCGCGCGCCCTTCTGCTTGAGTCGATCGCGAGCTTGCCGGACCCCAAGGTTTACGAGTTAAGTACGAAGATGCCCCCATTAATCCTCCTTTCGTATCTCCAGGCAGCGCTTCCCTCCTTATTTTTGCTGTTGCCCGTGGTTGTCACATCGCTCGCGTGCACCCACCTGCAGTGTCGTTCCCTTCTGGTTCTCCAGATCCCCGCAACAGCGCATGTGCGTTTTCTGACGGCTGTTGCGCTGGCTCTCCTGCTTGGCTTGGTGCTGCTTTTGGTGTCGATGGTTCCCGCTGTCGTTGTGTCCGTGATTAAGAACGGTGCGGGTGGATCGGAGTATCCCGTCGCTCTCATTCGGGCGGGAGCTTCGACAACGTCCATGGTGGGGGAGGCGGTGTTGTGCAGTATTCCGTTGCTGGTCATGGCATACGGCGTGATTTCCGTCGTCGCTGCGTTGACAGCAGCGATTAGCCGCAATCCCGTTGTCACCGGAATGGTTTGCGCGGTTCTCTTGGTGTTGGGTTCGTTGAGCGCTCATGTTGAAAGCGTGGGCATGGGCGTCGCGCTGCTGGCTCCATTCGCCTCGTTTGATCCCGCTTCCCAGGTGGGGACGATTGGGTTCCTTGGGCGAGGGACGAACGCGATGCCTTTTGGAGAGGTCGTCGGCGCATCGGGCGCTCTGCTGGTGGTCTTGGGCGCCGTATCTCCGTTGATGGTGCGCCTGAGTGTTCCAAAGATCGAAAGGGGATGATCTCGATGATTGACCTTCAAACGCTGACGATCTCTTATGGAAAGAAGGTGCTCGTAGATTCGGTGAACGCTGAGTTTGCCCCGGGTACGGTCTACGGTCTCGTCGCTCCGAACGGGCATGGAAAGACGACGTTGCTGCGTGCGATGGCAGGTTTGCCGGGTCCTCGCGTGGACGGGAGCATCGTTCTGGATGAGGTGCAGGGTACGGGTGCGAGAGAGGTCCGTTCTATGATTTTCTATGCACCTGGTGAGGGGACGCTGCTGTATCCCGGATTGCGTGCGGAAGATCACCTCAAGATGGTTTGCGATATGTGGCCGCATGCTCGCGATATCGAAGAGATAGTGGAACAAACGCAGATAGGCGAGTTCGCGAAGATGAGGATCCGCACTCTGAGCCAGGGCATGAAGCAGCAGCTTACCCTGGCGATTGCGTATGCGACGGGCGCGCGGTACCTTCTATTAGATGAGCCCATGAACGCGCTCGACCCCAGCAGGGTGGACTTGCATTCCGAGATTCTCAGGAAGCTGGCCGATTCTGGTACGTGCATCATCATGTCATCCCACATCTTGGATTCGGTCGATAGGCTGTGCGATGAGATTCTGTTTTTGAAGGATGGGAGGCTCATTAGAAGCATTCCGCAAGATGATGCTGCGCCGAAGTCTCCTGGATCCCATTTCGCAAAGCCTGCCGGACGCGCCGAGGGTGCGCTAAGCACGTATCGGCGACTCTACGAAAAGGGCGGGTAGAAATGCAAGTTAAAAATCTATGTGGCCAATGTGATACCGTTGAACCCGCATATCGATACCGCTCAGCCATTCGCCTCGCCCCCGTCGCACGCATCTTCATCCGGTCTGTCATTATTAATCTAACGATGCTTTGAGAAATGTAGGTGCTTCTAAATGTACTGTCGACTTCTTCTCAAACTAATCCTAAGAGACAAGGCCGTATGGATTTGTACGCTCGTTCTCGCTGCAGCCTTTTCCGTCCCCATTGCGTTCAATTCACCCATCTACGGGCCCTTCTTTATGAAACAGGGCATGCAGGGCTTTGTCGACGCATTCAATACGCGCGCGCCCCAGGCCAGCGGCACAGACCTATCTCCAGAGCAGCAAGTCGACGCGGAGCTTGCAAGATACGCGAACGCCGCCCTTGCCGCCCAAACCGACGCCGCCTTTCTCGATTCTGCCGAGAGCTACTACGCGCTCATGGGCGAAGGCTTCCAATCCGGGTCCATCGTGGGAGACCAAGAGACCAATGACGCAGCGCTCGCATATTGCCGTGCCCTGAGCAGCTCCGGCATCACGGATATCCCGGCCTCCGCAAACGACCTGCCATTCCTTTCCTTCCTGCCTTACGCCATTGCCACGGCGCCGTCTTTCCTTCCCTTCATCCCCTTCCTTCTCTCGTCGATACTCGTGCTCGGCGCCACAAGGCCCGGGACCCTGGCGGCAAAGGCGCCCGTGCCCAAATTCCGGCGCCTTATTCAGATCGTGTTTTCGATAATCGTCGCGGGGACCGCGATGCTCCTCGCCGGCCTCGCACCCGGGGGCATTTACGCCTTGGTCCTAAACGGCTTCGGGCAAATTGGGTACCCGATCGCCTTCTTCCATGACGGCGCGCTTACCACCACGACCGCGGGAAACGTCTTCACAGCCCTGCTTCTCGCGCTGCTTGCGGGCGGAACCTTGATATCCGTTTGCTCCGCCGTCCTATCGACCGCAACGAGGCGCGTCCTCGCGGGCCCCCTTACCTCCGCGCTGCTTGTCGCGGCCCCGGCATTCCCGTTACTGTCCGATTCGGCACTAGGGCATAATGCCGCGCTCGGGCTCCTGCCGCTGGCCGTATTCTCGCCTATCGAGGCAACGGGTTACGTAGGATGCTTCCCGACAGAATTCATTGGCTCCGGTTCAGGCAGCGCATCGATGCTTGCCGTGGCCCTGGCATACGTCGCGGTCTTTTTTGCGGTCGGCGCCGTTGCGACACGTTCGCCCAAACAGCCTGGACCCGCGAAAAAGCACCATGGGCTCGAGCTTCTTGACGCGAGCGTGGGATACGGAAGCACGACGATACTTTCAATCGGGTCGCTTTTCCTGAGCCCGGGAACGGCGGCGGGCCTCGTTGCTCCCAACGGCTCGGGGAAAACCACCCTTCTTGAAGCGCTGTCGGGCCAATTTCCCACCCGCATCCGCTCGGGAAGCCTGGCGGCAGACGGAATCTGCCAACGTCGATCAGCCGAATTTGCAGAACTCGTCTACCTGAGCTCTTCGGGCAGCGCGGATCTCTATCCCACGCTATCGGCCATCGAGCACCTTGCTTTCGTTAGGGAGGCGTGGAAATCGGCCGCCGACATCGACTCGCTCTGCAGCTCCCTCGGAATCTCCCCATATCTCGACAAGCCGACCCGTAAACTCTCGACAGGAATGAAGCAGCAGGTAAAGCTTGCCATGGCGATATCGACCGATTGCCCGTACCTCATCCTCGATGAACCGCTGAACGGCCTCGATCCGGGAAAGCGGAAAACCTCCTGCGACGCGATGCGCAGCGAGGTGGCGCGGGGACGAAGCGTGCTCATTTCAAGCCATCTGCTCGACGACCTGGCAGACCTCACCAACTCGTTCTACTTCATCGAGGCCGGCACGCTCGTGGAAAAGATCAAGTCGTCCTCGCAGACGCTCAAGCAGGAATACCTCGATACATACGAAGGAGGTAAATGACATGAAACTATTTGAACAGCTGAAGTCCAATGCGTCGCGCATGGCTGTCTACGCCATCCTCGTGGCAACGGCTTTATGCGGAATCGCGGCACCCGTCTATGCGCTCAACGGGGAGAAAGGCGATGTCGAACCCGCGTACATGGCTTCGACGGTTAAGGACCGGTACAAAGCCTTCTCTGGAGACACGTTTTACGTAGCAGAGTACGACACGACCTACCGTCAGCTTCGCTACAACAAGGGCTACGACTATCTAGGCGCAGAGGCAATCAGCTATACGTCGGGTTGGTACCGCTCCAACTATGGACACATAACCCAGTTCAAGTGTAACTACCGTGTGTACAACTAAAGCAACCGGCCGGGACGAGGGGTGACGCAAAAGCGTCGCCCCTCGTTTTTAACCATGTCAACTGAACCTAGTTCAGTTTGGTTGATTTCCGATCTCAGCCGAACACATTGAGCGGAAAGGCCGTTCCCGCAGTCAGTCGAACGTCCCCGGGGCCCTTCTCAGGCCCCGGGGACGGCATTTTCCCAGTTGAAGGAACGGTGGAGATGTGTTTCGATGGGTCAGATTCGTGTCGTTCCGAAAAGACCGTGAACCTTTTGTGGGACACGCGGCGCCGTGGTACCATAGCCGAGTTTGTTGTCTTGGTCGGAAACCAAGACGCCTTATGCGCTGATCGGTAACCAGCGCCTGACCAATAAGGAGTCCTACCATGAAGCAGGGTATCCATCCCCAGTATGTCGAGTGCACGGTGACGTGCTCCTGCGGCAACACCTTCAAGACGCACGCTACCGTGTCCGAGATGAAGGTCGAGCTTTGCAACGAGTGCCACCCGTTCTACACCGGCCAGCAGAAGTTCGTCGACACCGGTGGACGCGTCCAGCGCTTCGCCGACAAGTTCGGTGGCGCCGCTGCCGCCCAGCTCAAGAAGGCTGAGGAGGCCAAGGCTGCCAAGGCCGCCAAGGCTGCTGAGGCCGAGGCCGCTCGCAAGGCCGCCGCTGAGGCTAAGGCTGCCGAGAAGGCTAAGCGTGCCGCTAAGTTCGCCGAGGAGGCTGCCAAGCAGGCCGCCGAGGCTCCCGCAGAGGCTCCCGTCGAGGAGGCCGCTGCCGAGGCCGAGACTACCGAGGCTGCTGAGTAAATAGCTCGCCGAGGAATCGCTCGCATTCATGGCAAAAGGGCCGTGCATCCAATTGGGTGCGCGGCCCTTTTCTTGTTGGTGCAAACTAACCTGTCCCCATTGCACCAATTGGTGCAAAGTAACCTGTCCCCATTGCACCAATCGGCGGGGATTTTTCGTTTGTCCAGATAAAACCTGCCAAAATAAACCTGTCCCTTTTTGGCAGGTCGGTCGGGTCGT